>DATEZO010000310.1:0-3973 GCA_035255485.1 Burkholderiaceae bacterium
TGGCCGCATCCGCGTCAACCGAACTGATCCCCCAAACGACTTTGAGGAATGGGATATCTTCGTCGTCAAGAAGGATTTTGACTTTGCTGGAACGAAGTTTCGTCAGGGTGACCTGGTCGAGTACCGCAGGCGTGAAAAGGGGAATGAGTTCAATGTGGCGACGATGTTTCGCCACCTGCAGAAAATGCCGTGAAAATCACCTTCATCGGCGACGCTGTCTTCAAGCAAGGTCAGCCTTCATTCATCGCGCTGTGCGTCCTGTACCAAGTCTCAAATTCGCCGGGGCCCATAGGGCGGCATACGTGATAGCCCTGCGCCTGATTGCAGCCGTGTCGACGCAAATACTCCATGATGTCCGCCGATTCGATGCCTTCCGCGACGACTTCCAAGTCCAACGAATGTCCCAACGCGATGACCGCTTCCGCAATGGCTCGGCTGGTGGCATCGTGGCCCACGCGCTGGACAAATGATTTATCGACCTTGATCTTATTAATCGGGAGCCGGGACAGATAGTTCAGGCTCGAATAGCCAGTGCCGAAGTCATCCAAAGCAATCTGAATGCCCAGGTCTTTCAGGTGCGTCAATATCTCGATCGCACGGTCGATATTTTCCATCAGCGCCGTTTCTGTCACTTCCACTTGCAGGGCCGTTACCGGCACCGACCATTTTTCCAGAGCGCGGACAAAATAGCCGGAAAAATCCTTCTGCCGGAACTGCGTGGCCGATACATTCACCGCGATCGGGATCGGCGGCAATCCATGTTCGAGCCATCTCTTGTATTGCCGGCATGCTTCGCGCAGGACCCAATCACCAAGTTGGCTAATGTGGCCGGTCGTTTCCGCCACGGGCACGAACTGATCCGGGCCAATATCACTGTGCGACCATCGGACCAAGGCTTCGACGCTCATGAGGCGCGGGGAGTGCATATCGACCACCGGCTGGTAGTGCAACGTAAAGGCATCCTGCGTCAGCGCGGCTTTCAGGTGCTCCTCGATTTTCATATGAAATTGCGAACGGGCGGCCAGCTCCTCGGAGTAATACTGGAAGTTGCTTCGGCCTTCCTGTTTGGCGTGATACATCGCCGCATCGGCATGATGGATAAGCGTGTCAATTTCGTCGCCATCCTGCGGATAAATACTGATGCCCACCGACGCTGAAAGCGACACCACCAGGCCTTTCACCTTGTACGCCTGATTCAGGCAATGGATCACATGACGCGCCACGTCACCGGCATTTTCCTCATGGTTTATCATCGGCAACAGAATCAGGAACTCGTCCCCGCCTAAACGGAACACGATATCGTCGGCGCGCGTGCAGTGGGTAAGACGCTGCGCGACTTCCTTGAGCACCTCATCCCCGATTTCGTGGCCGTACGTGTCATTGATCGGTTTAAAACGGTCCAGGTCGACAAACAGCACTGCACTTTTCAGACGCTCTCTGCGTGATCGTCCGAATATCCGCGTGGCGAAGTCGAACAGCAATCCGCGATTTGGCAGGCCGGTCAATGGATCGTGGAGCGCTGCACGTCGCAGCAACTCTTCGGCGACCTTGCGCTCGCTGATGTCCAGAATGAATGCAACCAGGTCATCGCCATCTCCTAGCAGTGCACAGGCGAGGAGCACGGCAATGCGTTCGCCGTTTGGCCGGATGTACTCCTTTTCATAGAGCTCGGAAATGCCGTACTTCACTGCTTGTTGTATTGCCGTTTTGTCTGATTCGACGTACTCCGGCGGCGTTTGCTCAATCCAGTTAATTTTTCCCTGCTTCAGATCTTCTTTCGTCCGCCCGATAATGCGCAAGCATGCGGCATTCGCATCGGTGACCTCGCCGTTGATCCTGGCCTTGACGGTGCCAATCGGATTGGCATCGAAAATGAGCCTGAGCTGTCGCTCGTTTTGACGAACTTTTTCTTCCGCGCGCTTTTTTTCACTCACGTCGAGTGCAGTGCCGACACATCGGATCGGTTTGCCTTGTTCATCAAAGAACACCTGCCAGCGCGCTTCCACCCAGTGTTCCTGGCCCTCCTCCCTGCCTTGTGTCCGATATTCGAGCTGGTACGCCCCATTATTTTCACCGCGCAAGGTCCTCCTCAACTCCTCCACCACATTCTTTCGGTCATCTGGATATATTTTCTCGAAAGCCGCCTCCAGTTCTACGTGCGCGTCTGCAGGCAACCCGAACAGATGCTTCATTTCCGGGCTCCAGTTGGTGCGCCCGGTTTGCGGGCAATAGTCGAATATTCCGATGCCAGTGGCTTCGACGGCCAGCGCCAAGCTTTCCTTGCTCGTTTGCGCCTCTGCCTCGGCCCGCTTGGTGGCGCTGATATCCTTGATAAAAGCGATGAAATACTGCGGTACGCCATGATCGTCCCGGACCAGTGAAACATCCAGATTGATCCAGACGATATCTCCGTTTTTATGCAGGTATCGCTTGTCCATGGAATACGAGGGGATCTGCCCGGCCAACAGCTGGTACATCAGCTTGAGGTCGACATCCAGGTCGCCCGGATGCGTGATGTCCTGGAAGGTCAGCGAGCGCAGTTCTTGGGCCGTATAGCCGACGATATCGCACAACTGCCGATTGACTCGCAGCCATGCCCCGGAAATGGATACATGCGCGATGCCGACCGAGGCTTGCTCGAAGGTGGAGCGAAATGCCTTCGTCGCCTGCTCCAGCTCTGCGGTGCGCTCCGCCACGCGCTTTTCGAGTTCGATGGACAACTCACGCAGCTGGTCTTCAGTCCGCTGACGTATGGACATATCGCGAATTGCCGCCACAACCATCCGGTCATGACCGACGTCGATCGGATTGAGGCTGATTTCAACCGGGAACTCCGTGCCGTCCGCACGCATGCCCAACAAGCTGGCTTTTCCCGTTCCCATTGGACGTGCAGCCGGCCGCAGGGCGAATTGATTACGCTGCGCGACATGGCGGGCATGAAAGCGCACTGGCATGAGTTTTTCCACAAGCAGCCCATCCATTGCATGCCGGCCATAGCCAAACATCCGTTCCGCGTGTGCATTCGCCAGTTCAATAATTCCGTCCGAGCGCATGATGATGGTCGCATCCGGTGCCGCTTCCAGGAGTGCCCCGAAACGCTGCTCGCTTTCGCGCATCATGGTGAAATCGCGGACGACGACCGCGGCAAAGATGGGTCGATGATGGATATCGAAAATGGGGCTGAATGCCAGTTCGTAACGCTTCCGTATGAGCTTGTCGTCGCCAAAATCCTCGTTGACGCGGAACGACTCGCCGGAAAGCGCCCTCTGGCACAAGGCGATCGCCTTGTCCCGGTCGCCGGTTAAATGGGACAGCGCTTCATCAAGGCGTTCTCCGGCATTGAGCGTTTTGCCGAAAACCAGTTCAAATTCACGCCTGAACGGTGCATTCAGCGCGACAACACGCAGATTTGGGTCGATGGCAGCCACTAGGTCGTTGCTGTTTTCGAGCAGCGAGGTCGCGAAGGACATCGCTTCTTCGCTGTAAATTCCCTCCGTCACAGGCGAAGTTCCATTTGTTGATTTTTCCATTGCACTCGCCTTGGCTACTTAATTGAGTTCCGCAAGAACTGTTTGACACTGTCACATAGGCAAGGTTCTGTTGATGACCTGAGCGCGAAAGCGCCAAGGCTGAGCCGAAAGGTTACTTGGCGGTTATGGTAAGAACCATTGACCTGCGCTGTTGGGTGTTCAGATTGCCCGCCGAGACCATGGGCCCGGACGTCGACTTTGAGAATCGCCTGGTTCCGCTTCCGGGCGGCAGCGCGGATTCGCAGGAAGGACTCCGTTGTCCGCCCTCTTGGCCAAAACGGACCGACAGCAATTAGCCGGGACAGACGATAGACGGCCGGGAGCAGAAGTTCGTGTCACACGAGACCAGTTCCCAATGCCCCCCTTCTGCCGGTAGCAGCTTCCTATGCCAGGAAAAGGGCCTGCCGGAGTGGCAGGCCCGGGTTGGCAGCGCAAGTCTTGGG
>DATEZO010000311.1:0-8889 GCA_035255485.1 Burkholderiaceae bacterium
AATTCTCAAGTTTTTTCCATGCAACAATACGTGCTTTGTTATCCTGGAATTTTTTCCCCGGCTCTTCCACCGCGCCGCTAAATGCATCGAATGCCGGATTGTCGCGATAGAAAATCTGCGCTTGATCCCCGTTCTGTCCCATCTTGGCTGCCAGCACCGGGCCATTCTTGATGCTGACCGTAACAAAATCGCCCTTCCCAAGGCTGCGCTGATCCTGAAACGAGGTCAGATAATCGGGGTGAACAGCAACCCAGACCACACCATCGAAAGATCCGTCCTGCGCCATCAGTTTTCGGCTGAACCGGATGATCGGCTTGTCAAGGCGGGGGCCAATTTCCGCAGGGAAAATGAAGATCGCATCAGAGGCATTGAATCCGGGCTGTTCAAACCACTTTTTTCCCGCAACGCTCATCCCTTTATCGAATGCCATCGTGCTGGTGACCAATTCGCCGTTCTGGTCGGCAATCGTCACAAATAGCCAGGAATTCAACGGATACAGGCCATCCCGGACCTGATCTTCCAATCGTAGCGTACCGTTGGTTTCTTTCCAGTAATGCCGGATGGTTAATGTAATCTGGTCGATCTGCTCCACCGTGCGCAACAGTTGTTCGGCATACGAATTGCTCAATGCTGTTACCTGCTTGAAAGCATTTTGTCTGGCCAACGCCTTGTCATGATCGAGTTTGACAAACAGCATGCCCCATAAGAGTGACGACAAAAGAATCGCGAGCGCAACCCACGGCAGGATGTAGCGTAAATCACTCGGGTAATGATTATTTGTTCGCATTGCTCAATATTTTGACTTGCGTAATCTGATTATTTGCAGAAAATCAACAGTAATCCAACATAATCGGAATGACACCGGGATTAGAGAAAGTTCGTTGCCGAATAGTTCTTGATTACGGGATATTTCAAGCGATGCGCAAGACCAGGAGCAGCAAAAGAATCAGAACAAGCGCACCGAATGCCATTTTCCAGCGGTGCGTGACCAGCCGCAATTCCCAGCTCGACGACACTGCGCGCCCGTCGAAACGGCCGCGCGCGCCATGGTCGCCCGGCACCGGCCGGTACAGATTGTCGAGCCGGCCGGGGGCTGCGGGCTCGTCGGTCTGCTGGCCTTCATAGGCTTCCCGCGCCAGCTTGCGATCCAGAAAGCCGGGCATGATGCGCGTGCCGAGGATCGCCTCCACCGCCGGCAATCCTACCCACAGCTCGCGCCGCCGATGGGTTGCTGACCAGTAAATCGCGCGCGCAGCCAGTTCCGGCTGGAAAATCTTTCCGAGCGGCTGCGGTCGGTTCGGCATGCAGCTGCGGCCCCAGTCGAATTGCGGCGTGTTGAAGGCTGACAGGTGGGTCATGGTCAGATGCACGCGGCTCTTGTCATGAATCAGCTCGGAACGCAGGGAATCGGTGAAGGCGCGCAAGGCGCTTTTCGCGCCGCAGTACGGCGCTTGGAGCGGAATCGAGCGGTAGGCCAGTGCCGAGCCGACCTGGACGATGGTGCCGCGATTGCGCGGCTTCATGCGTTTCAATGCCGCCAGCGTACCCCATACTGCGCCCAGATAGGTGACTTCGGTGGCGCGCCGGAAATCCTCGGGCGCAATCGACAATGCCGGGCAGAATATGGTCGCCATCGCGTCGTTGACCCAGACCTCGATCGGGCCCCATTCGCGCTCGACGCGTGCCGCCGCCGCTTCCACCTGGGCCTGGTCCGCTACATCGGTCGGAATCACCATCGCCTCGCCGCCGGCCTGCTCTACTTCCCGATGCGCACCGGTCAAGCCGTCGACGCCGCGCGCCAGCAAGGCAACGCGCCAGCCGTGCCGGGCGAATTCGACCGCAGCCGCGCGCCCGATGCCGGCCGAAGCGCCGGTTATGACTGCAATTTTTCGTTCCATATGCGGCCTTTCCTGTTTTCGTCAGAACACTCCCCTCTCCCCAGCCCTCCCCCGCGGGAAGAGGGTGAAAACAGGGCGCGATGACATCATCACTTCTTCGTGCCGGATCAATGATCTACGTTAGCGGGGTGCAATCGCGGCCGGCAGTTGCTGCGGCTTTTGCCACGGCGCCGGATGCACGCCGCGGGTCGCATAATCGCCGCCGCTCAAGGCGAACAGCAGTGCCAGCGTGAACAATGCGGCCGCCGCCACGATCCGGATCAGGCCGCTGCCAGTGTTCAGATGCATGAAAAATGCCGCCACCAGCCCGGCCTTGAGCGCGGCGATCCCCAGATTGATGATGCCGTTCCAGATGCCCAGCGGCAGCCAGGCGCTGCCGAAGGTCAGGGCCAATAGCGCCATCAGGCCCAGCCATACCAGCAGGCAGCGCTTGTATTCGGCTCTCATCCCGGCTCTCCTGTCGCGGCGCGCCCGACCAGATACAGCATCGGATACAGAAAGATCCATATCGCATCCACGAAATGCCAGTACAGCCCGGCCAGTTCGGTGCGCTGTGCATTGGCGAACGCGGGCCGGTTGCGGTGCAGGTCGAACGCGAATGCGCCGGCCAGCACGATGCCAATGGTCAGATGCAATGCATGCAGGCCAGTCAGCGCAAAGTACAGAAAGAAAAACAGTTGCGCGCCTTCCGATCCGTGTCCCGGAAAGGAAAATGCCGGGCCCGGAAACAGATGCGCGCGCCAGTCATGCGCGTATTCGACGCCCTTGATCACCAGGAATGTCGCGCCCAGCGCCGCCGTGACCCACAGCAGCCGCGCCGCCAGATGCCGCGCATCGACCCGGTGCGCTGCCGCCGCGATCGCCATCGTCATGCTGGAAGTCAGCAGCACGGCCGTATTCAGCGTACCGAGCGCAACATCGGTATGCCGGCTGGCGGCGGCAAATGAATCCGGAAAATGAATCCTGACATACAGATAGCCGAACAACAGCGGTCCGAAAAACATCAGCTCGGTCGCCAGGAAAATCCACACGCCGAGCGTGGAGGCGAAATCGCGCCGTGCGGCATCCTTGCAGCGCGGCGCGATGCTGCTCATGGCGCGGCCTCCGGTGAGGAGGCGAGCGGATAGGCATACGGCCCCTCGTTCACCTGCGGCAACTGCGCGAAATTGTGCTTCGGCGGCGGCGAGGCGGTCTTCCATTCGAGCCCGGTCGCCTGCCACGGATTGTCGCCGGCGCGCTTGCCGAAAAACAGCGACCAGCCGAGGTAGGCCAGCGGCAGCAGGTAGCCGACCGCCAGGATCGACGCGCCCGCCGACGACAGCACATTGAGCATCTGGAATTCCGGCGGATAGACATGGTAGCGGCGCGGCATGCCTTCGTAGCCGAGCAGGTATTGCGGAAAGAAAGTCAGGTTGAAGCCGAAAAAGATCAGCAATGCCGCCACCCGCCCCCACATTTCCGGATACATGCGGCCGCTGATCTTGGGCCACCAGAAATGGATGCCGCCCAGATAGGCCATCACCGCGCCGCCGACCATGATGTAATGGAAATGCGCCACCACGAAATAGGTGTCGGTCAGGTGCACGTCGAGCGCGAGCGCCGCCAGGAACAGGCCGGTCATGCCGCCGATCATGAACAGGCCAACGAAGCCGAGCGCATACAGCATCGGCGCGGCGAACGTGATGGTTCCCTTGTACAGCGTTGCGGTCCAGTTGAAGACCTTGATCGCAGACGGAATTGCGACCAGGAACGACAGCAGGGAAAACACCATGCCGGCGTACATCGACTGGCCGGACACGAACATGTGATGGCCCCATACCAGGAAGCCGATTGCGGCGATGCCGAGAATCGCATAGGCCATGAAGCGGTAGCCGAACACCGGCCGGCGCGCGAAGCAGGGAATGATTTCGCTCGCCACGCCCATCGCCGGCAGCACCATGATGTAAACCGCCGGATGCGAATAGAACCAGAACAGGTGCTGGAACAGCAGCGGATCGCCGCCCAGCGCCGGATCGAAGATGCCGACCTGCAGCAGCCGCTCGGCACCGATCAATGCCAGCGTCATCGCCAGGACCGGCGTCGCCAGCACCAGGATCACGGCGGTCGCGTAATTGGCCCACACGAACAGCGGCAGGCGGAACCAGCCCATGCCGGGCGCGCGCAGGGTGTGCACCGTCACGATGAAGTTGATGCCGGTCATGATCGAGGAAAAGCCGACAATGAACACGCCGACCAGCGCCAGGATCACATGGCTGTTGGAAAACATGGTCGAGTACGGCACATAGAAAGTCCAGCCGGTATCGATCCCGCCCGCCGCCAGCGCCGCCAGCGTAAACAGGCCGCCCAGCACATAGACATACCAGCTCGCCAGGTTCAGGCGCGGAAAGGCCATGTCGCGCGCGCCGATCATCATCGGCAGCAGGAAGTTGCCGAGCACGGACGGAATCGACGGGATCAGGAACAGCCACACCATGATCACGCCGTGCGCGGTAAACAGCTTGTTGTAGGTGTCGTGCGACACCAGGCCGCCGGCCGGGGTCGCCAGCTCGAGGCGGATCAGGGTCGCCGCCGCACCGCCGATGAAAAAGAAGGCGGTGATCGAGATCAGATAGAGCAGCGCGATGCGCTTGTGATCATGGGTAGTCAGCCATGACTTGAGCGTGTAGCCCTCTTCAAGGTAGCTGCACTGGTTGCCCGAAGGATTGCTATCGATTCCCATGGTGGACGAAGCGGTCAATTCACATCTCCCAAGTGCAGCCGAAATAAATGTCATTCCCGCGCAGGCGGGAATGACAAGCAAGAATCAGCGTTCATTTCCCGTCGACCTCAAATACGCGATGATCGCCATCAGATCTTCCTCGCCGATCTGCCCGGCGAAGGTCGGCATGATCGGCGCATAGCCGGCGACCACGTCCTTTTTCGGCAGCAGCACCGAATCGCGGATGTAGTTTTCGTCCACGACCAGCGAGCGGCCGTCCTGCAGATGCACCGTGCGTCCCAGCAAGCCGGTCAGATCGGGCGCATGCACGCTGGAACCGGCGGCATGGCAGCCGCTGCAGCCGTAGCGGCGAAACAGATCGAATCCGCGCGCCGCGATGCCGGGGCGGGCATCGCCCTGCGCCAGCCAGCGCGCGAATTCATCCGGCGCCAGCACCACGATCCGGCCGCGCATCAGGGAATGCTCGCTGCCGCAATACTCGGCGCACAGCAGCGGAAACTCTCCGGCCTGCATCGGCGTGAACCAGAGCGAGGTGGTGCGGCCCGGCACCGCATCCTGCTTGATGCGAAAAGCGGGCGCGAAAAAGCTGTGGACCGCATCCTGCGAGGCCAGCGTCAGCCGCACCGGCCTACCCAGCGGCACATGCAGCTCGCCGATTTCGCGCCGGCCGTTGGCGTGTTCCACTTTCCACATCCATTGCTTGGCAACCACGAATACCGGCATTGCCTCGGGCGGTGCGTCATACAGCCGTGCATAGTCATGGGCAGCCCAGGCATAGATGCCAAGGAACAGCAGCAGCGGAACCAGGGTCCAGGTCAATTCGAGGCGGCGGTTGCTGGTCGGTACATGACTGCGGTCGGCGCCAGAGCCTTTGCGGTAGCGGATCGAAAAAAAGACGATCAGCGCCGTGATCGCCAGCGCCATCAGGCCGGTCAGGAGCAGCAGTGCCAGCAGCAGCAGATCGAAGCGCGCCGCCGCATCCGAGGCGGAAGCCGGTAGCAGGCGGAATCCGCCATTCATCGTGCGCCTCCGCCCGGCATGCGGTGCCGCCAGGCCCAGGCGGCCAGCGTCAATAGCGCCAGCAGGCAGCCGATCCGCACCAGCGTCATCGCCGCCAGGCTGTAGCGGCCGGTGGCCGGATCGTAGTGCGCGCACAGCAGCAGCAGGCGCTCGGCCAGCGACCCGATGCGGCCGTCCGCCGCCATCGTCAGCGCCTGCCGCAATTCCTGCGGATCGAAGCGCACGCCCAGGAAGTAGCGCGAGATGCGGCCGTCCGGGGTCGCGATCAGGAAGCCGGCCGGATGAATGTATTGCCGCAGCGCGGCGTCATAGGCGTAAGCGAAGCCCGCGCTGGATGCCAGCGCCGTGATCGCGGCCGGCTCGCCGGTCAGGAGATGCAGCTCGCCGCCGCGCCGGCCCAGCATCGGCTCATAGGAAATCTTGCGCCTGGCCGCCAGTGGCGCATCTTCCGCCGGGTCGATGCTGACCGCCAGCAGGCGATAGGATTCGCGCGGCAGATCGGCCGCCGCCAGCGCCTGCAGCACACCCTCCATCAGGGTGCTGCACAGATTGGGGCAATGGTAATAGCCGAGTACCAGCACCACGGGGCGGCGTCCGAAGAAATCGGCGAACCGCACGCGGCGGCCGTCGTCGTCGACAAACACCGATTGCAGCGGCAGGCGCGCATCCAGATGTTGCGTGAACGCGGTCTGCGGCGGAGGTGGTGCTGGAAGCGACTGGCCGCACGCGGCGCCAGCCGCCAGCAGCCACAGCCACAGCAGGCAATGTCTCATGGTTTTTGCTCCGCGCCGGCATTGCGCTGCACCATCAGCTGCATCGCCTGTTCCAGCGGAATGCGTGCAATGCCGGCCTGCCGGTCGATCCATTGCCAGGAATCGAGCAGGCGCTCCTTTTCCGCGAAATATGCTGCACGTTCCGGCTGCGGCGCACTTTGCAGTCGCGGGCCGGCACTGGCGACAACCAGCCCGGTACCGCTGCCGGAAGACGCCGGACCCCAGCCTTGCCAGGCGGCATACGCGGCGGCGGTCGCCAGCAGGATCGTCACGACCAGCGCCAGCACGATCCACAGCACCGCCCGCAGATCGACATCATCGGGCGCGATAGCCGGTTCAGCCATGTTGCGCTCCGTTCGCCTGCGGCGGCTTGAGGGACAACGAGCGATACGGCCACAGCAGCCAGGCCGCAATGCCGAGCCCGGCCAGTGCCAGCGGCGCGATCCAGAACCAGACTGCGCCCGGAACCGGGACCGAGGGCAGGATCAGCCACCAGCAATCAATCAGCTGCATCACCAGCAATGCCGCCGCCAGAGCGCCCATGACGCGCGGCGACTGCTTGGCCTGGCGCGACAGCAGCAGCAGGAGCGGCGCGGCAAACAGGCAAAGCGTCAACATCCAGGCCATCACCAGCCAGCCTCCCTGCAGGCGCGGCAGATACCAGGCGATTTCATGCGGCAGGTTTTCGGCCCAGATGATGAGGAATTGGGTGAAGCCGAGATAGGCCCAGGTCATCACGTACATCAGCAGCAGGTTGCCGAGGTCGCGCAATATGCCCGGCACAACCGGTGGGCGGGCGCGTGCCGCCAGCACGGTCGCCAGCGCCATGCCCGCCAGCATCTGGCCGGTGCCGGCCAGCCAGCCGAATACGCTCGAATACCAGACCGGAATCAGTGACATGATCCAGTCGACCGCGGCCAGGCTGACGGAAAAGCCGTACAGGATCAGCGCCAGCGCGGAAAACGGTTTCGAACGCCGCAGCGCCGGCCGTTGCGCCAGCAGCGCCAGCACGCTCCATAACGCGAGATAGGCGACGCTGCGCGCCAGGAAAAATCCGGGCGTGAGCCACACATCCTTGAAGCCCGGCGCCGCCAGTTCCCCGGCCCAGCGGAAAGCGCCGTCACCGGCCTGCGCCGCCCATGGATACAGGCTGTGCATGCCGGCCAGCAGCGGCAGGAACAGCAGCGCGGCGATCCAGGTGCTGCGCCCGATTTCCAGCAGCGGCGCGCGGATTGCCTCGCCCCATGCGCCGCCGGTCAGATTGTGCAGCCAGACATTGGCCAAGCCGCCGAGCGCGATTCCGATCCAGAACCACCATGCCGCCAGATAGGCGGCCAGGAATGCGGCGGGATGCATGCGCCACGCCAGCGCGCACAGGATCACTGCCGTGCTGCCGGCTGCAATTGCAACGAGATTCCTGTTCATTGAGATTCCCCCGCGTCCGGTGCCGCAAGCCGGGCGCGCATGTCGGGTGGCAGGTCCCTGACAGCGGCATGCTGGCTCAATTGCAGCGCCCGGATATAGGCGACGATGGCCCAGCGGTCCGGCGCATCGACCCGATCCGCATAGGAATACATGATGCCGTAGCCGTTGGTGATGACATCGAACAAATGCCGGTCCGGTGCTTGCCGCAGCCGGTCGGAATGGTAGGTCGGAGGATGCGGAAACCCGCGCCGCGCGATCAGGCCGTCGCCGTCGCCGGCCGGACTGTGACATGGCAGGCAATAGATCGAATAGCGTTCCTGTCCGCGCAGCAGCAATTGCCGCGTGACCGGATACGGCATGTTTTTCGCCTGCAGCGCCACCAAGTCGCGCCGCACCGCGTCTTCGCCAACGCGTCCGCTCGAGGTGCCGGCGAATGGTCCCTGCGCGTGCGGCACGCTGCCCGGAGGCAAGGGCCGCGCCGAACTGCCGTCGGCAAACAGGCTGCTGGGCGCCATGGGCTTGTATTTGGGCTGGTCGTACATGTCCTGTTTCGCCTTTTCGCAGGCAGAGCACAGGAACAGGCACAGCGCCGCCGTTGCAACGCGAAGGCCCTTGCAAGCACGCATTGCTCCCTCTCCCGCGCGCGGGAGAGGGTATGCGTCAAGGCACCCTGTCTTGCAAACGCCCTCATCCCCTGCCCTTCTCCCGCTTGCGGGAGAAGGAAGAACAGCGCCGCCGCTGCCGGAAGTTACCCGCGTGCTCATGCCGGCACCTCGCATACCAGCAGCGGCTGCAATCCGGCCAGAAACGCCCTGCTGCGCTCGGCATCGAAGGCCGGATCGCTTGCCGGCAGGCACAGGAAAAAACGGTTGCGCGAGGCCAGGTCGAATTCCGACACATCGAACAGCGGATGGCGCAGCCGCGGCAGGCGGTTCAGGATCAGCATGCCGAAAACCGCTGCCAGCGCCGCGCCGAGAATGATCAGCTCGAAAGTCGCCGGGATGAAGGACGGCCAGCTATGCAAGGGCCGGCCGCCGATATTGATTGGATAATC
>DATEZO010000312.1:0-4866 GCA_035255485.1 Burkholderiaceae bacterium
CGCAGCCGTCAACCTCTATCAGTTCAACAATTTCGGCGGCCAGATGAATAATCAAATCCAGATCGTCGAGATCCAGAATGCGGCGGCCAGCGCCAGCATCACGGTCACCCCAGAACAGCAGGCCTTCAATAACAACCACTAGAGCGGTTTCATCCTGGCTGGGCATAGCCGGCATGGCGAATATAACGTTCGCATGCCGCGGCGGCGAAGCGATCGAGCAGACAATCGCAGGCAGGCCAGAGCGCCTCCCTCGTGCCGGCCGCGGTTTTTCTGAGCAAGATCTTGAATTTGGCAAAGAAGTCTTGCGCGATCTCGCTTCGTCACCTTCCACTCCGGATTTTCTTTCATTCTCAGGGGTGGCGCGCCCCCGCAATCATCGTTATAGCAATGACTTGGCCAACTGTTCCAGTTGCGTGCGATAGGCGGCCAGGTCCATCTGCTTGCGCGCCACGCCGCTTTCGCAGGCGGCAGCGGCAATCTTCGGCGTCACGCCCGTCAGCAGGCGCTCGTCGAGTAGCGTCGGCACGATGTAATCCTTGCCGAAGTGCCCGTCGCCGCGCGCCATCTCTGCCAGCGCGATGACGCAGGCGTGCTTCATCTGCTGGTTGATGCCGGTCGCGCCGGTATCCAGCGCGGCCCGGAACAGGTAGGGAAAGCACAGTGCATTGTTGATCTGGTTCGGATAGTCGGAACGCCCCGTGGCGATGATGGCTTCCGGCGCCACCTCGCGCACCAGTTCCGGACGCAGTTCCGGCTCCGGATTGGCCAGCGCAAACACGATCGGCCTTGCCGCCATTTTCCGCACGTCATCCTGCTTCAGCAGGCCGGGGCCGGATACGCCCAGAAACACATCGGCCATGCCAATCACGTCGGACAGCGTCCTGGCATCGGTATCCTGCGCCCAGGCGCGCTTCTCGGCAGTCAGCTCGCGGCGGGTGGTGAGCACGCCGCTACTGTCGCATACATACACGTTTTCGCGCTTCACGCCCAGTTCCACCAGCATGTCGAGGCATGCCATCGCTGCCGCGCCGGCGCCGGAACACACGACCTTGACCAGGGCGATATCGCGCCCGGTGAGATGGAGCGCATTCAGGAAACCGGCGCCGACCACGATGGCGGTGCCATGCTGGTCGTCGTGGAATACCGGAATCGACAGGCGCTCGCGCAGCTTGCGCTCGATATAGAAGCACTCCGGCGCCTTGATGTCTTCAAGATTGATGCCGCCGAAGGTCGGATGCATCGCCGCGATAATCTCAACCAGCTTGTCGGGGTCGGTCTCGTCGAGCTCGATATCGAAGGCATCGATGCCGCCGAATTTCTTGAACAGCACCGCCTTGCCTTCCATGACCGGTTTGCCGGCCAGAGCGCCGATATTGCCCAGGCCCAGTACCGCCGTGCCGTTGGTGATGACCGCGACCAGGTTGCCCTTGGCGGTGTATTCATAGGCCTTGGCCGGGTCCTGGTTGATTTCGAGGCAAGGCGCCGCAACGCCCGGAGAATAGGCCAGGGCCAGGTCGGCTGCGCTGGCGACCGCTTTGGTCACTTCGATGGCAAGCTTGCCGGGTTTTCCGGTGGCATGGTATTGCAGCGCTTTCTGTTCAATCGTGTTCATGTTTCTTTCGTCCGTGTGCGGTAATCGGTTTCCAATGGCTTTGCCTGAAGCAAAGCGCTCCATGTATTGCATCCATCCGTAGCGTGTTGATGATCTGGCAACGGCGTTCGCCATCCTGCAAAGAGGAGGGCGGGATCCGCCACTTGCGCCAATACACCGGAAAAATGGGCGCATTTATCCGCCTCCATTGGAGCGGGCAAAGCGTTCAATACAATACTTTTCGGGTTTCTTTTGCAAACACTGCTGTTGTTTGCAATGCGCACAAAGACTGGTAAGCCTTTGTCGTTCCGTTGACAGGGGCGGGTCGCATGCATTTCCTGCGACTTGCCCATTCATTCTTTCCCGTTGATAAGGGAAAGGGAGCAAACAGCGTAACACCTGCGGTCAGGATATATCGGGCCCGGACCGGTGGCCAATAGCGTGGCAGGCAGGTCGGCCCGCACGTCCATTGTCCAGCAACCTGCCGGCGCGTCTTCCGCAGGGAGGCAATAGCGTAGCATACCTTGCGCTCATCGCGTGCTTTGCCGCCACCGAAAAGACGCGTGCATCGGCCGAGTGTGGCCAGGGCGCCATGCCTCTTGTCAATATGGAATCAATGTGGGGAGTTCGCGTTTGGTGGGATGCGGCTTGGGCAGGGCAAGCGCGCCGGCGAAGAACATGGCGGTCCGCGTGATCATCGCCATGGAAGACAGTTCCGGCCTGCTTTCCGCCCGTCCAGGGACGGCGCTACTCGGCGTCCCGCTCCGCGCTGCCGCCTGCGCTTTTCACTACCGTCACCGTGCAATCGGCCTGTGCCACCACCTGCGACGATACGCTGCCGAGATAGCGGCGCAGGGTGGAGCTGCCGCGCGAGCCGATCACGATATGGTCGACGTCGTTGACGCGCGCATAGTCGATGATCGCGGTTGCCGGATCGGGCGCTTCCAGAACGTGGAAGGTGATCTTGTCTGGCGGGATATTGAGCGGCCGCGCCCAGTGCTTGAGACCGACCAGGTTCTTGGCATGCAGGTTGCGGCCCTGATTGTCGACTACCGCATCGATGCCGATGCGGCTGGTTTTCTGCACCGTGACGCAGGCCAGCCGCGCGCCGGGCTCGGTCTGCAGGATGCGGCGGGCGGTGGTGCGCAGTGTTTCGGACAGCGCTTCCGAGCCTTGCATCAGATCGACTGCCGCCATCACGATCGGCGTCTGCGCCAGCTGGTGCGAGGCCGACTGTTCCGGCAACTGTTCGGTGCCGATCGAGCGGAACCAGCGCCGGGCGACCGCGGCCAGGCCGTCGCGCTGCATCTTGTTTGCGCGCGCGGTCAGCATCACCTGTTCCGGGTTTTGCAGGTCGAACGCCAGTTGCGCCGCGCTGCCGTAGCGCTGGTCGGCCTGGACTTCGAGGCAGTGCATGATGATTTCCTGCAGCCACGGCGGCACTTGCGGGTTGAGTGTGCGCGGCGGGATCGCGTCCCGGTACAGCCTGCGCCGCAGGCCGTTGATCGAGGTGGGGTTGCCAAGCGGCCGTTCGCCGGTACAAAGGTGATACATCAGCACGCCGAGCGCGAACAGGTCGCTGCGCGGATCGTTACGGATATGCAAGACCTGTTCCGGCGAGATGTACGGACCGGTACCCATCGGCAGGCGGAATTCTTCCGCCAGCAGGTCCGGCAGCTGGTCGTGGCGCGACAGGCCGAAGTCGATCAGGATCGCCTCGCCGCTCGGGCGGAACATGACGTTGGAGGGCTTGATGTCGAGGTGGATCACATGCTGGCGGTGCAGGTCGTGCAGCGCGGCGGCGATCTTTGCGCCGATGCTTGCCACTTCTTCCGGCGGCAGCGGGGCGTCGTCGAAGCGGGCGCGCAGCGATGGGCCGGCGATCAGTTCCATCACGATATACGGCTGGGTCGTGAAATCGCCGGAAGCGATGAAGCGCGGCACATGGATGCCGGACAGCTTGGGCATGATCATCTGTTCGACTTCGAAACCGACGATGGCGGCCGGATCGTCGTTGTCGCCCAGGATCGGCAGCTTCATCAGCAGCGGCGCATGCGGCGTCAGGCCGAGTTGCGCAATCCGCTCGGGCTGCGTGTCGGTCACGCGCCAGAGCGTCGCCATGCCGCCCTTGTGCAATTTTTCTTCCAGCAGGAAGCCGTCGATGATCATGGTGGCAGACGGGCGCTGCACCGCGACCATGCTCAGATCCCTCCTTCGAGCCGCTTGCCGAGCTGCTGCGGCAGTCCGACGGCGAATATCTTTTGCGCCGCCGCATCGTGGTCGTAGGGCACGCGGAAATAGGTCAGTTCATTGCGCACATCGTCGAACAGCGCATAGCAGGCCGCCGGATTGCCGTCGCGCGGCTGGCCGGCCGATCCCGGAATCGCCAGCCAGCGGCGCTGGCTGCCGAGCGGGATGCTGATTTCCGGTGTTGGCGTGAAGGCTGCCACCTTGCCGGTGGGCGACAGGTTGTACAGTGCCGGTTCGTGTACATGGCCGCAAAACGTGATGCGGCGCTGGGTTGCATGCATGCTCTTGATCGCTTCGATGATGCCGGTGATGTATTCCCATTGCTGCGGCATGGCGGCGCTGGCATGCACGAACAGGATCTCGCCGTGTTCGGCGGTCAGCGGCAGCTCGTTCAGGAAGCGCAGTTGCTCCGGGTTCAACTGGGCGCGCGTCCATTCGACCACCCGGCGCGCATCCGCGTGCATCTGCTTGCCGGTTTCCTGCGCGACAGCGGCGTCGTGGTTGCCGAGCACCACCCACGCGCCGCGCTGACGCACATAATCCGTGACGGTATCCACCACCCACGCCGGATCGGCGCCATAGCCGACCAGGTCGCCGAGAAAAGCGTAGCGGCCGGCTTTGTGCTGCTCCGCATGCGCCAGGCAGGCACTTACGGCTTCGCGGTTGGCATGGAGGTCGGTCAGTATCGCTATCAGCATGAGCAAGTCTGCGCGGCGTGTCTGTTATCAGGATAGGGATATCCTACTCCCTGATTCTTCGAATTTGCTTACAGCGTGCCGGTCCTCGCCAGCTTTTACACCCCGCCGCCCTGTAGGCTGGATGGAGCGCAACGCAATCAATCCGTCACATCGATCGCGCGGACACGGTCCTGCACCGTGCGTGCGGTTCGCATCCTTGGGTGGGCAAGTTCATCAGAATCACAATAAAATGCGGGAGTATAGTAAAAAAGCATGCAATATGCGCATTGAGCATACGGCTTTTTAAAAATACAACATGGAGTATATAAAAGGCCCATATATGCCCCC
>DATEZO010000313.1:0-9729 GCA_035255485.1 Burkholderiaceae bacterium
TGGCGCTCGGCGCGCGTTTTCAACGATGCCAGATCGGAGCCGGAGCCCGGCTCGGAATAGCCCTGGCACCACCAGTCGTCGCAATTCAGGATGCGTGGCAGGTAATAGCGCTTTTGCGCTTCGTTACCGAACGCCATGATCACCGGGCCCACCATCGCGACACCGAATGGCAGGATAGGCGGTGTGCCGGCGCGCGCGCACTCTTCTTCCCATATATGCCGCTGCACTGCGGACCAGCCGGTACCGCCATATTCGACCGGCCAGCCGGCGCCTACCCATCCCTGCCGGGCGACGATCTTGTGCCAGCGCACATAATCGCCTTTCGTCAACCGCTTGTGATTGAGCATCTTGTGCTGCAAATCTTGCGGCAGGTTTGCGTCGAGATACGCATGCACCTTGTCCCGGAAGGCCAGATCATCCGCTGTGTAGTGCAAATCCATGCTGCCTCCTTGATATTTCATCCTGAAAAGCACGATCGTTCCAAAATTATTATACAGCGATCTGCTAACCGTTGATGCCTTCCGCTTCACTGTCAGCAATTGTTACAAACAACATAATTTGACATATCTCATATGGGAATCGCGCTTCATGAGGCAATCTTTCCAAAATCCAAAAAAATGAGAGCGATAAGTGAAAATTATTTTTGCACCGCATTTTCATTACATTAACAATGCCAAAACAAGACAGAGCCCCCATTTCCTTGCTCCTGCGCTGCATTGCCTGGCGGGGCTTCGCTGGCAATCATTGCCACAATTTATCTATGCGCATCTGCTCACGACATTGGGTTGGACACGCATCTGCTTTGAGAAAGATCAACCTTATTTAGTAACATTTTGACACGCGATATGTCCGACGATGTACGGACGCTGTGTTGCAGCCCGCAATATCGGAATAAAGCATCCGGAAACGCATGCAAAGCATTTGCCAAGCATGAATAGCAAATATTGATGCTACACACGAACAAACACCCAAAAACCCCGGAGTGCATATCGGGTTCCAAACCTGAGGTCATACTTGTCCCCATGAATATGAATAAAAACCTTATCCCCCCCCAGCCTTTTTTACGTGGCGATCTTGTTGAGATACGCAGCATGCGCGAAATTGCGGAAACACTGGATGAGAATGGCAAATTCGATGGCATGCCGTTCATGCCTGAAATGGTTCAATATTGTGGCCGCCAGTTTCGTGTTTATCGCCGCGCAGACAAAACCTGCGTGGCTGGCTACGGCCTGCGTCGCATGAATTCGGCAGTGTTTCTTGAAGAATTACGGTGTGATGGCTCCGCCCATGATGGCTGCCAGCGGACATGCCTTTTTTTCTGGAAAGAAGCCTGGTTGAAACCTGCGAAGGAAATTGACCCCTCATCAAAAATGGGCTTGCAGCCACAGGATGACAATACGCGCTGGTTGAAACAACTTCCAACACGTCAAGACGATAGATATTTCTGTCAATCTACTGAACTCTACGCCGCCACTTCGGAGCTTTCCCGTTGGAGCATCAAACAATTCATACAGGAAATTCGTTACGGTGAACTTTCCATTCGCGATTTTCTGATTATCGTGTGGCGTACGGCAACACATCGTTTTCTGGGGTGGTCCGAACCTGGTACGTTATTCGGATCGAGAACTCAAAATCACAAAGGAGATTTGAATCTGGAGGCAGGTGAGTGGGTTAATGTAAAAAAGGCAGAGAAAATTCGCGCCTGCCTGGATTCCAATGGCAATAATTGCGGTCTTTCATTCATTCCCGGCATGTCGAAGAGTATCGGAGGCAGATACCAAGTGCAATTTCCGATAAACAAAATCATTATCGAGCAAACTGGGAAAATGGCTCACCTGACCCATACAGTTGCCTTGAAAGGGGTCATTTGCCAAGGGGCATGCTCCAGGAATTGCCCTCGGAGTGAATACTACTTTTGGCGTGAAAGCTGGCTCAGTCGTGCCGAAGCTCCTAATCGTTCGCCTCAATAAGCTAGCCGGCCAGCTTGCTTTGCATTGTCTTTCCAGTGTTTCAAAGTACAGTGGGCCGACTTTGTTCATCACAATGATTTTTCAGTCTGGAAGCGTGCTGAATCAAAATTGCTAAGTGCCAATCATTCAGCAATCGAGGTTGCCTTGCGCCCCTCTCATGCAACACCGAAATTGGATTCAGCAAATAATCAAGTCGAATATAAAGCTTCCAATTTTTATATTGCCCTCAACAAGTTCATTCATCGCAATTGATATACCGCATCTCATGGCGGCAAAACATGTAACAACATGTCTCCATGGACTCAAAACGAAATAACACAGGCAAAGCATATGCCCTGCAATCATTTTTCTTTCACATTTCGACGCGGCACAATTGGATTTCACTGACATGAATTTCCGTAATCAGTGGTTATGCAGTGCTTGATTCACTGTCACATGGTATGCGGCTTCACAAAGAGGCAATGTCGATCAGCATAAAGCACTTTAATCCCGGTGCGCAGTCTTGCTCTTTTCTTTTCAAAATGTGCACGCATCCGACGATGATCAGATGAAATGCCCGTAACTATCCGGATAATTCCAATGAGACAGATTTATGAATATCATCCCATATTTGGTTATCGGTTCGTTCCCAACCTGAAGGCGCGCATACCGCATGAAGCAGGTGGATATTTATTGCAGGTAAATGAAGCGGGATTCCGCTCCAACCACCCATTCCCGATGCAGCGCCCGAAAGGACGTCGCCGAGTGCTTTTTTTCGGCGATTCGTTCACTGCGGGCGATGGCGTGTCGAACCATCAGCGCTATACCGACCTCCTTGAAGCGCACATTCCCGCATTGCAAACCTGCAATTTCGGCTTATCCGCAACTGGCACCGAGCAACAGTATCTGGCATGGCGCGAGTTTGCACGGGATATGGAACACGACCTCGTGGTGATCGCAGTGTTTGTTGAAAACGTACGACGCATCGTGGCCCGATATCGTCCGCATAACGATGACAAGGGCCGCGAGCATATCTATGCCAAGCCCTACTACACCCTCGAAGGCGAAGAGCTGCGACTGCATCATGTCCCGCCACGACGCGAGCCTCTCGAACCGCACGAAATGTCGCCAGAAGAGAATGAAACGGTGGATCGGAGCGGGCGGTTCCTGCTGCTTCGGAAGGTGGTAAACGCACTTGGCGCCAAGGAAACAGTGCAACGGTTGACACACTATCAGCCGGTACCCGCATACGATTCGCCCGACACGCCCGGCTGGAAGCTGATGCGGGCCATTCTCACACAATGGGTGCGCGCGATCAAAAAACCGGTGGTGCTCATGCCGATTCCGCTTTCCCAGCACATGGATGAAACAAGCGATGCTGCGCCGTACCAGGCCAGGTTTCGCGAATTGGCGGCCGAACTGGGATGCACACTGCACGACCCACTGCCCGATTTGCTCCAGTACGATGCAGCACAGCGCCGGCGCTTTCGCTTCGAAAAAGACGTGCACTTTACACCGGAAGGCCATGCTGCGCTTGCCAGATCTCTCGCTCCCGTCATAGAACGGCTGCTCGACGAAAGATCCGTCTGATTAGCGTGGCCAGGCAGCCACAAAAATAGTGCATCACAGCGCTAAAACACACAGGTGCAAAATGGCAAAAACAATTCTCGGAATCTCGGCCTTTTATCACGACTCGGCTGCGGCCCTGATCCAGGGCGGCGAAATCATCGCTGCAGCGCAGGAGGAGCGCTTCACGCGCAAGAAGCACGATCCACGTTTCCCCGGCCACGCAATCAACTACTGCCTGGAAGAAGCCTTTATCGATGCCACGGATATCGATGCCGTGATTTTTTACGATAACCCCCTGGCCACGTTTGATCGTGTGGTCGAAAACGCTCTTGCCGCTGGCGCACGCGGGCGAGAGCAATTCATGCAGGCCGCACACTCGATATTGGGCGACAAGATCTGGGTCAACCAGTATGTCAACCGTGCCATCGGTTCCGTTGGCCGCGAAGGACGAGTACTGTTCGCCGAGCATCACATGGCACATGCCGCAAGCGCATTTTATCCATCGCCTTTCGAGAGCGCGGCGATTCTTACACTCGACGGCGTCGGCGAGTGGGCCACCACCAGCCTGGGCGCAGGGCGCGGCAAGGATATCGAGCTGTTCGATGAAATCGATTACCCGCATTCGCTGGGCCTGCTGTATAGCGCATTCACTTATTTTTGCGGCTTCAAGGTCAATTCCGGCGAATACAAGCTGATGGGCCTGGCACCCTATGGCGAACCGAAGTATTACGATGCGATTCGCCGGCATCTGATCGATGTGCGCGATGACGGATCGTATTGCCTCGACATGTCGTATTTCGGATACCTTGACGGCATGGTAATGACCAGCGGACGTTTCGCCACCCTGTTCGGAGGCCCTGCGCGGCAAGCCGAATCACCAATTACACGGCGTGAAATGGATCTCGCCGCCAGCGTGCAAAAGCTGACCGAGGAAATCGTACTGAAAACGGCACGGTACCTGCGCAAGATAACCGGCGAAAAAAATATCGTGATGGCTGGCGGCGTAGCGCTCAACTGCGTCGCCAATGGCAAGCTGGTCGCCGAAGGGATATTCGACAAGGTCTGGATCCAGCCCGCCGCAGGTGACGCAGGCGGCTCGCTCGGCGCTGCTCTGCTCGCGAACCACATGTATTTCAACGAGCCGCGCACTGTCGATCCGGGAGGACGCGATGCACAGAAAGGCAGCTACCTGGGACCGCGCTACTCCAGCGAGGAAGTAAAAGCATTTCTCGAACGAAAGAATCTTCCGCATGAATGCATTCCGGATGCCGAAGAACGCATGAAAACTGTCGCACGTGCGATTGCCGAAGGCAAGATTATCGGCTGGTTTTCAGGCCGCATGGAATTCGGACCACGTTCGCTTGGAGCGCGGTCAATCCTGGGCGACCCGCGCAGCAAGCAGATCCAGTCGATCATGAACCTGAAGATCAAATACCGGGAATCATTCAGGCCATTCGCGCCAAGCGTACTGCGTGAGCGGTGCATGGAATACTTTGACCTGGAATGCGAGAGCCCGTACATGCTGCTCATTGCGCCAGTGCAAAAGAAACGTCTGCTGCCCATGGACATGGCGCATTTCGACAGTGGCGATGACGACATGATGGCGGTGATCAATCAGCCCAGGAGCGATGTGCCTGCCGTTACGCATGTTGACTACTCCGCGCGCATCCAGACCGTCGATTCGCACACACATCCAGAATATCGCGCCCTCATCGAGGCGTTCGAGGCGCTTACCGGCTGCGGAATGCTGGTTAACACGTCATTCAATGTGCGCGGCGAACCGATCGTTTGCAGCCCACAGGATGCTTACCGATGTTTCATGCGCACCGAGATGGACCTTCTGGTGCTGGAAGATACGCTTGTGTGGCGGAAGGATCAGCCACATGTCGAAGATCAGGAAAACTGGAAGGAAACCTATGAACTTGACTAAAGACTCGACTAATAATAACGATGCGGCACACGATCTCATTGAGGTATTTTTCGATGACGTGCTGATGCCAATGGCAGCAAGCATGCGCGCCAGCGGCACAGAACCGTTTCGATTGAAACCGGATGCTTCGCGTGGCAGCTACTATATGCGCCGCCCAAAGCGTTCGATGACGCGTGACGACTTCACCGCACCCTCCTGTGATGACATTAAGGATCTTGAGCTTCGCCTTGCTGCATACTGGCAATCTATTGGCCGCCACAATTTCGCCAGTGAAATTTCGCATATCGCAGCAGCGGCACGCGCCGCCTATGCGCCCGGCGAACAGGACGCCGAAGTCTCTTCATTCATCTACACGATGTTCTGACTTGCAAGTTACCGGAACAGGCGTTCCAGCAAGAATGCATCGATTGATTTTTACGTCGTGTGCAACAACGAATGATGCCTGTTCTCACATCACCCTCGGAAATGAGGGTCGCCCGACCCGCAAAAAATACATAAAAAAGACGCACATTGCGCCATCTCGGTAGCAAAAGTTTTTTCGGGAAACCATCTTTGCATCAATTAGAGATACCGGTTTGCACTCCTGAACCAGCACGGTTTGCCGATGCAAATTGGAATAAACGGAAGGCAATGTTTTTCACTTGCGACCGAATAAAGAGGGCAGGTCTCTCAATTGAGCATCCTCAATAAAGATGTTCTGCTCTCGAGGCATATTGAAATCTCTCGTTAACCTTCTTGAAATAGTTTCCTGAAAAGCACAATTAAACGTCGCTCCCATCTCATAAACGGCACGTATCGCAATTATCAATTTTGATTCTGCCCGGGAAAAATCGGCAAAGCCACCTTTCCGATTAATAGATAAAACTTATGTGAGGCTTAGTTGAGCTACATAATCATCACCAGATGCCGTACTACATTAATATCCATGAGTCGGTCAGCCAAGGTGGCAATGATGATCGGCGCAGACATCATTGCACTTCCCCTTTGCTTTTTTCTCGCATTGCTACTTAGGCTTGGCAGTTTCGAATCTGCCATGCAATACGGAGTCGACTCGCATATATTGATTACGCTGATCACGATTCCCATCTTTGCCATTACGGGACTCTATCGCGCCGTTATTCGTTTCATTGACCAACGTCTGCTTGCCATGACCGGCCTCGGGCTGGCAATTGCCGCGCTGTGCGGATATCTGGTGTCGCTATTCTTCAATTACGCAGGTTTGCCGCATAGCACACTGGTCATTTACTGGTTTGTCGCATTCTCATATGTGCTGACATCGAGATTGATGGTTCGCGCATTTCTGCGGAAGGATATCGCCAAACAGCAACAACTCAAGAATTCAGTCGGGATTTACGGTGCAGGGGAAATGGGTGCGCAACTTGCCTTGTCGATGCGCACCGGTGGCGAGTATCGACCGGTCTGCTTCTTTGATGAAAAGCACAGCCTGAACCGACAAACCATTGCGGGCCTGATGGTATACCATTCTGACCGCCTGGTTGAAATGGTCGGCAAGCTGGGCATCGAATTGATCGTGATCGCGGTTCCTACCGTATCGCCTCAACGCTTCCTGCGCATCATGCAAATGATGCGTGAAGCGGGCATCACCATCAAGATACTGCGCGGTTTCATGGAGCTGACAGGCGACAAACTCCCACGGCAGGCCATTCGCGAAATCAAGATTGAGGACCTGCTGGGCCGTGCACCAGTCGCGCCCCGTGTCGATCTGTTTGCGAAATGCGTGACCGGAAAAAATATCCTGGTAACCGGGGCCGGTGGATCAATAGGAAGCGAATTGTGCCGCCAGATCATTACCTTGTCACCCAGCCGCCTGCATCTGCTTGATCATTCGGAATATTCCCTATACACCATCAAGCAGGAGATTCAGTCACGGTATCCCGGCCTGGAGATTCAGGCGCATCTCGGATCGGTCTGCAATGCACCGCTGGTAGAGCGTATTTTGCGGGAAGGCAGGATCGACACCATTTATCATGCCGCCGCCTACAAGCACGTTCCTCTAGTTGAAACCAACATGGTCGAAGGCCTGCGCAACAACGTGATAGGGGCAATGGTAATTGCCTACGCGGCCCGAAAATCAGGCGTTAAAACCTGCTTGCTGGTTTCCACCGACAAGGCGGTTCGCCCTACCAATATCATGGGTGCGAGCAAACGTGTTGCGGAGCTGATCTTTCAGGCCGCAGCGGCCAAACCCGGTTCTGAAACCACATTCTGCATGGTCCGCTTCGGCAATGTATTGGGTTCATCCGGTTCTGTGGTCCCACTATTCAGAAAACAGATCGAGCATGGCGGGCCGATAACCATTACGCATCCGGATGTCATTCGCTATTTCATGCTGATAGAGGAAGCCGCGCAACTGGTGATACAGGCAGGCGCCATGGCTAAAAGCGGTGAAGTATTCGTTCTGGATATGGGCAGCCCGGTAAAGATTATCGATCTTGCCCGAACCATGATCGCGATGTCCGGACTTTCGGAGAAAAACAGGGACAACCCCAAAGGTGATATTGAGATGAAGTTCGTGGGCCTGCACCCCGGAGAAAAACTGTACGAGGAATTGCTGGTCGACGGGCAAGCCTTCGCCACCGAACACCCACGCATCATGTATACCAGGGAGAAGGCACTGCCCCCCGATGAGCTGGACCAATGCATTTCGCATCTGATGGCAGTATGCGCCACCAACGACAGAACGATGATTGAATCCGCACTGCACAACATCGTCTTTGAATACATGCCGAACATCAGACCGGAACGAGACGAGGAATCGGAGTCGATTTTCCAGTTCCACCATCCACCCCCAAAGAAAAATGCGCGCGCGTTTAACGCGTAACCATAAATCCGTACCAGCCGCTATTGGATGAATGAATCATTTTCTTGCGCAATGGAACTGCTTTTATGAGCCCGCTCTTCAAAGAAAGCTGGCGCCAATGAACCCGGAAGCAACAACAAGATTTGAGAAACAACAAGAACCTCATTGACAAAGGTGCATACATGAATCAGGCCATGCAAATAACTCTATTGGAACAGCTTGTCTCCAGACTCGAAAACCATACAGCACTGATCGGCATCGTAGGCCTTGGCTATGTCGGCCTGCCATTGATGCTACGTTATGCAGATGTCGGCTTCAGGGTTCTCGGTATCGATATCGATCCGGAAAAAGTCGGCAAGCTGAACCGGGGGAAGAGCTATATCGAACATATATCTTCCCAGTCAATCGAAAAGGCGCTAGCCAAGGGCTTCGAGGCAACGACGGATTTCTCGCGTGCGGACGAGCCCGATGCGTTGATTATTTGCGTACCCACGCCGCTCAATACCTACCGCGAGCCGGATTTGAGCTACGTCCTGAATACCACGCAGGCGCTGGTGCCATACATGCGTCCAGGCCAGATCATGTCGCTGGAGAGCACCACTTACCCAGGGACGACGGATGAAGAGCTGAAGCCGCGCATCGAATCCCGGGGCCTGAAAATAGGAGAGGACGTATTTCTGGTATTTTCACCAGAGCGCGAAGACCCGGGCAATGCCAATTTCGAGACCCGCACCATTCCCAAGGTATGTGGCGGCATCACCCCTGCCTGCCTGAAAGCGGGTATTGCGTTATATAGCCAGGCCATCGACAGGGTGGTACCTGTCAGCTCCACGCGCGCGGCCGAGCTGACCAAGCTCCTGGAGAATATCCACCGCGCAGTCAATATCGGTCTGGTCAATGAAATGAAGATCATTGCCGACAAGATGCATATTGATATCCATGAAGTGATCCGTGCCGCAGCGACCAAGCCATTCGGCTTCACACCGTATTATCCCGGCCCGGGCCTCGGCGGGCATTGCATTCCGATCGACCCGTTTTACCTGACATGGAAGGCGCGCGAATACGGTCTGCACACCCGCTTCATCGAGCTGGCGGGAGAAATCAACAGCGACATGCCCAAGTGGGTAGTCGGCAAGGTGGCAGACGCCTTGAACGATCATGGCCGCGCCATCAAGGGCAGCAAGGTGCTGGTACTTGGCATTGCCTACAAGAAGGATGTCGATGACATGCGCGAATCGCCTTCTGTGGTGCTGATGGAAATACTGCGTGAAAAAGGGGCGGATGTCAGTTATTCGGACCCGCATGTGCCGGTGTTTCCCAAAATGCGCGAGCATCATTTCGACCTCAGGAGCGTGCCGCTGACAGCCGAAACGATTGCCTCATATGACGTGGTATTGCTGGCGACCAGCCACAAAGCCTTCGATTACGATCTGATCCAGAAGCATGCACGATTGATCATC
>DATEZO010000314.1:0-19705 GCA_035255485.1 Burkholderiaceae bacterium
GCGCTTGCCAATCCAAACAGCGCACTTTTACCCAAGAAATGGCGGCGATTCTCTTGCTTTGGCAAGTCGTCATCCATTTTTGTTTTCTTGGCGTTATCCATTCCTGTTTTCTCCCGTTTAAACTACTGCAAAATTTTTGCAAATTGGAATATTGCATCGCACCATCAACGAACATATTGTCGGGTTCGCGAATACAAGAAGTTATGATCTAGGTCAAAAAAGCTTGCCATAGGCTATTTTTGCGCCACAGTGTCTTTTCAGGCATGCAAAATTACTGCAATTCCAGCATGACATCTGCATCAGGCGGATGCTAATTGCTGCAACATATTTGCATGGCAAGATAATTAAAAGAGCTTATCTCTTTCAAGCAAATGAAGATATTCTTCGAAGGATTATGCAGTCTTCATAAAGTAGCCTATTGACTTGCATTTCCCTAGGCAAAAAGATGTAGAAAAATCAGGCGGATGGGGGGAACGGCGGGGAAGAAATGAAGGACGCAGGCAAGGCAGTGGGGCGCGCGGAGAAAAGTGTTTGCATGCTTCCGCGCCATCCATTAAGCAGCATATTGCACTGCACATACGAGCTCACATTCAATGCCTGCAATCGTGCTCGGTATTGCCAAATCTTTTATTCAGACAGTAGGAGGCTTTCGCCAGAACAACAGCGCTAATTCCTTGAAATTTAATTGATCCACATGATATTTTGGTTCACTTTGAATCGATCATGAATGTGGACCGGACTTGATGCGAGCCAGGATCTTTGAAGGTATCAGCTTCCCAAGCTCGAACACCGGCAATTCGATTGCATCGAGCGTATTCTTTACCAGCAACCCAAGCTCGGTATCGCCTTCCATGCTGAGCCTTCGACTAAAAAACAATGTATCCGGGTCTTCCTGTCGCCGCGCCAGCAACAGAAAATCATGTGCGCTGGCGCTGATTGTCAAATCTGCAGCGGCTGCATTGCGACATGCTGAAAATCCGTTTCGCACCCATTCAAAGTCAAATACAAGCTGCGCATCCGTTACTTTGATGCACAGCTTTTTTCCAGCAAGAGACAATTGCACATCTGCCGGAAATTTGTCGCGAAGCGCAAGGTTCAGTCCGGTGACGAACAGAAGCGATCCCGGATATACAGGCAAGAGCGACAAAAACTTGCCGACCGGTTTTGGCAATAGAAAATGACTTTGATTCATGAATACTCCTTGAACAACATTCACGCACGACCAATCCACTACTACGGAACTGTTTTCATGCGACATAAAGCAATACAGTAAAATAATGGCAGATGCTGCCACCCAGAACGAACAAATGCCACCATCCGTGGCCATGCCTCAATTTGTGGTCTGTCGCGTAGAAAATGATGCCTATTGTATAAATCAGGCCGCCAGCCGCCAGCCATGCAAATCCGTTCCATGTGAGTGCTGAAATCAGTGGTTCGGCAGCAATTACCGCCAGCCATCCCATCAATACATAAATTACCAGCGACAATACCCGCGCACCTTTTGCAAACCATATTTCCTGTGCGATGCCAAGCAGTGCCAAGCCCCATACTGCACCCAGCAATGACCATCCCCATGCTCCCCGCAGCGATACCAGCGTAAAAGGCGTGTAACTGCCGGCAATCAAAAGATATATCGCACAATAGTCAAACTTGCGCAGTACATTTTTTGCACGGCCGCGAACACTATGGTAGAGCGTCGATGTCACATACAGTGCCATGAGCATGCTGCCGTAGATACTGAAGCTGACAACTTTCCATGGGTCACCCAGGCGTGCGGCAAGCACGATCAAAAAAACAGACCCGATGCTCGCCAATACCGCGCCAGCCAGATGACTGATGCTATTGAATCGTTCGCCGTAATACATCGGGACGCGCCCTTCGCATTATCTATGCCGCTACCTGATCAAGACCAGGTTTACCATACCAGTAACCGTTGCAAGGGCCATCCGGCATCAGGCTTTTCATTTGATCAAACGCATCCTGCGACGACATTTGTTTTTTCAGCACGGCATCGAACAATTCAAGAATGCGTTGAGTATGCTGCGATTGCGGACTTATGCGAACCATATCAACGCCTAGTTCGCGCATGGAATCCAGTTCGTTAATCAGGTTGTATACGAGCGATGATTGGGTCTGAATACCATTCAACACGAGAAAATTCCGGCTTTCGCGCGTCTGCAAGGGCAAGCCGTCCGGATAATCCAGGCAACTGAAGCGACAATCGTCTTTCGGCAAATTGCGATGCCGTGCGGTAAAGCAGCGCGCGGAAAATGCCAGCGGCATGCGGCCGTATGCAAATACTTCGGTCTCCAGTCCGGCAGGACGTCCCCGCTGCATGAACGCCAGATCTTCCCGGCTCATTTCGAGTGGCATCACCCAGCGTTTCGCACCAAGGCCGGTAATTAGCTCCAGCGAGGGAAGATTGTATAAATTCAGATGTGGGCCGGCAATGAACGGTACTTTGGCTTCCAGACCGTGCACGGCACCCATGTCATTGGCCTCCACCAAGAAGCGGCCGTTATCAGTAAGCCTGCGCAGCGTGGTCAGATCGGAACCGGATTCGATCAATGCCTGCGTCGACAGCACCACTTCCTTGCCTGCTGCAGCGAGCTGTTCAGCGATAGTCAGCCAATCGGACAAACGCAGCTCATGACGACGCGAACACACCGCCTCCCCCAGATAGACGGTATGCGCTGATGTATCGGCAATTGCTTTATAAAATTCAAATACGGTATCGCGCGGCCAATAATAGAGCAGCGGTCCTAAAGCCAGTTTCACGATGCAACCTCTTGCAAAAATGTTTTGTTTTTTCTTGGGTTTATTTCCATGACCGGTGATACGCGCCCAAGGTATGCTGCTGTCCTTCTGCAACCTTATTCAGCTCTTTCATCCAGGCAGGCTTGACGGAATAGCGTTGCAGGCTCTGGCGACAGTTATCAATTGCTTCGCGCCATACACGGGTCACCTGCCCGACATAGGCCGGGCTGCGCTGACGTCCCTCGATCTTGATTGCGCGCACGCCCATCTGCGCCAGTTGCGGCAACAGTTCCAGCGTATTGAGACTAGTCGGCTCTTCAATCGCGTAGTAATTTTCGCCCCCGACATCGAAACGGCCTTTGCAGAGGGTCGGATAACTGGCATTTTCACCATCGGTGTAACGATCGATGAGTACGCCATTCAGACGCGACTCCAGGCCGTTCGGCGTTTGCTGCCAGCGCACCGCCTTGGCCGGAGAACACACGCCATGCGTATTCGGCGCTTCACCCGTGGCATACGATGACAAGGCGCAGCGTCCCTCGACCATCACGCATAGACTGCCGAACCCGAATACTTCGATTTCAACCGATGTATTCTTTGTTACTTGCTCGACTTGCGCCAACGACAGCACGCGCGGCAAAACAGCGCGCGCAATCCCGAAATGCTCATGATAGAAATTGATCGCTTCGTAGTTGGTTGCGGAACCCTGGACAGACAAGTGCAACCGCAAGTCAGGATAGGTTTTCACTGCATATTCCATCAGACCGGGATCGGCCAGGATGACGGCGTCCATGCCAAAACGTGCGGCACGGTCAATTGCATTGCGCCACTGCACCCAGTTCGACGGCTGCGGATAGGTATTGAGCGCCAAGAATGCCTTGCGCCCTCTGTCATGCGCGTAACGAATGCCTTCGGCAATTGCCTTGTCATCGAAATTCAGGCCGGCAAAATTACGTGCATTGGTTTCGTCGCGAAAGCCCAGATACACGCAATCGGCACCATTATCTATGGCTGCTTTTAATGCCGGCAGGCTTCCGGCCGGGCAAACCAGATCCATTGGCATATTCGCCAAGAGGGTATTTTTTTTTTCAGAAGTAATAGTTGTTGATGTATCCGACATGATTGACTTCATGAAGTGTTGCATTAATGCAATGAAGATGCCAATACGAAAATTAAGTCGCGCTTTGGCAAACTGATGGAAATGTACCTATATTAAAAAGAAAAGCGCGCAACAGGGCGCGCTCCCGGTTTCGCTAATCAGGCTGGAACCAGATTCCAGTCACATGCATGAGCATCTTGCTGCACTGGCTGCTGACCGGTAAGAAGATATTGAATCAGATCCTTTACCGGCCTGATTGCACTACCAAACGGCAGCGGTTCGGAACTGCGGAAGAACAAACCTCTTTTGATATCGCCAGCCAACGCAAAAGCAAGTTGCGTATCAATACAAAATTGTCCTGCCTTGGCAATGCCGTCACGCAAGCCGCATTGTTGCAGACAATCAAATCCGACTGTGCATGGCTTGACTTTTGCCAAGCGCTGCAGTTTCGCTTCTTTCTCAAGATAATTTGCCAGCCAGGGAGTTTTTACCGCGCGCGCCGGCAAGCCAGCGACACTCATGAAAGTAACAATATCTTCCGGCTTGGCCTCTGCCAGCACTTTCTTGAAATTCGGGTGCGCGTCGCCCTCTTCCGTTACTGCGAATGCCGTTCCAAGTTGAATGGCGCTGGCACCCTGTGCAAATAATTCACGGGCTTCCTCATGACTGCTAATGCCGCCTGCAGTAATTAAAGGAATATTCTCGCGTTCGATGCCCAGTTCCTTGAATAGCTCGAATGTACCTTCCAGCACCGCGGGAAATGCGAATTGCGGGTTGTTGACATCTTCCGGGCGAGCCGCACCCAGATGACCGGCTGCGAATCGGGGATTCTCAATCACAATTGCATCGGGCAAGCGATTCTTACGCATCCATTTCTTGATAATCAACGCAATCCCGCGCACGTCCGAAAGAATCGGGACCAAGGCAACTTTCGGGTATTCGGTGGTTAACTCTGGAAGATCAAGCGGCAAACCGGCGCCTACCACTACGGCATCAGCGCCGCTGGCACAGGATTGACGGACATAGGCGGCATATTCTGCAACGGCGCGCATGATATTGACTGCAATCATGCCTTTACCATCTGCAATTACTTTAGCTGCATTGATTTCGCGGTCCAGTGCAATCAGGTTGACTTCGTCGATCAACTCCTTGTTCCGGGATTTGCCGGTTTGCGCCATCAAATCCTTGTGGTGCCGGCGCAAATCCACACTGGAAACCGTGCCGAGAGCGCCAAGCTTTGCCACATTGCCCGCCAGCCGGTGCGCCGAAACACCGACCCCCATGCCACCCTGAACAATAGGCAATAAGGACTTGCCTTTAAGCTTAAGTAATGAAAATGCGTTCTGCAGCACTGTAGTCCTTCCTGTTCCTAAGATGCAACGGCTGAATGTAACAAACAGACCCCACAATTCACTTGATTAGGATCAAGCAAGTCAGATAATAACATCTTGCCCATTCATATTGGAATCGACAGTAAGTGCAATCGCACTTAATGTTATCCAGTCGTGTTGCGAAACTCCTTAACATGTATCAAAAATGTCAAGCGTGCGTCGATGCAGGAATGAACCAATCATGGCATGCCGTGCACATCCAGTAATTGATTTTTACGTTATCCGCAACGATGATTGATATGTGCTCTGGTTGCCGTGTGTTTCAGAACAGGGCCAATAAAAATACGCTCGGGCCGTCATCCCGCATCCGATACTCAAACTGAAAACGCCTGGAACAGTAAATAACCAGCCCGGATTGCTTCATAAATCGCTCCGCCAGGACAATCTCCCTTCATGGAAGAGATATACTGTTCCCTGTGCTTAAAAGTCAAAAGAAAAGTATCAGAACCGATGGAAAACGATATTCCCCTGGATGTATGCGGCCTTGAGCCGCCCGAGCCACTTGAACGCGTACTCGAAGCACTTTCACGCCTGCAAAAAGGTCAGAGACTGTGCATGCTGATTGATCGTGAACCGCGCCCGCTTTATCACATTCTCGACAATAACGGTTATGCCTACAAGCCGCATCTGCGGCCGGATTCCCTTTATGAAATTCTGATCTGGCATAAAGCCTGAACGCATACGCAACACACCAATAGCCAGACTACATGCAACGCAATCTGTCGTTTAGCCAGACACCGCAAATATCGGCGCCATTCCGTTTTTTCCTTACAGCACCCCTTTTTGCTTTCATTGCTGCACTGGTAGTGCTCTGGCATGGACCGGAAGCGCTTGTTTCGCGCTGGTCGCCGGTCACGCTTGTTCTCACCCATCTCTTGACGCTTGGCTTCCTCGCCATGTCGATGATCGGCGCCCTGATACAGATTTTGCCGGTGGTCGCAAACGTGAACATTCCGCATGCTCGACTCACTGCAAGCACGGTGCATGTACTGCTTGCCGGAGGCACGGCAACCCTCACCGTCGGCTTTACATGGTCAAGCCCCCTCTTTTATCAGCTTGCGCTGCCGCTTCTCGTGTCGGGATTGGTATGGCTGATCGCCGCTGCCGGATACGGTATCTGGCATGCGCCCGGCGCCAGCGCCACGCTGGCGGCAATTCGCCTGGCGTTATCCTCCTTGTTCATCACGATAACGATCGGCAGCATGCTTGTCGGCGCAATCGTATGGGGATTCCCCCTCTCCTTGATCGAATTTGCCAATCTCCACGCATTATGGGGATTGCTCGGATGGATCGGGTTGCTTGTCATCGGCGTTTCGTTCCAGGTGGTACCGATGTTTCAGGTAACACCGCTCTATCCGCGCTTTGTCACACGCTGGCTCCCGGGTTCGCTGTTTGTCTTTCTCATTGGATGGACTGCAAGCGCAATGACGTTACATGACCAGTTCAGTCGATGGGGCCTGGCGGCTTTTACGCTGATCGCTGCGAGTTTCCTGATATTTTCCCTGACTACGCTTTATTTGCTTTGGCGTCAAAAGCGCGCAAAAAAGGATGCTTCCACGCTGTTCTGGCGCACTTCCATGTGCAGCCTTGCCGCGTGTGCCGCAGTGTGGGTGATGGGCACAGTTGTCCCGCATGCTTACGATAACAATTCTTATCCCCTGGTTTTGGGCATATTGTTCATCATCGGTTTTGCATATTCGGTGGTGAATGGGATGTTATACAAAATCGTTCCATTCCTGGTGTGGTATCACTTGCAAAACCAGCTAACCGGCGGATGCGGCAAGGTGCCTAATGTAAGGAAGATTCTGCCTGACAGTGATATGGAGAAGCAGTTCTGGGTACATTTGGCCGCCTTGATCCTGATGCTTGGCGCGGCACTGCTGCCAACATACTTCACATACCCGGCCGCACTTCTCTTTGGCACTTCATCATGCTGGTTATGGTGGAATCTGGCGAAAGCAACGCACATCTATCGCCAGGCCCTCCGCAATCAATCAGTGCTTTCACAAGCAATCAAGCCTTCCGCTTGACAAGAATACGGCCCTCGCATGCAGGCCAGCACAAGAACATTTTGGCACGTCACTGGCGATAAACGGCGCTATCCCTCATAGTTGCGCAGCTTGTCAATATCCATGATTGTAATATTCCGCCCATTTACGCTGATCAACTGCTTATCGCCAAGGTCATGCAATATGCGCGAAAAATGTTCAGGTGTGAGATTAAGACGCGAGGCGATAATCGTTTTGCTGACCTGCAGCGTGATCTGATCGCCATCCATATGCGCATCGTCCTTCAAGAGATAGCCGATGACACGTTGCGTACCGGACCGTAAGGAATATGCTTCGACATCAGATATGAGGCCATGCAGCCGGCGGCTCAAGCCGGCCAGCATTTTGCGCGCAAACTTTGGGTCGCGTTCCAATTCCTGAAACACCGCTGATTGCGCGACATGCAATACCATCGAATCGGTCAAGGCTTGCGCAAAGACGATGTATGACTTCTCCATGAACATCAGCGCCTCACCAAAGCTTTGTCCCGGTCCGATGATGTTGACAACTTTTTCTCCGCCTTGAGATGATGTGAATGCCAGCTTGACCTGGCCATAGACAACGGTATGGAATCCAAGGCAAGGTTCACCGCGCTGGAACAATATTTCGCCGCGTGGCACATGCAATTCAGTGGTTTTGGAAGCGATATAGTCGAGCTCGGCAGGCGCCAGCTCATTAAACAGCGGAAGCTTGGAGAGAAAATCCTGAATCTTGATCTTGCTTGTTTGCATGATTATCAACATCCTGATCTTTTGGAATTTGTCGATTCCAAGAAGAAAATCAAGTTAAAGCGATAGATAGCATTGCACAACCAGAATAACAGGGCTCAAAATATTTTTTTAGTACCCTAAATGCATGCCTACGCCAGATAAACAGCATACGACTGAAACTGCACCAGCGTTTAAAAAATATCAAAATCAGGCCTGCCATCAATTAGCTTGATAGATGCGCTCAAAAGAAATAAAAAAGCCGCTTGAGGGCGGCCTTTGAACGCAGCGAATTACCGAATACGTGGCGGAGAGGGAGGGATTCGAACCCTCGGTACGGGGATACCGTACGCCTGATTTCGAGTCAGGTACATTCGACCACTCTGCCACCTCTCCTGATTCGGTCGACTTGCAGCATGCATCTGCCGCAAAGCGAAAAATTATAGCAGACTCTGACAGCATGCAGCATTTTTATTGCAAGCCGGCTAGAGCCGTATCGTGCCGGTTGAAACAGATGCTTCACTGATTCGGTATCAGGCGCTGCAATCCACGCATGTAAGGTTGCAGCGCTTCCGGGATTTCAATGCTGCCATCCGCTTGCTGGTAATTTTCCAGGATCGCAACCAGTGCGCGTCCAACTGCAAGACCGGAGCCGTTCAGGGTGTGCACCAATTCCGGCTTGCCCTGCAAGTTGCGAAAACGGGCTTGCATGCGGCGCGCCTGGAAGGCTTCGCAATTGGATAAAGATGAAATTTCGCGGTAGGCATTCTGTGCCGGCAGCCATACTTCGAGATCGTAAGTCTTCGAGGCGCCGAATCCCATGTCGCCGGTGCACAGAGACATTACACGATACGGCAGGCCAAGCTTCTGAAGAATCTTCTCGGCGTGGCCGACCATCTCTTCCAGCACTTCATACGATTTTCCCGGGTGCACTATCTGCACCATCTCAACCTTGTCGAACTGATGCTGGCGAATCATGCCGCGCGTATCGCGGCCATAGCTGCCGGCTTCGGAACGAAAGCACGGCGTATGCGCGGTCAGCCTGATCGGCAATGCATCGGCGGCGATGATTTCATCGCGCACGATATTGGTCAGCGACACCTCGGACGTCGGAATCAGGTAGAGCGTTTCCCCCTCGCCTTCCTGCCCGCCTTTTTTGACTGCAAACAGATCGGCTTCGAATTTCGGCAACTGCCCGGTGCCGCGCAGCGAATCCGCGTTGACGATGTAAGGCGTGTAGCACTCGGTGTAGCCATGTTCGGTTGTATGCACGTCGAGCATGAACTGCCCGAGCGCGCGATGCAGCCGCGCGATCCCGCCCTTCATCACGGAAAATCGCGATCCGGTAATCTTGGCTGCCACATCGAAATCGAGGCCGAGCGCAGCACCGACATCGACATGGTCGCGCACCTCGAAATCGAATGTGCGCGGCACCCCGACCTTGCGCACTTCGACATTGCCGGCCTCGTCGGCGCCGACCGGCACCGACTCGTGCGGCAGATTCGGAATCGACAGCATGAATTCGCCTAACTGCGCCTGCACTTCATCGAGCCGTGCAGCAGATATCTTGAGTTCGTCACCGATACCGGCGACTTCCGCCATCACTTCAGACGCATCCTGGCCCTTGCCTTTGAGCATGCCGATCTGCTTGGACAATGCATTGCGCTTGCCCTGCAGTTCTTCAGTACGAGTCTGGATCTGCTTGCGCTCGGCTTCGAGCGCGTTGAATGTCGCAACATCGAGCTGGAATTTGCGCGTCGCAAGGCGGGCGGCAACAGTGTCGATGTCCTTGCGGAGAAGTTGAATGTCGATCATGGCGATTGCGTGCTTAAAATACTAAACCGCAATTGTACCAAGCCGGCTGGCACCCAAGGATGACAAGCTGGCGCTTCAGTTGCTGAAAGAGACGGAAATGGCAATGCGAAACATGCTGCGCCCCTGATGGCGGGAAGACTGGCGGGTCTGACTTCGCTGCCGGCAGACAAAATGCGCAAAGCCGGATTTTGAAGGCCGGAAGCGGTTGGCGGCGACAATCGCATTTGGCGGCCTCGCCAACCCGCCTTGCGATGAATCAAAGTATTGCACGGCACAACGTGCCAGCCTGTCTCCATACTTTTTCCGGGGAGACGATCATGGGCAAGCGCATTCTCTTGATTCAAGGTCACCCGGACGGTGGTCAACGCCATTTGTGTCACGCCCTGGAGGATGCCTACGCCAAAGGCGCCGCGGCAGCCGGCCACGAAATCCAGCACATCAATGTGGCCACGCTCGATTTTCCCCTGTTGCGCAGCCAGCAGGAATGGGAAAAAGGCCTGTTGCCGCCCGCCTTGGCCGAACCGCAGGCGGCAGTCAAATGGGCCGAGCACCTGGTGCTGTTTTTCCCGCTGTGGCTGGGTGACATGCCCGCCCTGCTCAAGGGGTTTCTGGAGCAAGTGGCACGTCCCGGTTTCGCTTTTGCGGCTGAAGGGAAAAACCCGATGATGCACAAGGGTCTCACCGGCCGCTCGGCACGGATAGTCGCCACCATGGGTATGCCGGCAGTGGTGTACCGCTGGTATTTTCGCGCACATAGCATCAAGTCGCTCGAACGCAATATTCTCGGTTTTGTGGGCATCGCGCCGGTGCACGAAACCTTGATCGGCATGGCGGGGGAGATGGACCCCAAGACCGCCCGGGAATGGCTGTCCAAGTTGGAAAATCTCGGCGGGAACGGCGATTAGAATTCGCTTGATAAAGGATCATCGATGAACCAGCACTCCACTGATACGACAAACGAGCGCAATATTCTGGTGCGCGGATTGTTGATGCTGTTGATGGCCATCGCTTACCAGTTGTCCGGCACGCTGCTGTTTTTCGTGGCAATCATTCAATTCGCGATGGCGTTACTGAGCGGCGTACCCAATGCACGGCTGCTTGCCTTCGGCCGCAGCCTCGGACGCTACATCAACCAGCTCGTGAACTTCTTTACCTTCGCCTCCGAGGAAGTGCCGTTTCCTTTCAGCGAATGGCCTTCCGAGGAATGAAGATACGTGGCCGCGCATTGCTTCAGGAGCCGAAACACAGCGGGCAAGGACTGTTAGAATCAGGCGACAGTCCATTCATCCTCTCCGCCGTCGCTTGCCATGTCTTTGCTCCATACGCTGCCTCTCCCCGCTTTCCTCGGCAAACGCACTGTCCGGCGTTCGCTCACCGCCGCCGGCGCCTTGCTGTTCCTGTACATGCTGTTCGGCTACGCGATCCTGCCAAGCCTGATCAAATCCAGGCTGGAGCACCTCTCGCCGGAAAAGCTTCATCGCCAGCTCACCATCGGCGCGGTCGAGGTGAATCCTTTCGCGCTGGCGCTGACCATCCGCGACCTGAAGCTGATGGAGCCGGAAGGCAATGCAGTGTTCGCCTCCTTTGATGCGCTGATTATCAATCTGTCCACCGAGTCTGCATTGCGCCTGGCGCCGGTAGTACAGCAGGCAGTATTGACAAAACCTTACGTGCACCTGGCGCGCCAGCAAGCGCACCGCTACAACATCGACGACATCATCGAACTGATTGGCAGCCAGCCGCCGTCGCCGCAACCAGCACGTTTTTCGGTCAACAACATCCAGGTGGAACAGGGCCGCATCGAATTCGAGGACAAGCCGGCCAGGGCCACCCACACCATCACCGACCTCCAGCTCGGTGTACCTTTCATATCGTCGCTGCCGTCGCAGGTGCAGGTGTTCGTGGAGCCGCTGTTGAGCGCGAACGTCAACGGCACGCCGCTGCTGGTACAGGGCAAGGCGCGCCCCTTTGCCGAGCCGAGGGACGCAGTGGTCGAGTTCGGCCTGCGCAACCTCGATCTCACCCGCTACCTGGAGTACCTGCCTTTCAAGCCGCGCATCAAGGTATCCGGCGCCAGACTGGATATGCAGTTGAGCGTCAGCTTCCGGCAACCGAAGGATGCGGCGCCGACCGTCTTGCTGAATGGCGGCGCGACGCTGAAGTCGTTGCGGATCAGCGCGCTGGACGGCAAGCCGATCCTCAAGCTGCCAGAACTGTCGGTGGCCTTGCGCGACACGGATGTGTTCAGCGGGCGCATCGAGGTGGCGCGACTGCTGTTGAACGGGCTGGACGCGGAGGTGGTCCGCGAGCGCGACGGCCAGCTTGGCGTAGCGCATTTGCTGCCGGCTGCCACGCAGGCAAGCGCGCCGGCGGCACCATCCGGCGCCGCCGCGCCGCGTTTCGCGCTCGGAGAACTGGAGATCCGTGGCGCCAGCGTGCGCTACACGGATCAAAGTGCACCCCACCCGATGCAGGCTGGCGTGGAAAAGCTGGACCTGGCTCTGCGCAAGGTGGCAATCGACACAAGCAAGCGGACCATCTCGGTGGGCGAAGTGATGTCGAACAGCGCCAGCGCCCTGCTGCGCCAGGATAAGCCGTCCGCGCAGACGGCGCACGTATCCGGGGCCGCTGCTGGCCAGAGCGCCGCCAGGCCTTACGCCGTCAGCGTGGACCGGGTCGATATCCGGAACTGGTCGGCTCGCATTGAGGACCGCAGCCAGCCGACACCGACGACAACCATCGTGGCGCCGCTGAGCCTGGCCGTGGGAGGGCTGTCCACCACGTCATCCATGCCCGGCCGCATGGAGCTGAAGGCGGCGGTCAACAAGACCGGCCAACTGGCGCTGAGCGGAAGTTTCGTTCTCGCGCCGTTCCAGACCGACCTCGCGCTGAACGCAAAAGGGGTCGACCTGCTGCCACTGCAACCCTATATTTCCGACAAGCTCAATCTGCGACTGACGCGCGCAGCCCTGACCAGCAACGGCAGGCTGCAACTAAACCTGGCACAGGACGGCACCGTGCAAGGCGGCTTCAGGGGCGATATGACATTCGGTAACCTGGCGACCGTCGACAAGCTCAGCGGCAACGACTTCCTGCGCTGGAAATCGCTGTTCGTCGGCGGCGTCGATCTGCGTCTGAAACCGCTCGCGCTGAAGATGGACCAGGTCGTGCTGTCGGATTTCTTTGCGCGTGTCATGATCGATCCGACCGGCCGCATCAATCTGCAAGACATCATGCGCAACACGTCCGCCGGCCACAAGAGCCTCACCGAGCCTGCCGCACCATCGACGCTCGCGGCCAACAGCGGAACACCGCCGGCGCACAATGCGCAGGCGAGCCCGGTAACGCCTGTCACAATACGCAAGCTGACGCTGCAAGGCGGACGGATACGCTTCACCGACAATTTCATCAAACCCAATTACACCGCCACTCTCGCCAATTTCGGCGGCGTCGTGACGGAACTTTCTTCCGATGCCGCCACCAGCGCCGGCGTCGACCTGCACGGTGAAGTCAACAGCGCGCCGCTATCCGTCATCGGTCGCATCAATCCGCTCAAGGGTGATCTGTTCCTGGACCTCAGTGCCAACGTGCGCGGCATGGAGCTGGCGCCGCTGTCGGCCTACTCCAGCAGGTATGTCGGGTACGGCATCGAGAAAGGCAAGCTCTCGTTCGAGGTGGCCTACCACATCGACAAGCGGGTGCTCACCGCAGAGAACCGGCTGATGCTGGATCAGCTCACCTTCGGCGACAAGATCGACAGCCCGAGCGCGACCACGCTGCCGGTCCGGTTTGCCGTCGCCCTGCTGCGCGACCGCAACGGTATGATCGACATTAATTTGCCGATTGGCGGGTCGCTGGACGATCCGCAGTTTTCCGTCGGCGGTCTCATCGCCAAGGTGATCGTCAATGTCATCACCAAGGCCATCACCCAGCCTTTCGCCGTGATCGGCGCCCTCTTTGGCGGCGGCGAGGAATTGTCGTCGCTGGCGCTCGCTCCGGGCTACTCGGCGATCCCGGCGGGAGGCGCAGCCAAGCTGGAATCGCTCTCCAGGGCGCTGGCCGACCGTCCGGCGCTGAAGCTGGAAATCACGGGCCGCGCCGATGCCGAAGCCGACCGTGCCGGCTTGAAGCGCGCCGCCATCGAGCGCAAGGTACGCATACTCAAGATCAAGGACCTGCAAGCACGCGGCGAAACGCCAGAACCAGGCAGCGTGATCGTCAACGCCAGCGAATACCCTGCCCTGCTCACCAGGGCGTACCGCGACGAGAAATTTTCCAAGCCGCGCAATCTGGTGGGCATGACCAAGAGCCTGCCGGTCAAAGAAATGGAAGAACTGATGATCGCCAACACCGAGATCGGCGACGATGACCTGATTGCGCTCGGCAACCAGCGTTCGCTGGCGGTGAAGAACTGGCTGCAGAAAAACGGCCGGATACCCGCCGAGCGGATATTCATTCTTGCGCCCAAGGTGAGTACAGCGGAAACGAAGGGCAATGACGCCGGCGGCGTTGCGAGCGGCGTCGATTTCTCATTGCGTTAACGTGTTTCGTTACGTTGGCGCGCCAGATAAATAGGGAGTATATATAAAAATATATTAATACTCGCAATGAAACAGCGGGCCTTTAAAAATACATGTGGGTGTATAAATAATGGCTTGAAGGCCGGAAAAGCCGGCCGGAGCGAACAGGAATGCCGTCGCCGGCTGCAATACCGTACGGCGGGTTCCCGGACAGTCATTCACGCAAAAAGGAAATCACCGCTTGCCATCCTTTTTCGCCGCCTGATCCAGTGACCGCAAATACGCCAGCTTTTCCCCGATTTTCCCCTCCAGCCCGCGCGGCGTCGGCCGATACCATCCCGGCTCACGCATTCCTTCCGGCAAATAGGTTTCCCCCGCCGCATACGCATCCGGCTCGTCATGCGCATAGCGGTAGAGCTTGCCGTAGCCCAGCTCCTTCATCAGCCTGGTCGGCGCATTGCGCAAGTGCTCCGGCACCGGCCGCGACTTGTCCTTTGCCACGAACGCGCGCGCCGCATTGTAGGCGTTGTACACTGCATTCGACTTGGCTGCGCAGGCCAGGTACACCACGGCCTCCGCCAGCGCCAGTTCGCCTTCTGGCGACCCAAGCCGCTCATAGGTTTCGGTTGCGTCCAGTGCCAGGCGCAGCGCGCGCGGATCGGCCAGGCCGATATCCTCGGATGCCATGCGGATGATGCGCCGTGCCAGATAGCGCGGATCGGCACCGCCGTCGAGCATGCGCACGAACCAATATAGCGACGCATCCGGATCGGAGCCGCGCACCGACTTGTGCAATGCCGAGATCTGGTCATAAAAGCTGTCGCCGCCCTTGTCGAAACGGCGCAGCGCATCGCCCAGGCAGCCGGCCAGCAATGCCGGATCGACCTCGCGCTGCTGTTTGGCGTCGGCGGCACGCGCCACGATTTCCAGGTTGTTCAGCAGCTTGCGCCCGTCACCATCGGCGCTCGCGACCAGCGTCGCCCTGGCCTCGTCGGTAAACCGCAGCCCGTTCAACTCCTTCGCACAGGCGCGCTCCACCAGCAGCGCAAGATCGGTCTCCGCCAAGGGCTTCAGCACATACACCGCGGCCCGCGACAGCAGCGCGCTGTTGACTTCGAACGACGGATTTTCCGTGGTCGCGCCGATGAAAGTGAACAAGCCGCTCTCGACATGCGGCAGGAACGCATCCTGCTGGCTCTTGTTGAAGCGATGCACTTCATCGACGAACAGAATGGTGCGGCGGCCCGAAGCAGCGCGCGCCAACTGCGCCCGCTCCACCGCCTCGCGGATATCCTTCACGCCCGACAGGACCGCGGACAAGGCGATGAAGTCCGCATGAAACCCGTCCGCCATCAGGCGTGCCAGCGTGGTCTTGCCCACTCCCGGCGGCCCCCACAAAATCATCGAATGCGGCTCGCCCGATTCGAATGCCACGCGCAGCGGCTTGCCCGGCCCGAGCACATGTTGCTGGCCGATGACCTCATCGAGCGTTTGAGGGCGCAAGCGTTCTGCTAATGGAATGGAAGTCATGGAAAGGAAAAACAGCAATCTGGAAAATGCGGCACGGCGAACGCATGCCGCGACGAATCATGCATTTTACGCCATTGCATCGAACGGGCTCCTGACACCGCGCCCGCCTTGATTGAGAACGTGGGTGTACATCATGACCGTCTGCACACCTTGTGCCCCAGCGGTTCCTGCACGGTACGGATGTCATATCCGCCTTGGAGTAAATGGGGCGATGCAGATTTAGGGCGTGATAAATTCCATTAAGCATTTGATAATGGAATTGTTTACAGTTTATAACTATGATTGCATACAGTATTTTGATGCAAAATAAAGCGCCATTTTGGGCGTCGACTTTACGTTAGGCGTCACGAAGATGCCGTTATCGTGCAACGCACGCCAGGAGGCTCCGCAAGAATGAAGACACAGGAACGGGACGAATTGCTCCAAGCTTTGAAAGCGAGATTCGAGAAGAACATGTATCGCCACAAAGACATCACATGGCTTGAAGTTCAGGATAGGCTCGAAAACAACCGAACGGCGCTGGGATCGCTTCGTGCGATGGAGACGACCGGCGGCGAGCCTGATGTGATTGGTCGGGACAAGGAAACCGGGCAGTTTATGTTCTGCGATTGCTCTTCAGAGAGCCCTACCGGTCGCAGAAGCTTCTGCTATGACCGGGCAGCACTGGAGGCGCGCAAGGAGAACAAGCCGCAGAGCAGCGCGGTCGAGATGGCCGCTGAAATGGGTATTGAGCTACTGACGGAAGAGCAATACCGAACGCTGCAAGAGCTTGGCGAGTTCGATACGAAGACCTCTAGCTGGGTCAAGACGCCGGCTGATATCAGGCCGCTTGGTGGAGCGCTCTTCTGCGATCGCCGCTATGGCAAGGTATTCGTGTATCACAACGGGGCGCAGTCCTACTATGCCGCGAGAGGCTTTCGTGGGTTGCTTTTGGTGTGAGCACGGAGTCGAACGACGAAACCGCCGTCGTGGGACGAACCGATTAAGGTTAGATTCGGTGGCGGAAAGCCCGTTTGACCCGATGATTCACACCGTCATTACAACGGCGCGGCGTGTAATGTGATGGTTTCGCCGCTCAAATCAGCCATTCATGCCGATGTTCAGGCAGCGCATCCATGGCGCCCATGCTCCGCCGTCCTCGCCTGATGCTTGCCAATGTGTCGATGGAAAATCGTGGTCTGTCCCTATTGGCCTGACATTAATAAAATACCCGCGACTTTGTCTGGAATGAGTTTCGTAACAGTGGGATCCGATTACGCTATTGCCGTGGTCACCCAAAAAGTCGGCACTCAAAATAGGATGCGATTTATTAACTTCGTGGCCAGTGGTGGCATGTGGAATCTCATCGAATTTTAATCCCATCGGAGATGAAAAAATGAGAAAGACTTGCTATCCGATATATTTATTGGCTTATGGACATGCAGTGTTTCACCGACTGTCTTGTTACGCCCGGCGGCTCTGGCTTGTAATGAACGGTGTTTATCCATTTTTGCGATTTCGAACACTAGTACGACACTTCAGCACATTGATGCTAGCTAGCTTGTTCATTACCGGGTGTGCTGTCAGTGGAAGTTATTGGTCTTCTCCCGAAATGAGTGCGCGTGTAGTAATGCCCGATGGCCAGCCAATTGAGGGAGCAATTGTACTGGCTACGTGGAAAGCCAATGGCTGGATCAATAATGGTAGTTTAGGGCAAGTCGCAATTGAGGAAGCGATGACAGATAAGAATGGCCAATTTCGCATACCGGCGTGGGGTCCTCGATTTATCTCAGCAGGTATGGTCAATATTGAGGAACCTACAATCCGTGTTTTTCATCAAGGTTTCGTTCCATTAGTACTGTCGAATTTTAACGGTATAGGAATGCGCGCTGCGCCAAGCATTATTAAATTTCGTTTTCAAGACAAGCCATTGGTATTGAACCCATTTCATGGCTCGTTTATTGAGTACGAAAAGGCATTGGTTCCGCTAAATAACAGTCTCGATTTTATTATTTTTGATCCGCCTGAAACTCTAAGTGGACGATGTTATTGGAAGGCAATTCCAAAGATGTTAGTTGCGGTTGAGCAAGCCAGGATCTCATTGGTGCGTAAAGGTGCTGGACAGACTCTACGCTCCTTAAGTCAATATGTAATGGCAGACAAGCCTGAATGCGGTAACCCGAAAGAATTTTTCCAGGGATTATTTGAATGAATAAATTTATTTCATTGTTATCAGGTATGGTGCTGTCGACGCTACTGTCTATGATGAGCTTAACCCTACCTTTAGCCTCTTCCATGCCTTCCCACAGGATCTGATTGTTCTTCGGGTGTCGCGGGATGATGTTGGCCAATGAAAAGCTTTCATACTGCGCATTCTCGGTGGCCATGTCACCATTGGGCGCCATGTGCCCGCGGTCAAAGCCAGAGCGCGCATAATCGGCCAGCTCAAAGCGATCCGCTGGCGGCAATTGCTTTTCCGCATGAAATACATTCTTGCGCTTCAAGCGTCCTGCTTCCTCCACCCGCGTCTCGGTCAGGTGTTCGGCCGACCATAACGGCGTGCGCGACACACCGCTATAGGTGACGGCGTACCCCTCGAAGCACAGCAGGGTGGTTTTCTTGGCCAGATCCGGGCTGGTAATGACGGGCGCTTGTCCGTCCAGGAAATGCTCGGCGCAGGAGTGCAGCCAGGCCAGGCAATATGCGGAATGTCGTCAGCAAGTAGGGTGCGTCCCACGCACCATTTCACCCTCGGACGTCGTTATACTTCGTCAAGAATGACTCTCTCCGAACCGGTGCGCGGGGCGCACCCTACTTCTTATGTCGAATTACCGAAGGGCGAATGTCGCTGGCGGTACGTATTTCTTCACGGTGAATACGTTTCGCCGCATTCCTGTATTGACCGAGGCGCCGGTTCGCGCTGCGCTGCGCGATGCCATTCGCCGTGCCAAGGAAACGCATCCCTTCCAAATCGAAGCGTGGGTACTCTTGCCGGATCATTTGCATTGCATCTGGACGCTGCCCGCAGGCGATGCGGACTTTTCGACCCGCTGGTCGAAGATCAAGCGTGATGTGTCTCAAGAATGTGGGGCGTCGTTCGGCGTGCAGGAGTTGTCTGACTCGCGAAACAGGCGGCATGAATCCGGCCTGTGGCAGCGGCGGTTTTGGGAACATCAGATTCGTGATGATGCCGATTTTGCTCGCCATGCCGATTATATTCACTGGAATCCAGTGAAACACGGGTTGGTCGGTCGAGCGTGCGAGTGGCCGTATTCGACCTTTCATCGCTTTGCGCGAGATGGCGTGTATCCGCAGGATTGGGGGATGGCCGAATTGCCGGATACGGTGGCCGGCGAGTGATACGCACCTCATGTGCGGTATCGTACGGTGTTGATTCTGATGTGGTGCGCGGGGCGCACCCTCCGCTTGCTGGCGCTCCGGCACCGATAACTTTTCTTCCGTTCCCTATGCATGACACCCTCAGCGGCTGGCAGCCGCGCCTGATTGCCATCGCCGCCCAATCCCCGCAAGACGACGGCGCGCACGATATCAACCATCTGAATCGCGTCTGGCAGGCGGCGCAGGCGCTACTGGCGGAATACGCGCAGGCCGATGCAATGGTGGTCCAGGCCGCCTGCTACCTGCACGACATCGTGAACCTGCCGAAAAACCATCCCGACCGCGCTCGGGCGTCCCGGATGGCTGCCCGGCTCGCGACCGAAAAACTGGCGGAAGCCGGCTTTCCCGCGGATAAGCTGGACGGCGTTGCGCACGCAATTGAGGCGCACAGCTTTTCTGCGTCGCTTGCGCCGGCAACCATCGAAGCGAAGATCGTGCAGGACGCGGATCGCCTCGATGC
>DATEZO010000315.1:0-42201 GCA_035255485.1 Burkholderiaceae bacterium
GCATCCGTCAAGATCTTGCGGTCGGCTTCAGACAGCTTGTCCCAGAACTTCTTGCTGACCAGCGGAATGAATGCGCCATAGGCATGGCGGGTCTGCGACAGGTATTTCTGCACTTCATTCAGCTTGAGCGCTGCGATCACCGCGGTCGGCGTGCCTTGGCCGTCAACAGTCTTGGTTTCCAGCGCAGTGTACAACTCGGGCACCGCCAGCGGCACCGGATTGGCGCCGAGCGCCTTCACGGTTTCCTGCGAGATCTTGGCTTGTATCGAACGCAGTTTCAAACCCTGGAAATCTTCCAGCTTTGCGATCGGCCGCTTGCTGTTGGTGAAATTGAAAAACCCGTTTTCCCAGTAGCCCAAGCCGACCAGGCCTTTTTCCGGCAGCTTGTCGAGCAGCTTCTTGCCGACCGGGCCGTCCAGCACCGTTTCCGCTTCCTTCTCGGTATCGAACAGGAACGGATAGTCCAGGATCTCGTATTCCTTCACCATGCCGGTCAGCGTAGTGGTCTGCGGCACCGTGAATTCGATGGTGCCGCCCTGCAGCGCCGACGTCACCTGCACATCGTTGCCGAGCGCGGCATTGTAGAACGGCTTGATCTTGATGTTGCCGTTGCTCTTTTTCGCGACCAGTTCGACAAAGCGCGCGACGCCCTGCCCCTGGTGCGATTTCTCGGGCAGCGTCACGGCAAACTTGGCGCTGATTTCAGCGAAGGCGCTGCCGGTCAGGGCGAAGCAGGCAGCAGCGATCAGGATGTGATGGGATAGACGCAGTTTCATGGGATATTTCTCCTTTGTAATTTACTTCCACCAGCCGGCCGGCACCGTGACCAGCGCCGGAAATAGAATCAGGGAAACCAGGATCAGGGATTCGGCCAGCAGGAACGGCAGGATGCCGCGCACTGCCTGTTCGATCGAAATCTTGCCGATCGACGAGACCACGTTCAGTACCACGCCGACCGGCGGCGTAATCATGCCGATCGAGCAGTTCATGATGAATACCACGCCGAAATACACCGGATCGACACCGGCCTGCATGACAATCGGCAGGAACACCGGCGTCAGGATCAGCACGATCGGGATGAAATCGAGCACCATCCCGAACAGGAATACGATCACCATCATTGCCGCCACCAGCGTGATCTGGCTGCCGGCCAGCGGCTCCAGCAGCTTGGCGATGTCACCCGGCACATCGGCGATCGTGATCATGTAGGACGCTACCATCGCCAGCGCGGCCAGCAGCAGCACCACCGCAGTGGTACGGGCGGTCACCAGCATGCAATGGTAGATCGAGGCGAGATCCAGCTCGCGATAGACGACCAGACCGACGAACATCGCGTACATCGCAGCGACTACTGCTGCTTCGGTCGGGGTAAACAAGCCGAACTTCAGGCCGCCGATGATGATCACCGGCAGCATTAGCGCCCAGAATCCCGATGCCAGGATCCGCAGGCGCTCGCCCCAGCTTTTTCTGGGCGCCAGTTGCACCGATTCCTTGCGCGAAATCAGCCACCAGGCGATGATCAGCGATACGCCCATCAGCACGCCCGGCACGATACCGGCCAAAAACAGCTTGGTGATCGACAGATTGGCCACCACGCCGAACAGCAGGAAACCGATCGAAGGCGGGATCACCGGCGCGATGATGCCGCCCGCCGCCATCAGTCCGCAGGAACGCGACACATCGTAGCCGGCGTTGCGCATCATCGGCACCAGGATGGCGGCGATGGCGGCGGTGTCGGCCACCGCCGAACCGGACAGGCTGGCCAGGATCACGGCGGCGAATACGGCGACATAGCCGAGACCGCCGCGCAAATGGCCGACGAAGGCGCTGGCCATGTCGACGATGCGCTTGGACAGTCCGCCTGCATTCATGAATTCGCCCGCCAGAATGAAGAACGGCACCGCCATCAGCACGAAATTGTCAGCCCCGCCAATCGCATTCTGCACCACCACCTGCGAGTCGAACTGCCCCAGCAGGAACATCAGCGCAACGCCGCCAAACAGCAGCGCGAATGCAATCGGCATGCCGATCGTGATCGACGCCAGCAGCACGCCCAGGAACAGGCCGGCGCTCATGGCCGCGGCTCCTGGCCATGACGCGCCACCATATCGATCTTGTCTTCGATGCGCTGGCCGATATTGCGCACCAGCGCCAGCTCATCATCGCTCCGGCGCTCCAGCAGCGCCACCCGCATGTTGTACAGGATGCTGATCGCCATGCCGACGCCGAACACGATGGCTACCGCATACAGCCAGGCATAGGAAATCCCGAGCACCGGATATTGATTGGACAGGTTGATGACGGTCTGCTGCCACCCGCCGACGATGAAAAAGCCGCAACACGCCAGCATGATGACGCCGGTAATGGCGATGCAGAGTTTTTTACCGAAGTCGGGCAGGCGCGTGACCAGCGTGTCGAAGCCGATATGCGCATGCTCGCGCGAGGCCAGGATCGCGCCCAGGAATATCAGCCAGACAAATACCAGGCGCGCCAGCTCTTCCGACCAGGCGATGCCGGAATCGAAGGCATAGCGTAATACCACGTTGCCGAATACGAGAATCGACATGATAGCCAGGCAGGCCACGATGGTGACTTCGAGAACGCGAGAAACCCCTCGCGACAGATGCTTGAACATGCCTTTATCTCCTCTGGCAGTGCCTTGATGTCATGCGGCAGTCAGCCGGGCTACTGCTGCCGTTTGCACTTGTTCAGGCTGCCGGATGGCGTGAAACCGGTTGCGCCATCCTGCGGCCTGCGTGATCGATACTGCAACCGGACGCTTATTTTTCCACCCAGGATTTGAGGTAGTTCTTGTCTTCCACGCCCTCCGGCATCGGCGCGATATCCACCGGGAAGCGCGTGTCGATCATGACCGCCACTTCATCGGTATAGCGACGCTGCCCTGACGTATCGGCTTCGGCCAGCGCAAATGCCTTGGGATGCGGGCCGTGCGCAAATCCGGACGGGTGCGAAGTCAGCATGCCGGGCTTGATATTGTCGCGGCTGAAGAAATTGCCCTTGTGATAGAAGATGCTTTCGTCGAATTCATCGTTGTTGTGGAAAAACGGCACCTTGAGCGCACCCGGATCGGATTCGATCGGCCGCGGCGCGAAGGTGCAGATCACCACAGTGCCGCTCAGGAACGTGGCGTGTGCGGTCGGCGGCAGGTGATAGCGATCCGACAGCATTTCGCGGATGTCGCGCCAGTTCAGCTTGACCGGCACGCAGTCGCCGTGCCAGCCCACCGCGTCCAGCGGATTGAACGGGAATGTCACGGTAGTGAACTGGTTGCGGCGCTTGATGCGCACCTTGGTTTCGAATTCGCCTTGCTGGGCCTTGAATGCCTCATCGATCTTCGGCGTTTCCAGCACCGCCATGTCGAACAGCGCATGCCGGCCGACAATTCCGCGATCCGGCAGCTGGTAACTGTCTTCGGTGGCCTCGATCATCAGGAACTGCACCGGCTCGGCCGCCTCGATACGCCAGGCAGTGCCGCGCGGCATCAGGATGTAGTCGCCGTCGCGAAAGCTCATGTGGCCGTAATCGCAAAATAGCTCGCCGGAGCCGGCATGCACGAAAAACAGGTCATCGCCGTCGCCGTTGCGCACCAGGTGATCCATCTTGCCCGCCCCGGTCTTCCAGGTGCGAACCAGGACATTGGCGTTCGACATCACGGGATGTGCGGTCCACGGACACATGTCATTCGCCGGCAGCTTGTTGAGGTCGAGGCTGTGCGGTTGCAGCGGGCCGTCCCAGTCGGTCCATCCGGTCGGCTTGTGCGAATGCAGGATATGGCTGGCGGCACCGAAAAAGCCGTCGCGGCCATGTTCGCGTTCATACAGGCCTTTCGGGATATCGCAGTGCGCCTGCTTGGTGTAGATACCTTCGGTCTTGGGGAAAGTGATTGGTTGCTTCATGAAAATCTCCTGAAACGAATACTGTTTTATAAGTAGTTCAAGCCTGTAGTTTGATACGCATATCGTAACGCAGTCAATCTATGTGTAACATTAGGCGACGAAACAACGAATGTCAACGCACCAAATGCAGAAAGTGTTATACTATTCGTAACATCATTACTGTTTGTAGTGCTTATTGCCTCGATTGGAACCCATGGACTCCCCTCTCTTGTCTCCGGAAGAAAAAGAACGCAACGGCGTCCAGTCCGTGGAAATCGGCCTGGCCCTGTTCAAGCACCTGGTCCAGGCCGGCAAGCCGCTGCCGCTATCGGATCTGTCGCGCCAGGCCCACATGCATCGCGCCAAGGCCCATCGCTACCTGGCCAGCCTGATCCAGGCTGGATTCGTGCGCCAGGATGACGGTACCGGGCACTACGACATCGGACCGTTCGTACAGGATCTGTCGATTGCCTACATGTCGCGCCAGAATCCGATCCGGCTGGCATCGCCGGCCGCCACGCGGCTGGCCGAGGAATGCAACGAGACCTGCCTGATCGCAGTCTGGGGCAGCAGCGGCGCCACTGCGATCCGCCTCTACAAGCCGCCGCGCGAAGTCGCCATCAGCATCGCCGAAGGCACGGTGTTCAACCTGACCATGTCGGCCACCGGCCGCGTCTTCGCCGCTTACCTGCCGCGCCCGGAAACCGCAGCCATGGTGGCCAGGGAGCTGGCCCAGCACCGTGCCGCGCGCAACAGCAAGGCACCGCAGACGCCGCAGGAACTCGATGAAGTGCTGGAAGAAATACGGTTGCAAGGGCTGAGTCGCGTCAGGGGCCATAATGCGCCGGGCATCGATGCATTGGCGGCGCCGGTATTCGACGCCTACGGCCGTATCGTGCTCGGCCTGACGCTGGTCGGCCCGGAACTGTCGCTCGATGTGTCCTACAACGGCAAGCCGGCGCAAATGCTGCGCAGCGCCGCGCAAGAGGTTTCAGCCCAGTTGGGGTACGTGGCTCCGCTCCGGTAAGTCGCCATGCGGCGTACGTCAATGGATGGCCGGCATGATGTATCGCTTTAAGGAGAATCTGCATGGACCGATTGCCTGCCTTGTTCATCTCGCATGGATCGCCGATGCTGGCGATCGAAGACAGCCCGGCACGCCGCTTTCTGCTGACGCTGGGCAAAACGCTGCCGCAGCCGAAAGCGATCGTGGTGGCTTCCGCCCATTGGGAAACCAGCGGAATGCCGGCGGTCCTTGTCGCATCCGAGCCGGAAACGCTGCACGATTTCGGCGGCTTTCCGCCGGCCCTGTTTGCGATCCGGTATCCGGCGCCGGGCGCACCGGCGATTGCGGAGCAGGCCGCGCAATTACTGGAGCGGGCCGGCCTCGCGGTGCGGCGCAGCGCTGATCGCGGCCTGGACCACGGCGCATGGGTGCCGCTGCGCCTGATGTATCCGGACGCAGATATTCCGGTGACGCAGGTGTCGCTGCTGCACGGCGCAACGCCTGCCGCACATGCCGCCATCGGCAACGCACTGGCGCCACTGCGCGACGACGGCGTGCTGATCATCGGCTCCGGCTCGCTTACGCATAACCTGCACGAATTTCGCGGCCAGCCGATCGAGGCGCCGGTCCCCGCCTGGGTGAGCGATTTCGGCGACTGGATGCTGGCGCAGCTGCGCGACAACCGGCACGACGCACTGCTGGATTACCGGCGGCAGGCGCCGTTCGCCGTGCGCAACCATCCGACCGAAGAGCATCTGCTGCCGCTGTTCGTCGCCATGGGCGCGGCAGGCAAAAATGCGCGGGCCGAACGGCTGCATGCGAGCGTGGAATACGGCGTGCTGGCGATGGATGTCTATGCCTTTTCCTGACATCGTCAATTCGCAGCCCTGCCCCGCCAGAGAAACCACCTGCGGCTTCTCTGGTGCACGACGTCCGGCTACGATCTGGTGCCGACGAAGATCGTGCCTTCTCCCGTATCGCTCATCTTGCCGATGATATAGAGGCGCTTCTTCGTAGCGTCGAAGTAGACATTGCCCGCCATGCTCTGGTTCGACAGCGGATGGCTGCCACCGACGAAGGACAGGCTGGCCACATAGGATGTCGCATCGACGCGCGTTGCCAGCGTCGCCATGATGGTGCATCCGCAAGTCAACTTGCCGGTCACCTCGCCGCTGCTGGAAATCGTCAGCTCCAGGTTGTCTTCCTTGACGCTCCTGGTCGTCATCACGCCGGCATACACGCCCGCCAGCGATGCCAGCGGCGGCAGTTGGGAGTACGCGCTATTGAATGCGCCGTTGAATGCAAGCGGCGTTCCGGGCGCCGGATACGTCAGGACGCCGTTGAACGAGACATTGGGCACATAGCTTGCCTGCATCGCCGCATTTCCGAATGTGGTCTGCGCACCTGTTCCCGTCAGGCTCAGGTTCAGCGCATTGGTCGAGGTAAAACTGCCATTGGCCAGCGTGCCGGTGCCCAGGATCGCGCCTGCCGGCGCTTGCGCGGCGGAAAGGTCCGAGTACACCATGTAGTACGAGCCATCGGCCTGCAGCAAGGTTGTGAGCGCCTGGCCGCTATCCGTCAGGTGCCCGTCGAACACGCCGGACACCGTCGTGGTCGGCAACACCACCGGCGGCGGGCCGGGGTTATTGACCACGGCACTGCTGTCTTGCGACGAGTCTTTCTTTGCACCGCCGCACGCGGCAAGCAATATCCCCAACAGCGCCGCCACACCCAGCGACTTGATATTCGACAGAATCATGTTTTGCTCCCACAGATGAGATTGGACGAAGCCTTGTTGCGACAATTTGTACCGACACATCGATTGAACCATTCGATTTACAACGCAACCTTGCTTAATCTCACAAGATGCATGCGCAAATTTGTAAAAATTTATTTGCCCGATACCGGGCTGGCCGGGCCCGCCGTCCATGCAGCGGCGAGCGCGCGCAAAAACCGGAAAGCGCCTGGATGACGTTGCAAATTTTCAAAAAATAGCCGGAGTATGTTAAAAAAATACACTAATGCGCAACCATCATGCGGGAATTAAAAAATACACGTATAAGTATGTAAATCGCCCGAAATCGCACCGGATGCCGCAAACATCAGCCGCCCACGTCCGGGCCTGGCTTTCGCTATCATGGCAACAGCGCGGCAGGATGATGCAGGCAGATTGCGCACGGCTTGATTGGAGGACTTGCGATCATGGATGACCATTTTTCAGATGAAGACTGGCGCCGGCTCTTGCGCCATCTCGGCGAGGACCCCGACCGGCAGGGCCTGACGGATACGCCGCAGCGTGTCGACAGGGCGTGGAAACACTGGACTTCCGGCTACGCACAGGACCCGGCGGAGATCCTGAAAGTGTTCGAAGACGGCGCCGAACAGTACAACGAGCTGATCGTGGTGCGCGGCATCCCCGTCTACAGCCATTGCGAGCATCATCTCGCGCCCTTCTTCGGCTCGGCCACGGTAGGCTATACGCCGAACGGGAAAATCGTCGGCCTGTCCAAGCTGACTCGGCTGGTGGAGTGTTTTTCAAAGCGGCTGCAAGTACAGGAGCGGCTCACGATCCAGATCGCCAATGCACTCATGCAGCATGTCGAACCGCTTTCGGTCGGCGTGGTGATCCGGTGCCGCCACTTGTGCATGGAAAGCCGCGGCATCCGCACTCCCGGCGAGGAAACCGTCACATCGGCGCTACTGGGCGAAATGCGCGCCAATCTCGGCTTGAGAACCGAATTCCTGGCGCTGGCAAGAGAATCCGGCATGCCCGGATAGTCCTGTGGAATAACCTCTACGCCGCGACCGGAAATGGGTGGCAATCTGAACGATGCGCGCCGTCAATCGCGCCGAGAACGGATCAGGGCCCATCGACCCCGGCGCGGGCGCGCTGCATGGCCTCCTTCAGCAGATCGAGATCGCCAACGTGATTCGACAGCAGCAGGATCAGCCTGGCATTCACCTGCATGCTTTGTGCTTCGGAGAGTCCGCGATGCATCTCGATCAGCGCGGCGTAGAATTCGTCCGGCGACATCATGTTGGGATCGGTATTGAGTCGGGCGCTCATGCTGTCCTGCCTTTGACCGGAGGGTTGCCGCTGGCGCGGACGACGGCGGCGCGCACCTGGGCCAGGTCGAAGCGCCGCCAGCGCGCCGCTACATACTGGTCGGGCCGCAGCAGGTAAAAAGTGCCGGGCGAACCGTCATAACGCTGCCGCAACAGATCCTGTGCATCCTCCAGCACCGTCCAGCCGGCCGGTACTGCCTGGCGTGCGCCGCCGGATGGAACGACAATCAGAAGCGCAACCGGGATCGGGTCCGCACAGAGTTTTCTGAAGTTCGCCGCGATTTCCTTGGACATTCCGCCATCGGTGAAATAGACGCCGCAAAACCTGCTGCCGGTATGCCGCAGGAACCAGCTGTCTGCACCCGTTGCACGCACCGGCGCATCATCCACCGGCGCACCGGGCGCCAGGCTGCTGAAGAAGTTGTCGGTATCCGGCGTGTCCAGTGCGTTGCCATACCTGCAGGGCGACGACAGGCGGCCGGAATTCACTATCCGGCGGGCGAAGCCGTATTCGGGCGCCAGCGACAGCACGGCATCGCGGAAAGCTCGGGAAGCGCTACTGCCGGGCGCGATGAATTCAATGGTGCCGCGGTCGCTGGCGAGATTCTCATCCGCCGCTTCGACCCGCTCCTCCGAATAACTATCGAGCAAGCTTTGCGGCGCCCTGCCGGCCAGCACCAGGCCGAGCTTCCAGGCCAGATTGTCGGTATCCTGCACGCCGGCATTGAAGCCGCGCGCACCGAACGGCGATACCTGGTGCGCGCTATCGCCGGCGAACAGGATGCGGCCATGGCGAAAGCGTTCCAGCCGGCGGTTGGCGATGGTATAAATGCCGACCCATTTCAGCTCGCATTGCCCCTGCACCCCGAACATGGTCCGGATCAGCGGAATCAGCTTTTCGGGCTGCATTTCTTCCGCCGGCGACGCCTCCAGGCCAAGCTGCAGCTCGACCCGCCAGACCCCGTCCGGCTGCTTGTGCAGCAGCGCCGAGCGGCCGGGATGAAACGGCGGATCGAACCAGAATCGTCGCTCGGCGGGAAAATCGGTGTCGATCACGACATCCGCCACCAGAAAGCGGTCACGCAGTTCCGAGCCGCGCATCTGCGCGCCGATCAGGCGGCGCACCGTACTGTGCGCGCCGTCGCAGGCGATCAGCCATGCCGTGTCGAGGCGGTAGGGTCCGGCCGCGGCATCGATCTCCAGCGTCACGCCCGATTCCGCATTTTGCAGCGCAATCACCCGGTGGCCCCAGCGAATCTCCAGGTTCGGCAGCGCCTGCGCCCGCTCCAGCAGGAACCGTTCGAGGTAAAACTGCTGCAGGTTGACGAACGCGGGCCGCTCGTGATCGGGTTCCGGCTGCAGATGAAAAGCGTACACCTGCCGGTCTTCCAGGTACACGCGGCCCGTTTCCCAGGCCAGGCCTTTCTGCACGCAGGCATCGCCGACGCCCAGCCGATCCAGTATTTCCAGCGAGCGCTTGGCATAGCAGACCGCTCTCGATCCGGTCGGCATGGTGTCGTTGTCCGTCACCAGCAGCACCGGCACGCCTTGCTGCGCAAGATCGATCGCGGCGCACAGGCCGACCGGCCCCGCGCCAACGATGACGACCGGGCGCATGGCCGCTGCATTGCCGTCCGGCGCCATGGCGCCGCCAGTCCAGGTGGAAGAAGTATTCATGCCGTATTCACCATCCGTTCGATTCTATGAAACGTGAAACAGCATTTCCGCAGTGGTGCCGCCCAACACGCGCCGCAGTTCGGCAAACTGGTTCCGGTGCAGCGAAACCAGCTGCCGCAGCAGCATTTCCCCTTTCGGCGTCAGGCCGATCTCGACGCAACGCTTGTCTTCCCGGCCCGGCTGGCGCGCCACCAGCCCCGCCTTCTCGCAACGCGAGGCCAGCGCCACCACACCGTGATGATGCGCCTGCAGACGCTCGGCCAGCTCGGCGATGGTGGCCCAATCCCTGCCGGGATAGCCTTTGACCTGCAGCAGCAACTGATACTGCAACGGCGTGATGCCATGCGCCTGCGTAATTCCCTCGCTGAATCGCATGAACCGCCGGAGCTGATAGCGGAAATCGGCAAGCAGTTCATAGTCCAGCTTGCTGATGGATTCGGTCGTTGGGGAATGGGGCATGAGCTTTTTTTCAAAGGCAAGTCATCCATGCAGCGATCATATACGATGACGCGGCTTGCTGCGCTTGCGGTACATTCGTGGGGTTGCACGACTTTCCTGACGGATCAGGATACCAGTCGAATATCGCATTTTATATCACAACGTGATATTATTTTCGCGTGAAGTTGGTGCGGCAAAGGCATTCCTGTGCGCCATTGCCCGATGCATCGCCGTTCAGCCGGGATGATTTGATCGACAGAGGTTGCATTCATGTCTAGCGATAGAAAAAACCTGCCACTTGTGTACTCCTGTTCCGGCTGTTCCAGCGCCGCGCAGATGGCAAATTATGTCGCAGTCCAGCTTGACCGCCAGGGCGTGGCCGAAATGTCATGCATCGCCGGTATCGGCGGCGATGTTCCTTCCCTGCTCAAGGTCGCGCGCTCGGGACGCCCCATCATTGCGCTGGACGGCTGCCCGCTCGCTTGCACCAAACACACTCTGGCGCGCCACGGCATCGAACCGGATCAGCATCATCAGTTACAGGACTACGGCGTGAAAAAGCGCCTGCATGCGGATTTCGACCATGTGCATGCGGACATGATCGTAACAATCGTGACCACGGATGCAGAACGTGAACTGGCGTCGTGCGAACCGGCAACCGCAGGGTAATACTACGGACAGCGGCAGGACGCCGTCCGGCCCCGGCTCCTTACGGATAGGAACAGGGGCAGACCGGTTTCGAGTCCGTAAACTGATTGATCTTCATTTGCAGCAGACTCTCTTGCAGCTGTCGGCCCTTTGACTCCTGAACCGGTTCGCCATCCTGTTCGATAAGCGCATGCTGGGGCAGTCAACGATTTTCCCGATTTCACAAGATCCCTGACACCTTCCGCAAATCGCTTGCCGATCCAGTACGCCTATTTGCCGTATTGTTTCTGTGTAGCGGCCAGGTGCGCCTTCATCATCTCGATTACTTCCGCATCGGACTTGCCATTGGTTTTCGTGCCGAGCGCCTGACGATACATGTCGGCTTCGAGCTTTGTGTTGTCCGCTTTCAGCTTCTGCTTGCGCTCAGCCTCTTTTTTGGCGGCTTCCCGGTTTTTCGCCTGAAATTCCTTCGCCTCCTGCTCGTCCCGTGCATCATAATCGGCCAGCGCAAGATGGCTGAAGATCAGTAGAACCGAACCTAACATGGCTGCGCTGGCTATCCGTTTCATGAGACGTCTCCTGTCTTTGGGTAAAGGGGAATCGGTGCAGTGATGGATTGATATTGCGCGCGACTGCAAAAATCATTTCACGAAGCGACTCAAGATACGAGCCTGTCAGCCAGCGCGCCTTGCCAATAATGACATATGTTCAACACCTGGGGTAGAAATTCGGGGACAAAGGGGTCTGCATCTGCAATTTGAGAGTCTGGTGCGCAGACAGGCATCGCTACCGTCACGAGCGCATCCATGGCAGGGATATTTCAGCAAAAGCCGTTTTCTTTCATCAATCACATCCCATTCAATTCACCGCTTCCTTCATGTTCATCAGAAGACGCGCACCGCTGCATAATGCGGTGCTGTCGAAAAAACACTTGACCCTGACGTAACGTCAGGTTTTATGGTGTCATCGAAAGGAGATTCGCATGTTTCTGAAAATCGGTGAACTGGCCAGGCGTACCGGGCTCACGGTGCGCACGCTGCATCACTATGACGCCATCAAGCTGTTGTGTTCGTCCACGCGCTCGGATGCCGGCTATCGACTTTACAATCGCCAGGATATCGAGCGGCTGCATCGTATCCAGGCATTACGGCGGCTCGGCTTGTCCTTGGCTGAAATCGCGGAACTGCTGCTTGACGGCGGCGCCGATTTGCAAACGGTAATCGAGCAGCAGATCGTGTCGCTCGATCGCCAGGTTGCACGCACCATCGAGTTGCGCGAACGCCTGAAATCCTTGCTGGCGCGCGTCAGCGAAAACCTCGAACCCGATCTGCCCAACTGGTTGACTACGCTGGAAATGATGGCGATCCATGACCGCTATTTCACCAGCGATGAATTGGCTGCCCTGCGCCTGCACAGGGAGCAGCTCAAGGAAGATATTGCATCCGAGGCAGCCGGCATGATTGCGGCAATTCGTGCCTTGATGGCGCGCGGCGTTCCACCGGAGGCCGGCGAAGCGCAACAGCTGTCAAGGCAATGGATGGCGTGGACGCAAAAAAGCATGTGCGGCGATCCACGTCTCATCCTGAAGCTCGACACCATGCACAGAAACGAGCCGACCATGCAAGCGCAAACCGGTGTTGACGGCGCGGTAATCGACTATATGTCCAGAGCTGCTGCAGAGTACAGGCTGAGCATATATGCAAAATATTTAAGCGCGGAAGAGTTGGCTCCGATACGCGAAAAGTATCATGGAAAGTCCGTGCAATGGCTGACGCTCATCGCACAAGTGCGGGATCAGATGGAGCAGGGAAGCGGCCCGTGCAGTCCGTCAGCACAAGTCCTGTGCAGCCGCTGGCTGGAAGGCTCGCGCGAGGTGTGGGGCAACGATCCGCAAACGCACATGAGGGCGCATGCCGCGCTCGAAAGGGAGCCGGAGCTATTCACCGGTACCGGAGCCAGTACCGAAATGGTCGCATTTCTAAGGCAGGGCATCGCACACCTGCTTGCAGCAGCCAAGACAAATAAAACAGGAGCCACTCATGCAGGATAAACCCGTTGACAAAAAGGCCGGCAACCCGCGCGACGCGCTTTCACAGGATCGCAATTTCCGCTGGCTGATGAGCGGCGCCGTCATCTCGATGCTGGGCGACCAGTTCACGTTGATCGCGTTGCCCTGGCTGGTGCTGAAAATGACCGGCGATACCTTCGTGCTGGGCACCGTGCTGGCGCTGACCAGCATCCCGCGCGCATTATTCATCCTGATCGGCGGCGCCCTGGTCGATCGCTACTCGCCCAAACGCGTCATGATGCTGACCAAGCATGCCAACACGGTGCTGCTTGGCGCACTGGCCGCGCTGGTGCTGACCGGCCATCTGAGTCTGTGGATGGTGTACGGCTTCGCGCTTGCGATCGGTCTTGCCACCGCATTCAGCATCCCGGCAGGCACCTCGATCATGCCGCATGTCGTCAGGCGCGAGCAGTTGCAGGCGGCCAACGGCATGATGATGGGCATCCGCCAGTTTTCCCTGTTTGCCGGCCCGCTGCTGGCCGGGCTGCTGATCGCGCTGTTCGGCGATGCGTCGTCTGGTTCGCTGGGCGATGCCAGGGGCCTGGGTATCGCCTTCCTGTTCGATGCATGCAGCTTCGCGCTGTCGGCCTGGACTCTCGCCCGGGTAAACCTGCATGCACCCATTGCGCACGCCGGTGCGGCAACGCAGACATCGGTGCTGCAGGCGGTCGCGGACGGACTGCGCTATTGCTGGAACGATCCGAGCTTGCGCACCTGTTTCCTGTACTGGGGCGCGGTCGCGCTCTTCATCAGCGGTCCGATCCAGATTGCACTGCCGGTACTGGCGAATGAATTGAATCATGGCGCCGCCGCGTTCGGCGCGCTGATGGGCGCGCATGGCGCCGGCACCCTGATCGGCATGGCGGTCTCCGGCATGAAGCCCCGTTTGCGCCTGCGCAACTTCGGCATGACGATCCTGTTGATCGATGCGGTGATCGGCGCATTGTTTGTGCCGATGGGCCAGGTCAGCGCGACATGGCAAGGCGCGGCGCTGCTGCTCGTGATCGGCAGCCTCGGCGGCTTCCTGCAGGTGAACGTGTACACCTGGCTGCAGCGGCACATGGCGCCGGCGATGCTGGGCCGGGGCATGGCACTGTTCATGTTCATCTTCATGGGCGTCGCGCCGATTTCGGCGGCCATCACCGGCTGGGCGATGCGTGCGGTCACGCTGGCGCAAGTGTTCGCGGCAAGCGGCGCGCTGCTGATCGCCATCGTCATGATCGCACTGGCGGCTTCGCGCATGCGCTTTATTTCGGATTCACAATCATCGCCGGTGAAAGCAGGGGAATAAAAAGACAGGAGCCGCATATGGCGGCGCTGGCCAAAATGGGGATCAATAACCTGGCGACCACGCTGGCCTGTATCGCGACGTATCCGGTGCTGGTGCGGTGTACGCCGCTCGGCACGCTGCTGAACGGACACCGGTTTTCGTTCAGGGACAAGTCCGACCGCGGCGTAATGCCAGCCGGCCAAGCCTGAATTTCATACGTCATTCCGCGAAAGCCGGAATCCAGCGGCGTCAGCCAACCTCATTCACGACGCTGGATTCCGACTGCAGCCTGTCCTCGAATGAAATAATCCATTATCTATCGCGATGGCAAGCGGCGGATTGCACCGGAACGGCGTTTTTGCCGATCTTTTCGCCTCCCTTGCACGATATAAATACACGGCTGTGTATTTTCTAACGCCCGCGTTTTTATTACGCATATACCCGTATTTTTATTGATACTCCCCTATTTTGAACAATTCCGCTTGCCGTCCGGCATCCGGCGGCCCGCGGCATTGCTTCCCGCAGGGAAAGCGCCAGCTGCTTCGCTCAAAAACTCGCCTGATTTTAATCAACCGCATGACGGGTACTGCAATGCAATGTTATGAATGAAAAATTTACCGGCCAGGCAGCGCGCTGGCAGCGTAAAAAACCCTGCAAGGAGACAAGCATGTGGTCGCAAGTTTATGATCCGTTCCACAATCCTGTGATGTCGACGCTGACCGCGGCGGTTCCGGTAGTCGTAATGCTGGCTGCGCTGGCGTTTTTCCATATCAAGGCCCATATCGCCGCCCTGCTCGGCCTGATGTCCGCGCTGGCGGTGGCGATCCTGGGGTATGCGATGCCTGCGCCGACGGCAATTTCGGCAGCGTTATTGGGTGCGGCCAACGGCTTGCTGCCGATCGGCTGGATCATCCTGAACGTCATCTTCCTGTACCAGTTGACCGAGCAGAAAGGCTATTTCAAGGTCATGCAGGAAAGCATTACCGGCATCACCGTCGATCGCCGCCTGCAATTGCTGCTGGTGGCGTTCTGCTATGGCGCGTTCTTCGAGGGCGCGGGCGGCTTTGGCACGCCGGTGGCGGTGACCGGCGCGATGCTGATCGGACTGGGCTTCGCACCGCTGGCGGCGTCCGGCCTGTCGCTGATCGCCAATACCGCGCCGGTGGCGTTCGGCGCCCTGGGCACGCCGATTATCGCGCTGGCCGGCGTCACCGGGCTGGACCTGCTGCAATTGTCCGGCATGGTCGGGCGCCAGTTGCCGTTTTTTTCGATCATCGTGCCGTTCTGGCTGATCTGGGCTTTCTGCGGCTTTCGCGGCATGACTGGTATCTGGCCGGCAATCCTGATCGCAGGCGCAAGCTTTGCGCTGCCGCAATACCTGATTTCCAATTTCCACGGCCCATGGCTGGTGGATGTCGGCGCGGCGATGATTTCGATGGCATGCCTGACGCTTTTCCTGAAAATATGGAAACCGGCCGCGATCTGGACTTCCGCCGCCGGCAAGTTCAGCGTCGGTCAGGCGAGCGGCGCCGGTGCCACGGTGCACAGCCATGCGCGCGGCGAGGTCATGCGCGCCTGGCTGCCCTGGCTGATCCTGTCGGTGCTGGTGGTGCTGTGGGGCGTGCCGGAATGGAAAAAACTGCTCGACGGCATCTCGGTCTTCAAGTTCGAATGGCCGGATCTGCACAAGCTGGTGCAGAGAGTGCCGCCGGTGGTCCCCAAGCCGAGCCCGGAAGCGGCGGTGTACACGCTCAACTGGCTGTCGGCCACCGGTTCCGGCATCCTGGTCGCGGCGCTGGTTTCCGGCCTGGTCATGGGATATAAGGTAACCGAACTGCTCCGGGTCTATTGGCATACGATCAAGCTGCTGCGTTATTCGCTGATGACGATCGCGGCGATGCTGGCGCTCGGCTACACGACCCGCTATTCCGGCATTGATTCCACGCTCGGCCTGGCGTTTTCCCACACGGGCGTGCTGTATCCGTTCTTCGGCACGCTGCTGGGCTGGCTGGGCGTCGCCCTGACCGGGTCGGACACCGCATCGAATGTCCTGTTCGGCGGGCTGCAGCGGACTTCAGCGCAGCAGCTTGGCCTGGACCCGGTGCTGATGGCGTCCGCCAATTCTTCCGGCGGTGTGATGGGCAAGATGATCGACGCGCAATCGATCGTGGTTGCCTCCACTGCCACCAAATGGTACGGGCATGAAGGCGACATTCTGCGCTATGTGTTCTTCCACTCGATCGCGCTGGCGTGCCTGGTCGGCCTTCTGGTGACGCTGCAGGCGTATGTTTATCCGTTTACGCTGCTGGTAAGGTAGCCGATGCATTCCTGCGACCGCTGATCGTGCGTTAACGCGAGGCTGCCCTGCATTGCCATGCATGAATGAGAACCCCTTCCGTCCGGTTTGACCCGAATCAATGGCGGACGATACGGAAACGCTACATTAGCTCGTTCGATCCAGAGCAAACATGACACCGCCTGCCACCGACAACGCCTTTACCCCGACTCCAGCCGCTCCATTGAACCGGAAACCGGCAGCGGTGTTCACCCTGCGGAAGGTAAGCAAGACTTACACGATGGGCGAAGTGCAGGTAAAGGCGCTGATCGACATCGATCTCGATCTCTACGAAGGCGAATTCGTGGTGCTGCTGGGCGCCTCCGGCAGCGGCAAGTCGACGCTGCTCAACATCCTGGGCGGACTGGATACGCCGACTTCCGGCTCGCTGATTTATCTCGACCATGACCTGACCCGCGCCGACGATGCGGCATTGACGCAATTCAGGCGCGATCATGTGGGCTTCGTGTTCCAGTTCTATAACCTGATTCCCAGCCTCACTGCGCTGGAAAACGTGACGCTGGTGACCGAGATCAGCCCGCATCCGATGGATGCCGCCGAAGCGCTGGCGCTGGTGGGGCTGACGGATCGGTTGCATCATTTCCCGGCGCAATTATCCGGTGGCGAGCAGCAGCGCGTGGCAATTGCGCGCGCCATTGCCAAGCGCCCCGACATGCTGCTGTGCGATGAACCGACCGGCGCGCTGGATTTCAGCACCGGCCGGCTGGTGCTGGAAGTGCTGGAACGCATCAATCGCGAACTCGGCACGACCACTGCGGTCATCACGCACAATGCCGCCATCGCGCAAATGGCCCATCGCGTCATCTACATCAGCAGCGGCCGCATCACCCGCATCCAGGCCAACACCGCTCGACTGCCACCGGGAGAGATTGCATGGTAACCGCACGCGCACTGGACCGCAAACTGCTGCGTGACCTGTGGCGGATGCGCAGCCAGGCGATTGCGATTGCGCTGGTGGCGATGTGCGGCATCGCCAGCTTCGTCACCATGCGCGGCGCCTACGAGGCGCTGTTGTCATCGCAGGCGACATACTACGAGCGTTACCGCTTTGCCGACGTATTCGCCAACCTGAAGCGCGCGCCGCGCACCCTGCTTGACCGCGCGCGGGATATCCCCGGGGTCAACCAGGTCGATGGCCGTGTCGTGTTCGACGCATCGCTGGATGTGCCGGGACTGGACGAGCCGGCGTCGGCACGCCTGGTATCGCTGCCGGAACAGCCAGGCACCGGGTTGAACCGCGTGTATCTGCGCGCCGGACGCATGCCTCAGCCCGGTAACCGGAATGAAGTGCTTGCCAGCGAAGCATTCACGCAGGCGAACGAATTGCATCCCGGCGATTCGATCGGCGCGGTCATCAACGGTCGCAAGGAACAGTTGCGGATTGCCGGCATTGCCATCTCGCCGGAATACATCAGCGAAATCAAGGGCAATACCTTTCCGGACAATCGTCGCTTCGGCGTATTGTGGATGAACCGGGATGCCCTGGCGGCGGCACTCGACATGACGGATGCCTTCAACGATCTGGCGCTGATTCTTGCACCGCACGCCAGCAAGGCGCAGGTAATCGACAAGCTCGATATTCTGCTGGCGCCGTACGGCTCGCTTGGCGCCTACGGAAGGAAAGACCAGGTATCGCATCAATTCCTGGAAAACGAACTGGCGCAGGACCGGGTAACCGGTATCGTCCTGCCCGCGATCTTTCTTGCCGTCGCCGCTTTCCTGATCCATGACGTGCTGCTTCGGATCACGGCGCTGCAGCGCGCCCAGATTGCACTGCTCAAGAGTTTCGGTTACGGCAATCGCGCGATCGGCCTGCATTACCTCAAGTTCGCGCTGCTGACCGTGCTGACCGGCGGCCTGCTCGGCATCGCTCTGGGAACATGGCTTGGCAACGGCCTGGCTGTACTCTACACGCGCTTTTTCCATTTTCCGGAGCTGACATTTTCACTATCCGGCTTTTCGATCGGGGTTGCCCTGTTGATTGCCGTGATGTCCGCCCTGAGTGGCGCCTTGCTGGCAGTGCGCCGCGCACTGGCATTGCAGCCGGCTGAAGCGATGCGGCCGGCATCGCCGGCGCGCTTCAGGCCTGGCCCGCTGGAAAAGCTGGGCCTGCAACGCTTCATGCCCTTGTCGGTGCGCATCGTCCTGCGCAACATGGAACGTAGCCCCGTCAAGGCGATCCTGTCCATCATCGGGCTGGCGTTTGCCGTTTCACTGATGGTGACCGGACAATATTCATTCGATGCGCTCGACGAAATCATCCGCCTTCAGTTCCGCACCGCGCAACGCGACGATGTGACAGTCAGCTTCAATGAAGCGCGCGGCGCTTCCGTCGTGCATGACCTGGCCGCGCTGCCGGGCGTATTGCGGGTCGAACCGTTTGCAACCAGCATGGTCCGGCTGCGTTTCGGATACCGCAGCAAGAAGACCGTGATCATGGGCCTGGGCCGGTCGCGACAGCTGCGCCTGATCCTCGATGAGCGTGAACGCGCCATCGACTTGCCCGAGGAAGGTCTCGTGCTGACCGCCAAACTGGCGGACACGCTGGGCGTCACCGCCGGCGACAGAATGACGGTCGAATTCCTGGAAGGACGGCGGCAAACCGTTTCCACGATCGTGACCAGGATTGTCGACGAGCCGATCGGCGCATTTTCCTATATGGATACGGCCGCGCTGGCGCGGCTCGCATCGAGCGCCGAAACCGTATCCGGCGCATTTCTGTCGGTGGATCCGGCACACCAGACTGCGCTGTATCGCCGGCTCAAGGCCATTCCTGCAGTGGGTAGCGTCAGCCTGCGTGAGGCGACGCTGCAAAGCTTCATGGCAACCGTGGCTGAAAACCTGACCATCAATACCATCGTGCTGATCGCCTTTGCCTGCGTGATTGCCGTCGGCGTCGTCTACAATTCGGCACGCATCGCACTGTCCGAACATGCGCTGGAACTGGCCAGCCTGCGCATTCTCGGCTTCACGAAAGCCGAGGTCGGCGCGATGCTGCTGGGCGAACAGGGGCTGCTCATCCTGGCCGCCCTGCCGGCCGGCTGCCTGCTAGGCTATGCCCTCTGCGCAGTACTGTCGGCTCTCATGAGCCAGGAACTGTTCCGGATTCCGCTCATCGTCAGCGCCCGCACTTACCTGCTCTCGATCGGTGTCGTCCTGGCGGCAGCAGCCGCATCCGGATTCGCGGTATGGCGCAAAGTGCAGCAGCTGGACCTGATCGAAGTCCTCAAGACCCGTGAATGATCAATCATATGGACACACTTTCCTCTCCACCGCCGGCCAGGCAACAGCAAGGACGTGGTGCACGCTATCGCAGGTGGGCGGGAAGCGGCATTGCCGCGCTGGCAATTGCGGCAATCGCGTGGTTCCTGTTTACGCCCGATCCGTTGCAAGTCGAGCTGGCGCAGGTAACGCAGGGGCCGATGCAGGTCACCATCGACAATCAGGGGCAGGTTCGCGTACATGACAAATATATTGTAGCCGCACCGGTCGCTGCCGAGCTTCGGCGCATCGACCTGCATGACGGTGATCCAGTGCGCAAAGGCCAGATCGTCGCAACTCTCAGCCCGCTGCCGATGGACGCCAGGCAAAAGCAGGAAGCCTACGCGCATCTGGATGCAACCAGAGCATTGGCGCAGGAAGCGGCCTTGAGAGTGCAGCGCGCCCTGACCGACCTGCAGTTTGCAACGAATGAGCGGACCCGCGTTGAGCGCCTGGTGGCCAACGGCTTCGTTTCGCCGCAGGCCGTGGAAAAAGCACTCACCGCGGAAGCATCCAGCCGTGCCGAATGGAACGCCGCGCAATCGCGGCAACAGGCGGCGCTGGCGGATATCAGGACGGCGGAAGCGGCACTGTTCGCAGCCGATGCCCGCACCGCCAGCGCGCGCCAGTTGCAGCTACCCTCACCGGTTGACGGTTACATTTTGAAAGTGCAGGAAAAAAGCGAACGTACGGTGAATGCAGGCATGCCCATCATGGTGATCGGCGACCCGCTACGCTATGAGCTTGTGGTCGACGTGCTTTCCACCGACGCCGTAAAAGTCCCGCCCGGCGCCACGATGCTGGTCGAAGGCTGGGGCGGCGGCAAAAGCTTGCGCGCAAAGGTCCGGCTGGTCGAACCGGTCGCCTTCACCAAGGTCTCAGCCTTGGGCGTGGAAGAGCAGCGCGTAAATGTGATTGCCGATCCGGTCGATCCGCTGGGACCGCTGGGCGACGGTTACCGCATCGAAGCGCGCATCATCGTATGGTCTTCCGGCAAGGTCGTGAAAGTAGCAGGCAGCAGCCTGTTTCGGATTGGCGATGTCTGGCATACATTTGTCGTGCAGGATGGGCACGCACATGCGCGTGCCGTTCGGATCGGACAACGCAATCCAGACGAAGTGCAGATACTTTCCGGCCTCGACCCCGGCATGCTGGTAATCCGTTATCCCACCAATCAGTTGAAAGACGGCATGCGGGTTGAAACATCGGATAAAAACCGCAATTGATGCCCCCCTTGTTTTAATGTACAGGTGAAATCATGAAGATTCAGGCTCCTGAACCTGCACACGATGGCAGTATGCGTGCCATGCTGCTGGACAAGCCGGGGACGCCGCTGCGCCTGGCCCGCGTGGCGATCCCCTTTCCATCCGAGCATGAAGTACTGATTCGCATCACCGCTTGCGGCGTATGCCGCACCGACCTGCATATCGTCGACGGCGAATTGCCGCCGCACCGATTGCCGCTGATCCCGGGCCATGAAGTCGTCGGCGTGGTGGTGCATGCCGGCGAACTGGTCGGACAATTTACTGTCGGCGAGCGCATCGGCGTGCCATGGTTGGGCGGCAGCTGCCGTCATTGCGGCTTCTGCCGGGAAAATCGCGAAAACCTGTGCGACCATCCCGTGTTTACCGGCTACGACCGCGATGGCGGCTACGCGGAATATGCCGTTGCGGATGCACGCTACTGTTTTTCATTGCCTTCCCGCTATGACGACCTGCATGCAGCGCCGCTGCTGTGCGCCGGCCTGATCGGCTATCGCGCCTATGCCATGACCGGCAACGCACGACGGCTCGGCTTGTATGGATTCGGCGCGGCGGCGCACATCATCGCGCAGGTTGCGCGTCAGCAGGGCAGGCGGATATATGCGTTTACGCGCCCGGGCGACCTGCGCTCGCAGATATTTGCGCGCTCGCTTGGTGCCGCATGGGCCGGTGATGCGGATGCCACGCCGCCAGAACCGCTCGACGCCGCCATCATTTTTGCTCCCTCGGGCGCACTCGTGCCGAAAGCGCTGGCTGCCACGCGCAAGGGCGCAACCATCGTATGCGCAGGGATTCACATGAGCGACATCCCCGGTTTTCCGTACGCCCTGCTATGGGGCGAACGCTCGGTTCGCTCGGTCGCCAATCTGACGCGCGCCGATGGCGACGCATTTTTTGCCTTGGCAAACGAGATCGAGATACGGACCAGCCCCGTGCTGTTTGCGCTGGAAGACGCGAATCGCGCACTGGATGCGCTGCGTGCCGGAGAATTCGACGGCGCCGCGATACTTTTGCCGCAGTCGACTGCCTGATCGCTTGAACAAGGCTGAACAGGCATAAAAAAACCCCGGCGCACCGGGGTTTTTCATTTCGCTTGATCCAGCTTAGACAGGCTGAATGTTTGAAGCTTGCTTGCCCTTCGGGCCTGCGGTGATTTCAAAAGACACGCGCTGGTTTTCCTGCAGCGTCTTGAATCCGCTCGACTGAATCGCCGAGAAGTGAGCGAACAGATCTTCGCCGCCTTCGTCCGGAGTGATAAAGCCAAAACCTTTTGCATCATTGAACCACTTAACAATACCAGTTGCCATTACATATCCTAATTACAGTTTAAATTGGGCTTACGCCCTGCAGATCGTAGTTGAAGCAAGAAGGAATGACAGACTAATACTGCACCGCTACCTCGAATCTCAACGACAGCGCATTATATCTGATAAATGGACAGCCCGTGATCTATTTGATGAAGTCTGCATGCGGTGCGGCTTTTCCTGTTTTTCTGCTGATTTCCCGGCATGGTTGCGACAAACCATGTTTTTTCCATATCCTTAGCGCGCCGCCTTGCGGCTCTTCTTCGTTTCAAACATACGAATATCAGCGACCTTCAGCAAGGTTTTGGTGTCCAGCCCATCCTGCGGAAACATGGCCCAGCCCAACGACACGCCGACATGGACTGTGCCATGCTCAAGCACGATGGGATCTTCAACCACCGACCGGATTTGTTGTTCCACCGTAATCACATTGGCAGGATTGGTTATGCCCTTCAGCAATATCACGAATTCATCGCCGCCATAGCGCGCGACGACATCATTCGCACGCACCACTGCTTTCAGGCGCGCAGCCACAGTGATCAGCACATTATCTCCCGCCTCATGCCCGCAAAGATCGTTGATCGACTTGAAATGGTCGAGATCAATAAAAAGCAGGGTGAAATCGAACTGCCGGGAATTGCTAGCCACTGCCTGCCGCTGCAGGAAGCCAATTTGCGCATTCAGCGATTCCCGATTGAATACCGCAGTCAGCTTGTCGATCCAGAGGTTGCACTCCATGTTGTGGAATGTCTGCGCAAGTTGTCCGATCTCATCATGGCGCTTGATGTCAAGTATGGGCATAGGCTCGCCATTGCCCACCCTTTGCGCCGCATTCGTCAGTACCTTGATATCACGCAGGATACGATTGAAAACGAATAACCCCAGAGTCAGCGTGATAATCGTACACATGCATGCAATGAAAATACCCTGATACAGGCTGCGCGTCACACCAGCCATGAAATCCGTGCGTGGAATAGCGACGATGCTGATCCAGTTCAAGCCATATTTTTGTCCGAGCTGTGCTGCCGCAATTTCGACCGCTCCCGACCTTGCCGAAAATTGCCGTGCCATGGGAACATGCAAATTCGCTTTGTCAGCTTTCCATGCAAGTACCTGAGCATAGGTATCACGTATCAGTGCCGTCTTCATCTGGTCGGCGCGAATTCTTTCAGGCATGCCATTAACGATCCTGACTGGCAGCTCATCCCCGGAAGTGGCAATCAGGAACCCTTCGCTATCGACAATAAATGCCATGCCGCTTCGACTAATCGAAAGTGTATGCAAGAAATCGGTAAGTGTCTTTAACGCAACGTCAGTCGCTAATACGCCTGCCAGCGTTTGGTCTGCGCGGTGCACGGGTTTTGCCAGAGTAATGATTGGCTCTTTGGATGTGACATCGTTGTATACCGGCGACCATACCGACTTTCCCTCTTTTATTGCAGCAGCATACCAAGCGCGCTTTCCGGGATCGTAATTATATGAACGCAGGATTTTTTCCCGGTCTCCAGGCGCCATGACTGCGTAGACAGTATTCTTCTTGGACCATGGTTCTCGCACGGAAAGTTCAACAAGGTTTTTGTTAATACGGTTAATGCCAATGAACCGTCCGTCTTCACCGCCGAAATAGATGTAACTGTTCATCTCCTCGAACAAACTACTGGCAATCCATAATCGCTCTTCAATGAATGCCAGATTGTTAAAAAATGATCGCGCATTGGGAACCGTATCCGGGTCGGGCAGAACCGAATTCAATGCGATCAAGGCGCCGGTCAGACGCTGCTCTGTTGCAACAGTAATACGGTTAACCATATCCAGCAGAATGCGATGCGAAAGATCATTGACTGCATTTTCACCGGCACGAAAAGAAACCCAGCCGATGCCAACAGAAACAAAGATTACCAGCAACACAAATGGCAAAACCAACTGCTGCCACAATGAGAATCTTTTCATGCCTCCTCCAACATGACAGGGCTTTTCAAGAAGTCTTTTTATTGTTTTTTAGGAAACCGATTATAAACTTTCCATCATAAATTAAGTTTCTATTTTGTAAAATATGGTTACAAAAATGAATGTGAAATCGTAAATATATTTATCTGAAATGCCATTGGCGTGTATAAATCTTCTCCTCCGGGCTAAACTTGCCTCTATTTTCATGATTCACACTTCTTTCCATGCATAGTTCAGTTAAACCCGGTTCAATTACGATCATTTCGTACATCCTGATGGCAATTGCATTGCTTGTCATACTGCGTGTAGGTTTGCTGGGCGCTCTCTTTTCCGGGTTATTGGTGTATTCGCTGGTTCATTTGCTGGCACCGGCACTGGAAAGAAAAATCAGCAGTGCGCGCGCACGAATGATTGCTGCGGCGGGTTTGGGCATACTAGTTGTTACCATGTTGTCGCTGGCGATCTGGGGCGCCGTATCCTTTTTTCAAAGCGACGCTGGCAATATTCATGTGCTACTGAAAAAAATGGCCGACATCATTGACGCATCGCGCAATCAGATTCCTGCATGGTTAAGAACACATCTGCCAGACGATGCAGAGGCGCTGAGAGAAATGATTGCCGTATGGCTGCGCGAGCATGCTGCCGAAGCGAAAATCATTGGTGAAGAAACGGGTCGCGCCTTTGCGCATATCCTGATCGGCATGATCATCGGCGCAATGGTCGCAATGCGCGATGCAGGCAGAGATCCTGCCTATTTACCGCTGGCTGCAGCGCTGCGCGAGCGTATTGTTAATCTGAAGAACGCGTTTCAGCAAATCGTCTTTGCGCAGGTCCGGATCGCAGCAATCAATGCGGTGCTGACTACAATTTACATCTTCGTCATATTGCCCATCAGCGGTATTTCCCTGCCTTTATCCAAAAGCCTGATTGTGATTACTTTTGTTGCCGGTCTGTTACCGGTTATTGGCAATTTGATTTCGAATACCGTGCTGGTAATAGTCGCGATGTCACATTCCTTGCAGACGGCAATGTTTTCACTGCTGTTCTTGATCATTATCCATAAGCTCGAGTACTTTCTGAATGCACGGATTATCGGTTTTCATATACAGGCTCGCGCATGGGAACTGCTGATCGCCATGCTACTCATGGAATCCATATTCGGTATGCCGGGCGTGATTGCGGCACCGGTATTCTATGCTTACATCAAGAAGGAATTAATGGATCGTCAACTGGTATGATGATTATGCAGTGCGAAAGTAGGGTTTGACACAATTAATTTTTGCCGGCATCCGATACCTCCGGACCGAGAACGAATTGTGCAGCATCGCTCGGCAACGCTTCTACCGATTTCAGTTTTCGCGCCATCTGTCGACTACGGGTTTCCGCCTGTTCGATGTTTTTCGCGGCGCGCTCCAATGTGGTCTTGGTAGCCGCAAGTACATCGCCGAATTTACCGAATTCGGTCTTTACCGCGCCCAACACCTGCCAGACTTCGGACGAGCGTTTTTCCAGCGCCAACGTACGAAAACCCATTTGCAGGCTGTTCAGCAATGCCGAAAGCGTAGATGGTCCAGCGATGCTGACACGACAGGTCCGCTGCAACTCATCCGCCAGGCCAGGGCGGCGCATCACTTCCGCATACAAACCTTCAGTAGGCAAAAAAAGAATGGCGAAATCGGTCGTCAGCGGCGGCGAGAGATATTTATCGGCAATTTTTCTTGCTTCACCGCGCACTGCCCGTTCCAGTTCTCGTCCGGCCGATACGACTCCTTCGGCATCGGCCAGCTCGGCAGCTTCGATCAGGCGCTCATATTGTTCCTTCGGGAATTTTGCATCGATCGGCATCCATACCGGTAATCGGCATTCCTCCTGACCGGGTAGCTTGACTGCGAATTCAACCCGTTCGCCTGTGCCCGGCACGGTCTCTACATTTTTTGCATATTGGTCCGGCGTCAGAACCTGTTCCAGCAGCATTTCCAGCTGAACTTCACCCCATGTTCCGCGGGTCTTCACATTCGTCAGCACACGCTTCAGGTCGCCGACGCCAATCGCAAGCTGCTGCATTTCACCCAAACCCTGATGCACTTTCTCAAGCCGATCGGACACCAGCTTGAAAGATTCTCCAAGCCGCAGCTCCAATGTGGCATGCAGCTTTTCATCGACCGTTTTGCGCATTTCTTCAAGCCGCATACCGTTATCGGCCTGCAAATCCCTAATCTTCGTTTCAAGCGTCGTGCGGATTTCTGCCATGCGTTGCGCATTTGATTCGGTCAGGGTAGACAGCGTCAAATTAAGCGTATCGCCAAAACGCTTGAGCGTAATAGCCTGCTCTTCTCTGCCAGTTTGCGCCTGCAGCATAATCGCATGCCGCATCGCTTCCAACTGCCGGGCGTTGGCTTCATTCAATTTACCGAGCTGTTGCGCAAAAATATCAATCTGGCTGTTCTGCAATGTTGCAACGCTTGTCAGTTGAGCAGTGAGCGTTTGCTGGAATTGCATCAGGTTCCCGCTTAATTCCTGGCGGTTACTCTGAGCACTGTCTTCTATTTGACTGCGCAGTTCACGTTCAATGTGTTCGCGATTCTGTTGTTGATGCTGCTGCAGGTCGCTTCGAAAGGTTGACAAATCCGATGCCATGCTCACGTTCCGTCCGCGCCGCAGCAGAATGATTTGCAGAATGATGACGCTACCAACAAGCATCAGGATAATAAGCTCTGCTCGGGTCATGGTCGTAATCCGATCGCTCCAATCAATACACTTCTCTATCGAAAACATGGCAAATTATGCCAGCCATTTAGCCGTCATTTTGCTTTTTCGTACAGCATGAAATATACGCTGGCACAATTGCCGCCATCGTTTAACGTCAATGCATGCAAGACTATAAGAATCCTTTACACGTCATCGCAGGATGATAGCGTATGCCAAAGCAAATGCACGTCTGCAACCAGACAATATTCCTTCATCCATACCATTTTTCACGAGGAACATCCTATCGGCCTGCTCGTTGCATTTCTCGAGTATCAATTCAACAAGACGTTGACTGTGTTGCATGCAAAACCAAACTTACTGGCCGAAAAAACATTTCCTTTCTCGCCATAAGGCTGTTGATACCCCTCAAGCCATCCCCAAGTCACAATTATTTTTACGTATTAAATCGCTACCATCGTCTTATACAGACCCACCGATCAGGTACTGATCATTCAAAAAATCCGGGCAGTTCAATCAAACGACAACAATTCATCAGCAGGGATGCAATAGGGGCAAATTAAAACGGTAACCGATTGCTTGTTTATTGCAATTGGCGAAGTGCTGGACGGCATATGCAGGGTTTAATTTGCAGAAATTCCACGCAACTGGAATTTACCATGCGTTTGATGGATATGACGGCACTGATAATGGCGGGGCAGCTTGCAGGTTTGCTCCATTTCCACACGCCGCTGATCAATGCTGCACCGGTCCATACCATTCTTCTGTATTTCTGCTGCGCGCTTGCTTTTTTACTGTTTCCGCAGCTTGGAATCTATACCTCATGGCGTGGCCGTTCCGTCCTCGCGATGTTCATGCAGCTTGTCGCATCATGGGGTGTCGTACTGTTGATTGGCGTTGTGTTCAGCTTCATGATCCATCATGTCGGGGCCTTATCCCGCTTATGGATTCTTTACTGGTATCTGTTAACCATTCTTTTTCTTGTCTGCTCGCGGGCGATCGTGCATTCGATTCTTCGTTACATTCGAAGAAAAGGATTGAATAAAAAGCACGTCATTATCGTAGGTTACGGTCCGGTCGGAAGAGAAATGCATCGACGGGCTTTGCAACAAAATTGGTTTGGCTATGAAGTAAAAGCAGTGCATGCCGATGCGGAAGATGCAATGTATCTTGACGACACCATGATGCGCATCGAATCACTGGGAGCCATTTCCGACTTTATGGCATCGAACCAAGTCGACGAAATATGGATCACCTTGCCAATGTGCGCCTCGGCGCAATTGCGCCAGCTTCAATATCTGCTACGAAATGCATTGGTCGATATCCGGTGGATGCCAGATACATTAAGCATGCAAATGCTCAGTAGCAGGATGATCGATTTTCTCGGATTCCCGGCTGTCGATCTCAATCAGCCGGTATCAAACGGCATGAGTGGTATCGTCAAGAACCTGTTCGACAAGATATTTGCGCTGATCACACTTGTGTTACTGGCTCCGCTATTTGCCGTCATCGCCGTATGCATCAAATCTTCTTCGCCTGGTCCGGTATTTTTTACTCAGCCCAGACTTGGCCTTAACGGAAAAAAGTTCAATGTCTATAAATTCCGAAGCATGAAAGTGCATCAGGAACATGGCACCGTCACGCAAGCGACGCAGAACGACCCGCGCCTCACCAAAATCGGGCAGTTCATCAGACGTACCAGCCTTGATGAGCTGCCGCAGTTTATCAATGTGCTGAAAGGCGAAATGTCAGTCGTTGGTCCTCGTCCGCATGCATTGCAGCACAACGAAATGTACAAGGATTTGCTGGAAGTTTACATGCTGCGACATCGTGTCAAGCCAGGCATCACGGGCTGGGCGCAAATTCATGGTTATCGCGGAGAAACGGATACCGTCGACAAGATGGCCAAACGTGTGCAATTTGATCTCCATTACATCCAGAACTGGTCGCTATGGATGGATGTACGCATCATCATCTGGACTGCTTTTAAAGGGTGGACTGGGAAAAATGCATATTGAAAAATTTCTGCATGACGGGATTGGATATATCCAGATACGGCATGGCAGCAGTATTGTCGCACCCGTAAGAAAAATATGAGCTGGCTGGATTTTACAACCATCTGTTTTGCAAAAGTTACCCAGGATATTTACCGCATCACCATTCGTAGCATTATTTAAAGGTTGAACCATGACGATACATCCGCAAGTTTTTGCTGGCAAAGATTCCCAGCGCACAGGCGCGGCTCCCAAAGTCGCCTTGATTACAGGTGTAAGCGGACAGGACGGCGGATATCTTGCGGAATTACTGCTCAATAAAGGGTATGTAGTGTACGGCATAAAGCGTCGCACCTCGATGTTCAATACGGATCGGCTTGCATGTCTGACTCGTGCGCAGCGCGAGGAGCCACACCGTTTTATCCTGTATCACGGCGATATGACGAGTTCATCCGGCCTGTTTCGCATCATCCAGCAGACACAACCGGACGAGATCTATAACCTGGCAGCACAAAGCGAGGTTGCTTATTCTTTTGACGAACCCGAATACACGGCGGATTCTGATGCACTCGGCCCATTACGCATTCTTGAAGCAATTCGCAAACTCGGATTGCAGGGGAAGACGCGTTTTTACCAGGCATCAACCTCGGAACTGTTTGGGCGTGCACAAGAAACACCGCAGAGTGAAACGACACCCTTCTACCCCCGCAGCCCGTATGCAGTAGCCAAACTGTACGCGTACTGGATCACGGTGAATTACCGCGAGGCATACGGAATGTACGCCTGTAACGGCATTCTATTCAATCATGAGTCGCCGCTGCGAAGAGAAAATTTTGTCACACGCAAGATTACCCGTGCCATGGGACGTATTGCGCTCGGTCTGCAGAGCTGCGTCCATCTGGGCAATCTGGATGTCAAGCGGGACTGGGGACATGCACGCGACTATGTCGAAATGCAATGGCTGATGCTGCAGCAAGACGAACCAGAGGATTTCGTCATCGCAACCGGCATTCAATACAGTGTACGAGATTTCGTCAATGCAGCAGCAGCGGAGCTAGGTATGGTGTTGCACTGGCAGGGAGAAGGCACGAATGAAATTGGTACCGTAGTCGACCCTGGGCCTTATGGCGGCGCACAACGAGGGCAAGTCATCGTGCGGGCGGATTCCCGATATTTTCGCCCGTCAGAAGTTGTCGCCGTACTCGGCGACCCTACCAAGGCGCATGTGAAACTAGGCTGGGAATCCTCCACCACGTTTGAGCAACTGGTGCGGGAAATGGTAACCACCGACCTTAATGACCTTCTCAGGAATACTCAAATAAATCGAGCTGCCGAAAATACCTGCGTATTCGACTTCTAAAAAATTCCACCGTATCCAGGTCGCACCCCCTACGGTAAGCACGTACAAATTTCAATCGACATTACTGCTGTCATCTACACGCAAAGAGGAAAACATGAAAACCAATTCGCAGAAGCGTATTTATGTAGCAGGTCATCGCGGTCTGGTTGGATCGGCTATCGTTCGTGCATTACATCGGCGCGGTTATGCCAATATCGTAATGCGCACTCATGCGGAATTGGAATTAACCGACCAGGCTCAAGTTCGGGAATTCTTTGCATCGGAAAAAATTGACGAAGTATATCTGGCAGCCGCCCGCGTCGGCGGCATCCATGCAAATAACACCTACCCAGCAGAATTCATCTACGCAAACACCATTGTGCAGGCCAATGTCATTCACGAAGCATGGCGCAGTGGCATAAATAAATTGTTGTTTCTGGGTTCTTCATGCATCTATCCACGTCTGGCTGACCAGCCGATCAAGGAAGAATATTTAATGAATGGAGCCCTGGAACCGACTAACGAACCGTATGCCGTCGCAAAAATCGCCGGAATCAAAATGTGTGAAAGCTATAACCGCCAATACGGCACGGATTATCGCAGCGTCATGCCGACCAATCTGTATGGCCCTGGCGATAATTACCATGCTGAAAACAGCCATGTTATCCCGGCCTTGATCCGCCGTTTTCATGAAGCAAAAATCAGCGCCGCCGAAAAGGTTGTCATATGGGGCTCAGGTACACCGCGGCGGGAATTCCTGTATGTCGATGACATGGCTGATGCATGCGTCCACGTGATGGAACTTAGTCAAAACCTCTACGCCTCGAATACGCTGCCGTCGCTGTCCCATATCAATGTCGGCGCCGGCATCGACGTCACCATTGGCGAAATTGCAGCGCTGATTGGCAGGGTAGTCGGATACGAAGGAAAAATCGAATTCGATGCAAGCAAACCGGATGGCACCCCCCGTAAATTAATGGATAGCAGCAAATTGCTGTCATTGGGATGGATGCCAAAAATGTCCTTGCTGGAAGGAATAATCGAGACTTATCGTCAATTTGAATTGACGCAAACCTATTCTTGCATGGAAGTTGCTGCGTAAATAATGAGCGTCCCGACTGAAGCAAATCACTCAGCATCCATCAGCAACTGAGTCGGGGAATGCAGGTTTAAGTTGAAGGTACCTATGGTGCTATTTAATACAATTGCCGTAACACTATTATCTTTGATAGCAATTCCGATCATTATCGGAATTAGCCTTAAGGACCCAAAAATCATTGCTTTGTCATTAATTGGCGTACTTTTTCTATTTTCCTCTTCTTCCTGGGGACAACTGCAGGTCGAAAATACCATTTATTCCCGCGGCTCAGGTCAATTGTCCTTTTCTTTAATTAATCTATTTCTGTTCATCGCTGGAGCAGCACTGTTGATTAGGAAGCTGGTCGATCCATCATATCCAAAACTTGCTCCACCTCTATCAAACTATTTTCTGGGCTTTATTTTTTTACTTCTTGCTCACGTATTGGTTGGCATGTTTTCAGGAGTCGACATTCTTGTATCGCTTGGCTATACGGGCATTATCAATATCCTGAACATGATGGTATTCATGTATCTGGCGATCATGGCATTCAGGCAGGAGAAAGATCGTAATAAATTATTGGCGGCCATTATCATGCTAGCCGGTATTCGGGCGTTATTTGGCATAACAAGGTTCATTTGGTTTGGCGGCGATACGGCGAATCCCTACAGAAATTTCGAGGGGTTGGATATCAAGATCGTTTTTTTCGATATGTCGGACAATTTTGTTGCAAGCCTTGCGGCATTTTGTGCGGCTTGGCTTATCACATCTCCCGGAGTGCGGCTGTCAATGATAAAGCGTTTGGCGCTATACGGATTCCTAGCTTTGGAAATTGCTGCAGTAGCATTATCCTTTAGACGTGCTTCGCTTATCGGATTGGCACTCATGTTCGCCTTTCTGTTTTACAGGCTACCAGCAAAAAAGCGTATCCAATCACTCCTTATGGCAGGGGTGATTCTGACAGTCACCGCACTAGTATTTTTCCAGCAGCGCCTCCAGTTTTCTTCTCATGGCGCAGGCAATGTGATTACTTCGCTTATCTATGATATTTCGCCAGAAAAAAGCCTGAGCTCCGGCAATCGATTTTATGAATTATGGGCAGCTGCAAAAAGTGTTGAAGGCAATTGGCTGTTAGGGCTCGGCACATGGGGAACATTCACGGGGGATCAGGAAATACTGGACTACCATTTTGGGAAATTCGATTTCATTCACAGCGGATTCGGCCACATCATCCTCAAGACAGGCTTGGTTGGACTGATACTATTCTCTGGACTATTGATCAAGTTCATGAGGTACTACTTCAAGCACTGCAATCATGTAACTGGAAATGCGCGCTTGCTGGCAGATGCCGGTTTTGCAGGGTTCCTGTTCTGGCTTCCGACATTATTGATCGGTACCCCAATTATCGAATTCCGAACCATGCTGCTTATCGGACTGACACTTGCCCTTCCTTTTATTGCCGTGGGCCTGAAAAATCATCGAACCTCCAATTATGCTTTTACGTAACTCCCTCTGGAATGTTACCGGTTCGGCCTTGCCTGCCATCGCATCATTGGCCACCGTTCCCTTACTAATAGGCGCGTTGGGAGTCGAGGGATACGGTATCGTTACCATCGTCAGTTCCATCATTGGATACTTCGCCATACTCGATATCAACTTGAGCGCTGGCGCCATCAAATATCTTGCAGAGAGCGATGCCGCAGGTGATCGGATGCGCTTTGCAGAAACATTCTGGTTCGGGATGTTTTTTTATGGTTTGCTTGGAATCTTCGGCGCCATTTTCATTTTCTTTGGCGCCAACTGGCTAGCGTTGCATTTTTTCGATTTGCCTGCCGGCGTCCGTGAGCCGGCTTCTCTTGCTTTAAAAATTGGTGCGCTCGGATTTGCTTTATCGCAAATGCAAAGTTATCTGATTGTCGTACCACAATCGCTGCAACGCTACGATCGTTCCGCGCAAAGCGAGGCGTTGTTTGGCGTATTTGTAAATGTCGCTTCTGTCATTGCTGCGCTGGCAGGGGGCGGAATTCCTGGTGTTATTGCCATACGAGTTTTTGTATCCGCACTGAATGTCGTCTATTTAGCTGTACTAATTCATAAAATGAAGCTTAGCGTGGGGTTTCGCTGGCCTCGTAAAGAGGTGCGACACGCACTGTCATCGTTCAGCGCCTACGCATACCTTAGCAAGCTCGCATCAACCTTGCATCAGCATGGCGACAAGCTGGTGATCGGCGCTCTGGCAGGCCCAACCGCTCTCACTTTTTACGCTGTCCCGGCAACACTGGCCAGCCGTATCCTCGGTCTTACTTATCGTCTATCCAGCGTTATCTACCCAAGAGCAAGCGCTTTGGCGGCGTCGGAACGAATCAATGAATTACATCCAATTTATGTCGATACTATACGATATGTCACCTACATAAACCTGATGGCGCTTGGCATTATTGTGCTGGCCGGCGATGAATTTCTGCGCCACTGGGTGGGAGAAGCTTTCGTTACTAAAGGATACCCAGTATTGATTCTCATGACGATTGCCCTACTGGTCGACTCTGTCACCAATGTGCCATCGCTAGTCAATGACGCGCTCGGCCATCCTCGTGTTACCGGCCGTTTCGCATTGGCACGCGGGATTGTCGGCGTCAGCTTCGTTTATTTCGGCGTCTCGTACGCAGGCATTACGGGAGCGGCCGTCGCGCATTTAATTGCTGCATGTGCATTAAGCGCATTGTTCATGTGGTTCGTGCATGGACGAACCGTACCTATTACGCTCCATGCCACTGTGCGTGAAGGGCTGGGCCGCAGCATCGCCATCGGTTCTTTCATCTTTGGGCTTCTATTTCCCCTTAAATGGATTTTCCCGTCTGGCTTGTTCAGCACCGCCCTGATTGTATCGACAGCCCTTTTGGCACTGACATTGGCTGGATTCGCATTTATCGTATCTGTTGACGAACGCGCTGCGCTGCTTTCAATGGCGAGACGCCTGCGTAACTAACTCCAGTTTTTATGCGAATTCTCATCGTTAGCGAAGATATCCCTTATCCGAACATGGGTGGTCTGGCAAAACACGTTCTCAATCTTGCCCGGGCATTGGTGCGGGCGGGGCATGAAGTGGATCTGCTGGGAGGGAATCAGCATCCGATTGAAGTGGCTAGCGAAGAAGGTGTTTTTGGCGGGCGTTTTTTTGGCGAATTGAACGGACATCTGGCGGGCTGGAAGGAAACCAAACTTGGCATGTTTCTGCCACCACGGCGCAAGTGGGTCGCCAGGCATTTTGCGCGCATCATTCTTCGTCATGCACCCGGCTATGATGTCATTCATTATCACGGACATGTTCCAAATGTGGCGCGTTATATTCCGCCTTCTGTCAATTTTGTGCAGACTCGCCATGACCATGGTAGCGAATGCCTGATCAGCACCCGCTTTCGCAATAATGCCATATGCGAGGCTGTCGAAGCCTCCGAATGTGCGCATTGCATGGCGCAGCACCCGAATGCATTGCAGCGTGCGGTATCGACGATAGCTGTGGCGCATTTCAGGAAAGACGTGGCAGAAGGGTTCCGTCGCCATAAGACCGTGTTCGTTTCCGACATGCTAAGAAGGAACTTTTCCCGGACGCTGGGGCGTGACCATTGGGGTGCAGTCGTGCATAACTTTGTGGACATTACAAAGCTGCAGGATGCATGTAGATCACTCGGTACGCCCTTGTCCGACGACGAGATACGTGTATTTATTGCAGGTAAATTCTATCCTGCCAAAGGCATAGAACCATTTCTCCGCGAGCTTGTTCCGCGCCTTCCCAAAAACATGCACATCACTTTGGCTGGAGACGGTGTTGACGAGGAACGCTTGCGGGCAGAATTCGAAAGTGAGCAAATCCAGTTCCTTGGCTGGCGCAGCTCCGAAGAGACATTGAAAATGGCAGCAAATGCAAATGCAATTGTAGTACCGTCGGTATGGGAAGATCCCTGCCCCACTACCATTTTCGAAGGTTTGCTGCTTGGGAAAATGACATTTGCATTAGCGCGCGGCGGAACACCGGAGCTTGAAATTTACGCCGTTGTGCCAGGCCAGTTGCGCTTACATACCGATATGCAGTCTCTGGTAACGGATTTGATTTCACTGAATTCCGATGCAAGCTTCTCGCCGCCATCCCAAACGGCAGGCAATTCCGATTCTGCCGCCGAAAAGCTGCTGCAAATTTATCGCTTGCCTCCCGGCCGACTTGTCGACTGATAGGTAATATCATGCCAACCGTTTTTTCGATCATCACTTGCACCCGGAATAGCATCGATTATCTTGAAAACTCCATAGCCTCGGTCTTGATGCAGGACTATCCCGATGTTGAATATATTTTCGTGGATGGCGGATCGACTGACGGCACTCTGGAGCAGATTCATGCATTACGCAGGCCGTATCGACTTATCGAGAATATTCGCGGAGGCATCAGCCGGGCAATGAATGAAGGCATGCGAATCGCAACCGGCGATGTTGTCGCTCACTTGCACTCGGATGATTACTATTTGCGTCCTGATGCACTGTCGATTGTGGCGCACCATCTTGAGGCAAGCGGCCGTAACTGGCTATTTGGGCGCATCATGCAAGATAGGGAAGGTCACCTGTTTCCAGAGGATTTCAACGCACCTCGATACAGTTTTTCACGCCTATTACGGCGTAATTTCATTCCCCATCCCGCCACGTTTGTACGTCGGGAATTAATGATACGTGCCGGCGGCTTCGATCCGGCTTTCAAATATGCGATGGATTACGATCTCTGGCTGAAGCTCGGGCGCCTGGAAACTCCGGTACAACTGGACCAGGCACTTACTGCATTTCGCGTACATCAAGGCAGCACCTCTACGTTGAATCATTTAGCCGCACTGGAAGAAGACTTCCGTGTAAGGCTTATGCACGCAGGGGCTAATCCACTCGTGCGCAGCATGCATTTCGCAAGATATCTGGTGCGACGTCAGCGTGCCCTGCAAGCCGGAGCATCGAAATGAGGACTACAGTTTTTTCCCTTATTCTGGCAACAGTGAGACGCACAAAAGAGCTGGACCGTCTTTTCAATACGCTGGCGGCGCAAACTTTCCTTGATTTCGAAGTAATCGTTGTTGACCAGAATATCGACAATCGTCTGACACCGCACCTGGAACGAGCGAGCAGCCTTGGTATCGTTGTAAAGCATATCAAGCACCATCCGCCGAATCTAGCAGCAGCACGCAATGCCGGCATCGAAATCGCAACAGGAGAATGGCTCGGATTCCCCGATGACGACTGCTGGTATGACGCGCGAACGCTGGAAAAACTGACGACTTGCTTCAAGAGCAGTAAAAAGCCGGCCGGCGTCATCATCCGATGGGCGGAACAAGGTGAGCCGCCTGTGGCCGTGCCGCAGTTAAGTTGGCTGCGATCACGTGCGTTTCGTGATATTCCGGTCAGCTCTATCACGCTTTTTATTCAGCGCGATTTGTTTGACAGGGTTGGCGGTTTTGATCCGCGTTTCGGCGTCGGCCAGTGGTTTGGCGCCGCAGAAGAAACTGATCTCGTATTTCGCATCTTGCAGGCCAACGCTTTGGTTGCGTATGAGCCGGCAGCAAAAGTGCATCATTCTATCAATTCAGACCAGTCCGTTGCAGATCCACAGGCACGATTCATTGCCAGATGTCGTGCACGTGGCACCGGTGCACTCTATGCAAAACATGGATTGCCTGCATGGGTTATCTTGCGCGGCCTGGCTGCACCGGTATTGCGGCCTTTGCTGAGAGGCGAGTTCGGCACCGGCCTAGCGCATGGTTGCGCAATAACGCTTGGCCGCCTCGACGGATTGCTGGGGTGGAAACGCCGCCACCAATGAACAGAGCATGCTTCACTACACAAGGATGTGATGGGTTGCATCGATCGGCATGCATATTGCTATATTCAAAGCGATGCCGCTCGCATTGCACTGCGATGAAATAAAGCACACACCATTATTGATAAGTCTTGGAATTTTTCATGCTGGTGCCGCTGCCGGCTAACCTGGCAAGGAGAACAGATTCGTGCCTGATCCAAGTATTGAAATACGAGGTAAATACGCATCTTTCCTGCTGGTGCAATCAAATGCATTCAAGCGATTGATGCAGCGGTGCCATGCCCAGATAGATAATTTCACGCCCGAAGAACCCTCCGATGGCTTGATTTCCACGTTTCGTCAACTCTTGGGTTCACGGAGAAGGAAAAAGCATCTCAGCTTGAATGCGCAGCCACGCGTAGTCATTGTCGAAAGGCAGCTGCTCCATTATCGCGTTCCGTTTTACCAGTATCTGCGTGCATTGATGAAAAGTGAGGGCATCGAACTGCTATTACTGGTTGGCGAGGGAACGTCAGATGAAAAAATGAAAATGGATGAACGATCGCTGGATTGGGCAATCAGGATACCAACACGCTATTTTCTCCGAAACCGTGTGTGCTGGCAGCCCTTTGGGGTCTATGCACGTGATGCAGACATGGTCATCGTGATGCATGAGAATAAATTGATATATAACTTCTGGCTGATGTCATTCGGGCGGCCGCGACGACTCGCATTCTGGGGTCATGGCCGCAATATGCAATCGGCACGGCCAGATGGCCTCAAGGAGCGAGTCAAACGCTGGACTGTTACCAAAGTTGATTGGTGGTTTGCGTATACCGAATCAAGCGCGATACTCATTAATAATGCCGGGTTTCCGTGCACGCATACGACCATAGTGGAAAATGCAATCGACACCAATGAAATGTCGGCGCTTTGCAAAAGTGTGAGCGCCGATGACTGTCAGCAGTTGCGTGTTAGATTGAATCTGGAAAACGGGCCGGTTGGCTTGTATCTTGGATCGCTTTATCAGGAAAAACGTCTTGCTTTCCTGCTCGATGCAGCCAGGAAGATTCGAGATGTCATACCGGAATTCCAGTTATTGGTGGCAGGCGCCGGGCCGGAGCAGTCAATGATCGAGACGGCGGCTATGAAATACGCTTGGGTACATTACATTGGTCCTCTGCAAGGTCGCAATAAAGCCGAGATATTGATGCTTGCCGATATCATGCTGAACCCCGGGCTGGTAGGGTTAGGAATTCTTGATTCTTTTGTCAGCGGCACGCCAATGTTTACCACGAACTGCGGCCTGCATTCACCAGAAATTTCTTACATGATATCAGGCAGAAACGGCGTCATGACCGATAACAGCGTTGATGCCTTTGCAAATGCAGTCATTACTGCGTTATCCAATCCTGCACTTCTCACTCAATTGGAAAAAGAAGCACTCTCGACTGCACCACGCTACACCATTGAGAACATGGCCCGTCGAATATGCAATGGCATCATGACATGTCTCTCAACTGTATAACTCAGCCGTCCATAAAACCATTACCCATTACCGCCAGCAATCAAGGAGGGTTAAAAATGAATGCCGTGTTTTCCTGTTCCATAGACGATGGGCACCCATTCGACACAAGAGCTGCTGAATTATTGGAGAAAAACGGCTTGAACGCCACTTTCTTTATTCCCATAAAAAATCGGGAGTGCATGAAAGTCATGACGAAAAGTGAAATTTGCGAAATCGGGCAACGCTTTGAAATCGGATCACATACATATGATCATTGTTTCCTGAAAGATCTGCCGATCAGCGAAGCACGTCGCCAGATTTATGAAGGGAAAATTCACCTGGAAAATATACTGGGTAAAAAAGTGAATGGCTTCTGCTACCCAGGTGGAAAATACAGAAGCGAGCACGCTGACATCGTTGCGTCTGCAGGGTTTCGATATGCGAGAACCACGGTGAACTTATGCCTGGATGCCGGTGATCGTCCCTTCGAAATGCCGACCACATGTCAATTCTACCCGCACAACCGGGATGTATATCTGCGTAACTTCATCAAAGGCGGAAACTGGCTCCGGCGGCAAAAATGCTTGAGACTCGCACTACAGCATGAGAATTGGATCAATCGTTTATACGCGCTCTTTGCTTATTCAATCGAATACGAGGCTGTATTTCATTTATGGGGACACTGCAAGGACATTGATGAACTCGGCGCATGGAAGGAATTTGATCGCTTTCTGGCGCATGTAGCCTCTTTGGTGTCTCCAGAAAACCGGTTGAGCAACGAACAATTGGCCACCAGAAGTTTCACACATTAAGTTTTCATGTATCGATTGCTATTCCAGCTTGCAGCACATATTCCCGTATGTCTTCGCCTGCTTTGTTATGACGTTTGTCAATATGCGCCAAGTGCATGGCGGGTCAAATAGTAAAAAACCTGTAATGCAATCACTTGCGAAAGAATCCTATCTATCCATCATGCGCATGACAATAAAGATCGATCTACATCGATACCGTCATGGACGCTTCAAATCGAACGGAGCAACAGCATCGCGTGTTTTGCTGCTGCGAGCTTGTCTTCATAAGCGTATCTGTTTATGAATTCAGGAAATGGCGACATTTGCATAGCAGCGTTCTGATAGAGCCAAATTTTTTATATTGCGATTTCCCATGAGAATTCTGGTCGCACACAACGCCTATCAATTCAGCGGCGGGGAAGATGCTGTTGTAGATGCTGAAATTGCCCTGCTTCGTGGCTATGGTCATGATGTTGAAGTATATCGGCGCCATAACAATGAATTAAAAAACATGTCGAGGATTCAGGCGGCCGTCTCCGCCATCTGGTCCCGGCGTTCGACAATTGAAATGGAACGAATCATTAACGTTTTCAAACCGAATGTAATTCATGCGCATAATATATTTCCACTAATTTCGCCTTCTATCTTCTGGCTGTCTGCTCGTAAAAACATCCCTATTTTGCAGACATTGCACAATTTTCGTCTTCTTTGTCCGCAAGCGACTTTTTTACGAAACGGCCATGTTTGTGAAGATTGTCTTGGGAAAATGCCGTGGCGTGCCATTCCCAGAAAATGTTATCGCAATTCAGTACTGCAATCCGGTCTTGCAGTCGGGGTCACAGGTCTGCATCGCATCCTTGGCACATATCACCACCGCACCACTCATTACATCGTTCCCAGTGTGTTTTGTCGCGACAAGTTTGTAGCAGCCGGATTACCGGCACAGTACTTCAGTATTAAGCCTAACTTTGCCGCATCCCCCAAAGAACCCATATGGACAACCCGCAAAGGTGGAGTATTTATCGGGCGCTTATCGCCGGAAAAAGGGCTCAATGTATTATTTGCCGCTTTGAAAAAATCAAATTCGTTTCATATTCAGATTGCAGGAAGTGGTCCGCTTGAGAATTCAGTCATAAATACCTTTGGCAAGAATTACCTGGGTCATCTTTCTCATGAACAGATCATGGCGCTTTTGCAGGGGGCACAATTCCTGTTAGCTCCCAGCATATCGTATGAGACGTTCGGCCTTGCACTCATAGAAGCTTTTGCATGCGGCACACCTGTCATAGCAAGTCGGCATGGCGCATTTGCAGATCTGGTAACGGATGGGGTTACCGGTCTACTGTTCAATCCCGGCGATGCTCATGATCTTGCCGAAAAGATCGCTTGGGCAGAGTCTCATCCAGACAAAATGCTGGAAATGGGGCAATCAGCCCGTATTGACTACGAGGCAAAGTATACGCCCCAGCATAATTACAAATTACTTATCAGAATCTATGAGAATGCAATCAATACAGCCCATGGATTACGTAAAAACTCGCAAGGTACGGTCAATACTTGGCGTAGCGATTGACGCGCTCTCATGGGATGACGTCATTAATCGGATTCTGTTTTTGGCGGCCATTCACAAATCTTGTTACATATGTATTTGCAATGTGCATTCTGTAATTACTGCAACGCGCGATTCCGAATTTAGGCGCATTATCAATGAAGCTGATATGGCAACGCCGGACGGCGCTCCCATTGCATGGGCATTGCGCAAGCTTGGTTTTCCATCACAGCAACGTATTAACGGCCCGGATTTGATGTGGAAATATCTGTTTGTGGCACAGGAACTAGGGCATACAGTATTTTTTTATGGTAGTACTCCGGAAGTTCTGAAAAAATTACACATTAACATTTATAAAAATTTCCCCAAGCTGCAAATTGCTGGATTACATTCGCCCCCTTTTCGTATCCTTTCCAAAGAGGAAACTGATATGGAGATTGAAATGATTAATCGTTCTGGCGCCAATATTGTTTTTATTGGTTTGGGGTGCCCTAAGCAAGAAAAATGGATGGCTGCTCATTGCGGTTATGTAAATGCCGTCATGGTAGGAGTCGGTGCTGCATTCGATTATCATTCCGGCGCACTCAAAAGGGCCCCACTCTGGTGGCAGCACAATGGAATGGAATGGCTTTATAGGCTTTTTTTGGAGCCTCGTCGATTATTTGTTCGCTACTTGGTTACCAACACATTGTTCATTATTAAATTTTCATGGCAATTAATTCATGAAAAAATTCTTAAATTAACCTGAGTGCTGGATTTATATTCTTGCGCATCTTGGGATGAACAGGTGGTCAGCGCGGCAGTCGTCTTGGGCACGACGGGGGTGTCGGCGATGACGCGCTTGGGGCTTCCAGGTTTGATCACGCTAACGCGCCTGAGCGGCTTCGAGGCTTTGCCAGCCGGCGACGACCGACTTATCAAACAAGTTGAATGCGTGCTGCAAGTACAGCAGTCCAGCGATGAGGTTCGACGAGGAGATGGTGCAGTCGATATGGTCCCGCAAAGAATAGCCTTGGGTGTTGCTCTGTTGAGAAATATGATGTTACTTCAGATATGAATTTCTGCGAAATTTGCAGGCAAAAGGCCATCATGCTCGCCTTGCTTGCAAATTCAATACTGACCTGTTTCAGTCCGGACCACATGAATACCGGTTTTTTGCCGTATTTTAAGACCGACTACTTTCGATACAATCTCTTTGAATTGAAAATAAAGCT
>DATEZO010000316.1:0-5374 GCA_035255485.1 Burkholderiaceae bacterium
CTGCTGTCGCAGATCGCGACCGTGGTCGATGGCCAGGAAGAGCAGGAAACCCTGGCGCTGTACAACGGCCGGCATACCCTGGCGCTGGATGTATTGAAAGCGCAAGGGCAAAACACGATCGACGTGGCGGATGGGTTGACGGCCGCGCTCAGGGAACTCGAGCCGACCATGAAGGCGCTCTATCCCGGCGTGAGAATCGAGGTCATCAAGGATGGCTCGCGACAGATTCGCGTTGGCGTGGAAAACGTGCGCCGCACCCTGCTCGAGGGTGCGGCGCTGACAGTGTTGATCGTGTTCCTGTTCCTGAATTCATGGCGCTCAACCGTGATTACCGGCCTGACGCTGCCGGTGGCTTTGATCGGCACCTTTCTGTTCATGTACATGTTCGGCTTTACCATCAACATGATCACGCTGATGGCCTTGTCGCTGTGCGTCGGCCTGTTGATCGACGATGCGATCGTGGTGCGTGAAAACATCGTGCGCCACGCCGGCATGAAGGTCAACGGCCGGTTCAAGAGCCACCGCAGCGCAGCGCTGGAAGGCACCGCGGAAATCGGCCTGGCGGTGCTGGCAACCACCTTCTCGATCGTGGCGGTATTTTTGCCGGTCGGTTTCATGGGCGGCATCATCGGCCGCTTCTTTCACCAGTTCGGCATTACCGTTACCGCGGCGGTGCTGATTTCCATGTTCGTGTCGTTTACGCTTGACCCGATGCTGTCGTCGCTCTGGCCCGATCCGGCGGTGCATGGCGAACACGGCCCACGCACCGGGCTCTATGCCAGGACCATCGGCCGCGTGCTGGCATGGTTCGAATCCGTGGTGCAATCGGTCTCTGCCACCTACCAGGTGCTGCTGAAATGGTCTCTCCTGCATCGCAAATGGACGCTGGCGCTGGCGCTGGCGACGTTTTTTGCCGGACTGGCGATTCCGGCGCTCGGCCTGATCGGCACCGAATTCGTGCCGCAGGCCGACTATTCCGAAACCGGCGTCACTTATTACACCCCGGTCGGCTCGTCGCTGGAATTCACCGAAAGCAAGGCACGCCAGGTGGAAGCGGTATTGCGCGAGTTTCCAGAAGTGCGCGACCTATACACCACGGTCAACACCGGTGCGGCACAGGGCAAGAACTACGCCACCACCTTCGTGCGTCTGATACCGCGCAACCAGCGCCAGCGCAGCACGGGACAGATGAGCATTCCGCTGCGCAACCGACTGACACAGATCGCCGGCATCACGGTGACGCACATCGGTGCGCTGGACGGTGTCGGCGGCGACAACAAGCAGATCCGACTGAGCCTCCTGGGCAGCGACCTGAAGGAACTGGCAAGGTTGTCGGAGCAGGCACAGGCGAAGCTGCGTGCGATCCCCGGCCTGGTTGATCTCGATTCCAGCCTGAAGGCGGAAAAGCCGACGGTTTCAGTCGAGCCGCGACGCGACATTGCGGCTGACCTGGGAATTGGCGTCGGACAGATCGGCGGCGCGTTGCGGCCGTTGCTGGCCGGTGAAGCCGCCAGCAGCTGGCGCGCGCCGGACGATGAAAACTATGACGTCAGCGTGCGGCTGGCGCCGTCCGACCGTAATGCGACGGAAGACCTGTCGCGCCTGATGCTGGCCAGTTCACAAACCAATCCGGACGGCTCGCCGAAAATGGTGCCGCTGCGCCAGGTGGCGGATATCAAGCCATCGACCGGCGCCAACCAGATCAACCGGCGCGACCTGAACCGGGAAGTGGAATTATCGGCCAACGTGGTCGGCCGCTCCGCCGGCCAGGTCAGCGCCGACGTCAGGCAGGCGCTCGACAGCATGCACTGGCAGCCGGGCTATCGCTACCAGATCGGCGGCGCGACCAAGAACATGCAGGAATCCTTCGGCTACGCCTTGTCGGCGCTGGCGCTGGCAATCGTATTCATCTACATGATCCTGGCATCGCAGTTCGCCAGCTTCCTGCAGCCGCTGGCGATCATGTCGGCGTTGCCGCTGACACTGATTGGCGTGTTCCTGTCGCTGCTGCTGTTTCGCTCGACGCTGAACCTGTTCTCGATCATCGGTTTCATCATGCTGATGGGACTGGTGACCAAGAATGCGATCCTGCTGGTCGATTTCGCCAACCAGGCGCGCAAGTCCGGCACGGCACGCACCGCAGCATTGCTGGAAGCCGCGCAGGTGCGCCTGCGGCCGATCCTGATGACCACGCTGGCGATGGTATTCGGCATGGTGCCGCTGGCCTTCGGCATGGCCGAGGGTTCCGAGCAGCGAGCCCCGATGGGGCAGGCGGTCATCGGCGGCATCATCACCTCGTCGCTGCTGACGCTGGTCGTGGTGCCGGTGATCTACACCTATCTGGACGATTTCACCGTCTGGGTCAAACGGCACTGGCATCCCGCCCCGGCAGCCGGCGGACGGCAACAAGCCCAACCGGAACACACATGATGGATAAATTAGCGACTGCCCCGCGTTTACAGGCGTTCATGCCAGCGATGCCACGGACTGCCGGCAATTGCGCGGCATTCGGCTGGGTTTGCCGAGGTCGATCCGAATCGATCAAGACACCAGGCAAACGACGGATTTGCGCCAACGAGACCCAGGTTAAGGATCTACAGGGCAATTCAGCGATAAAATGAAGCCTTTTTGCAATCGACTCTCGCCATGAATATCGAACAAGCCCGTTTTAACATGATCGAACAGCAAATCCGTCCATGGGATGTGCTGGACCAGGATGTACTTGACCTGCTGCTGGTGGTCAAGCGCGAAGCCTTCGTGCCTGCCGCATACAAAAGCCTGGCATTCATCGATACCGAAATTCCGCTGCCGTGCGGCGAAAACATGCTGTCGCCGAAGCTGGAAGCGCGCCTGCTGCAGGAGGCGGCGATCAAGAAGCATGAAAACGTGCTCGAAATCGGTGCCGGTTCCGGCTATATGGCGGCATTGCTGGCGTACAAGGCGCGGCATGTGACCACGGTCGAGATCGAACCGGAACTGCAGCACATGGCCGAAACCAGCCTGGCAAATTACGGCATCAGCAATGTGACCGTGGCCCTGGGCGACGGCGCGCGTGGCTGGGCCGGTTCCGGCCAGGGCAGCGCACCATACGACGTGATCATGATTTCGGGCTCGCTGCCGCTACTGCCGGATGCCTTCCTGCAGCAGGTGAAGGTGGGCGGACGGATTCTGGCGATCATCGGCACGGCGCCGATCATGAGCGCCGAACTCATTACGCGCACCTCCGATATCGCCTACACCACCACGAAGCTTTTTGAAACCAGCGCCAAGCCGTTGCGTAATGCACTCGCGCCTTCGCGCTTCCAGTTTTAAGGACGCCCATGCAACATATCACCGCCCCGGAGCTGGCCGACTGGATCGCCGATCCGTCGCGTGACGATCCGGTCCTGCTGGATGTTCGCGAGCCGTGGGAATTCCAGACCTGCCATATCAACCGGGCGGTACCGATGCCGATCAATGCCATTCCGGTGCGCCACGCCGAGCTTGACCGGAATGCGCCGATCGTCTGCGTCTGCCATCATGGCGCGCGCAGCGCCCAGGTCGCTGCCTTCCTGGAGCGCAACGGCTTTACGCAAATCATCAATCTGACCGGCGGCATGCATGCCTGGGCGCTGCAGGTCGACAGCTCGATGCCCACTTATTGAACCCAACCCTCGACTCATCCACCGATTTGTTTTAACGACTCCAGCGGAGAACTGAATGCGCCCTTCCCTTATTGCTACGCTTATCGCCAGCGCCGTGCTATCGATACCTACCCAGGCAGCGGATCTATTGCAGGTATACAGGGATGCACTCGCCAACGATGCCCAGTACGCCAGTGCGCGCGCAGCAATGACCGCCGGAGAGGAAAAAACCACGCAAGGCCGCGCCGGCCTGCTGCCCACGATCGGTGTATCCGGCAGCCATACGCGCAGCGATCCGGATTCGGTACCGGGCAGCATCACCTCCAGCAACTACACCATATCGCTGTCGCAGCCGCTGTTTCGCTGGGTCAACTGGGAACTGTATCAGCAAGGCAAACTGACCACCGCCATCAGCGAAGCGCAGTTTGCGCAGGCGCAGCAGGACCTGATCGTGCGGGTGGCGCAGGCGTATTTCGATGTACTGAACGCGCAGGATGTGCTGGCCTCGGTGCAGGCACAAAAAACCGCCATCACCGAACAGCTCGCCTCCGCCAAGCGCAATTTTGAAGTCGGTACCGCCACCATCACCGATACGCATGAAGCGCAGGCACGCTACGACCTGGCGGTAGCACAGGAATTCGCCGCCCAGAGCGACCTTGACATCAAGCGCACCGCGCTCCAGCAGATCATCGGCAAGGCACCGGGCGAACTGGCCGGCTTGCGCCCCGGCGTAAAGCTGAACGCGCCCGAGCCGGTGCAGATCGATCAGTGGGTGCAAAGCGCCCAGCAGCAAAACTACGGCGTGATGAGCCAGCAGCTGGCGCTTGAAATCGCCCAGCGCGACATCCGGAAAAACCGCGCCGGCCATCTGCCGACCCTGGATCTGGTTGCCAGCCGCGCTCACAGCAACCAGGGTGCCAGCGTGTTCAATCCGACCGGCACCATCGGCAATACCAACAACATCGGCGTGCAATGGGCGATTCCGCTGTTCTCCGGCTTCGCGGTCGACAGCCGGGTACGGGAGTCGATCGCCCTTGAGACCAAGGCTCGCGCCGATCTGGAAACCGCGCGCCGCACTGCCGAGCAAGGTGCGCGCCAGGCTTATCTGGGCGTCAACAGCGGCCTGGCGCAGGTGAAGGCGCTGGAAGCGGCGGAAGTGTCCAGCCAGTCGGCGCTGGAATCCAACCGACTCGGCTATCAGGTCGGCGTACGCATCAATATCGATGTGCTGAATGCGCAGCAGCAGCTGTTTTCGACTCGCAAGGATCTCGCGAAAGCGCGCTACGATACCATCGTCAACGGCCTGCGCCTGAAATCCGCCGCAGGCACGCTGAAGGAAGCCGATCTGGCGCAGGTCAATACCCTGCTGAAACCCTGAAGCGGGCAAGTTCCGCCCTGCGCGAACGCGTCGGGCGGAAACTTGGTACCCAGATACTCTTCCGTGTATTTTTTCAGAGCCGCTGTTTCCTTGCGCATATTGCGTGAATTTCACCTATACTCCCAGGTTATTAGCGATTGGCAGTGGCGACTTTCAACCAATATTCCGCGCCCGGATCAATCGGTCCCTGGATTTCCTGCAAATCCGATACAGGCCTTGAATCATGAACCGGAAAATTCTTGCGGTGCTGGCGTGCGGTGTCGTCATGATGGCGCATGCCAATGACGACACGGAACTGAAAAACTGGTTCAACGACCCGTACTTTCAAATCAGTGCCGGCATGCCCGCCTGCCCCGTGCCGCTCGGCCCCTTG
>DATEZO010000317.1:0-43865 GCA_035255485.1 Burkholderiaceae bacterium
CGCGACATCGAGAAGCCGGCGTATCACGAGTTGGCGCTGCAGCAGGCGCAAGAGGCCCGTGCGGCGCGGGGGGCGGGGGAGCTGGCCCGGCTGCTGCACAGTGGCGACACCTGGACCATCGACTAGCGGCGCGGGCCGGGCGCCGCCTCCGGGAAAGGGGGGCGGCAAGGGCGCACCGGGCACGCCGGAAAGCCCCCGTACCGCCGGCAGCGCAGACAATGGAACATACTTGATCAATACGGGCAAATGCATCGAATGCGCTGGGCATGATGAAGAGTCGCAGTACATTGATGTATGCTTGGCGGACTGCATTCTTCCCGATCCGGGCCGTGTTGGATCGCGTGAGCAACTGGAGCAGGAATATCTGCTTCTGACAAGGGCACATGTCTTCATGACAAGGGCGCATGTTTGATAGAACCAACGCGGCATGCACCGCGTTGACGGTACTTCGCAGTTGATTTTCCGTCGCGATTCGAATACAGAGATTTCCATCCCTCATGAATTTTTGGAAGTGAACCTCCGATTGAGGTAAAACCAATCAATTGGGCGTTGACATCGTATTTTTACCGACCTAAAATGATACGGAAATTTAAAGATACTGCAAAAAACTGAATCAAATAATCTAATGGGATATTGAGATGAAAGACACATTGAAGGCAGGATTGACTGCAACGCGACAAATCACTATCGACAAGCCGCGCACTGTTGATTTCCTTGGCGAGGAATTGCGCGTCTACGCGACCCCGGAACTGGTGCGGGATTTCGAAATTGCATGCCGCGAATTCCTGCTTGACTATTGCGATGCGGGCGAGGATTCTGTCGGCACCGGCATCAATATTTCCCATGGTGGCGCAACCCTGCTCGGCATGCCGGTTGACATTGCTATTACGGTAACGTCCGTAGAAGGACGCAAAGTGAATTTTTCCCTGGTCGCACGTGACGGCTCGGAAGAAATCAGCCGTGGCGAACATAGCCGCTTTGTCATACAGGTTGAAAAGCTGCGCGCCAAGGTTGCATCCAAGGCAGCGCAACAGGTATAAACCCTGCGAAGCGCCACGCTCCGCAAAATACAGTGACAAGGTGATGGCATGACACGTTACATAATGGTTGTGGATCTGCGCCGCTGCGTCGGTTGTCAGACTTGCACCGCGGCATGTCGCCATGCCAACGCTACGCCGCCCGGGGTCCAGTGGCGCAAGGTGCTGGATATTGAAACAGGCGAATTCCCGGATGTGCAGCGCAGTTTTATGCCGGTCGGCTGCAATCATTGCGGTGATCCGCCATGCGTGGAAGTATGTCCGTCACAGGCTACGAAGAAGCGGGCGGATGGTCTGGTCACCATTGATTATGATGTTTGCATCGGCTGCGGGTACTGTGCTGTCGCATGTCCGTATCAGGCTCGACAGCTCGTGCATCGTAACGAGTTTGCCTACAACGGCGAGGCGAGCGCCTCGGAAGCAGCGCGTGCCGATTCCAAACGTATCAATGTTGCTACCAAATGCACCTTCTGCGTCGATCGCATTGACGCGGCAGCTGAAAAAGGCCTGACACCGGGTGTGCATCCTGAGGTGACGCCTGCTTGTGCCAATTCATGTATCGCAGGCGCAATCAGCTTTGGCGATCGCGATGATCCAAACAGCAATGTATCAAAACTGTTGCGGGAAAATCAGCATTTTCGCATGCATGAAGAACTCGGGACCGACCCCGGGATGTATTACATCTGGGACAAAGCATGAATAACGTCACTCGGACCAAATCACGGCATCAGGTCAACTGGGACTGGCGCGCCGCAGGTAATTTTATCGGTGGCGGTGCAGGCAGCGGTTTGCTGTTTTTTGCTGCCATTAGCTCGGGTTCGTCGTATGTTTACCGGCCATTCGCTTGTGCAGCGCTCGCGCTGATCGCGCTGGGTCTGTTCTGCGTGTGGCTGGAAATCGGACGTCCATGGCGCGCCATGAATGTTTTTCTGCATGCAAAAACATCATGGATGACGCGCGAAGCATTGGTTGCCCCACCATTGTTCTTGTGCGGATTGCTGGCGGCATGGACGACTACGCCGCCGTGGACCTGGCTCGCCGCGCTGTTGGGATTGCTGTTCCTGTATTGTCAGGCACGCATCATTCATGGCGGCAAAGGGATTCCGGCATGGCGTGAGGCGCGCATCGTGCCGCTCATGATAGTAACCGGCGTGACCGAAGGTGCCGGTTTGCTGGCATTGGTTGCTGCATTATCGGGTGCGGCATTGAAGCCAGGCTGGGTGCCGGCCATACTGGTTCCCTTGCTTATTTTGCGCGCGCTGTTGTGGCGCGCCTATCGCAAGGATTTGGCCAGTCATTTCGCGCCGCAGCAGACGGTAGCTGCATTCGATGCAATCGAACCATGGTTCGGCAAGGCAAGCCATTGGGGTGCAGGATTATTGCTGGTGCTGGCGCTGGTCGTTCCGACACTTGACAGTACGTTATGGTTAAGCGCGATCGCCGGCGTCATTGCCGTAGCAGGCGGTTGGCTATTCAAATTTACATTGGTGGCGCGCGCAGCTTACAACCAGGGTTATGCGTTGCCGCGCGTGCCAGTACGTGGCGGCGTTTCGAAACCGGGCTAGAGTAAATTGTGATGCAATTATTGCAGCAGCAATCAGGGAGAAAATAGATGGTCGAGATTCGCATTCATGGCCGAGGCGGACAGGGCGCTGTACTGGCGGGAGGCATTCTCGCCGATGCGCTGGCGCAGGATGGCAAGCATGTCATTGCCATTCCGTCATTCGGATTCGAGCGGCGCGGTGCACCAGTGGCAAGTTATCTGCGTTTCGACGATCGTCCGATACGGCAGATGACCAATATTTACAATCCGGACTGCGTATTGTGCATCGATCCCACAGTTGGACGCTCTGCCAATATTTTTGACGGCATCAAGGCCAATGCCGCATGGGTGCAAACAACTGCCAAGCCGTTGGCGGAACTGGAAGTTCCGCCCCAGGTCGGCATAGTCGGCCTGTGCGATGCAGTATCGATTGCAATTGATATCTTCCGGCGCTCGATCACCAACACCATCATGCTTGGCGCGCTTGCCAGGACGACGGGATTCGTGTCGCTTGATGCCTTGCGTGCAGCGATCGAGGAGTCTGATTTTCGCGATGCCGGCTTGCGTCAGAATATGGAAGCGCTGGAGCGCGGGTACAACGAAACCACGGTGTACACGATGGAGCAAAAGGTTGCAGCATGATAAAACAATCCAAACCGCTGTTTGATGTATCGACGATTCCGAACAATTTATGTCCGATCGCCGCCAAGGCAAATCCGATGCTGCCCGGCGACTGGCGCAGCGTACGGCCGGTCGTCGATCGCGACAAGTGCGTCAAGTGCGCAGTGTGCTGGCTCTACTGTCCGGTGCAATGCGTGGTGGAGAAAGCGGCATGGTTTGATTTCGATCTTGATACGTGCAAGGGCTGCGGCATTTGCATGCGCGAATGCCCCCACGGTGCGATCACCATGGTAGGGGAGATGTCATGAGCGCAGTTCTCAAGCCAAAACAGAAATTCGTTGTCTGCGACGGCAACGAGGCGGCTGCACGGGCCATAGCGCTGGCGCAGGTGGATATGGTGGCGATATATCCGATTACGCCGCAATCATCGCTGGTTGAATATATTGCAAAATTTGCCGCCGATGGCAAGCTCAACGCCGATATCGTCGATGTCGAAGGCGAACATTCGGTACTGTCGGTACTGCATGGCGCAGCGCTCGCCGGAGCGCGCACCTATACCGCGACCTGCGGCCCGGGGCTGGCATTCATGTTCGAGCCCTACATGCGCACGCCCGGCCTGCGCATGCCGCTGGTGATGACAATCGTCACGCGCGATACGTTAACTCCGCAAAGTGTATGGGGCGGGCATCAGGACGCGATGTCCGTGCGCGAAGTGGGATGGGTTCAGATGTATTGCGAGACCGTGCAGGAGGTGCTCGATACTACTGTCATGGCGTACAAGATTGCCGAACACCACGATGTGATGCTGCCCGTGAATGTATGCCACGATGGCAACTATCTGTCCTATGGCGCAACCAGCATCGAGTTGCCCGATCAGGGCGAGGTCGCCGCTTTTCTCGGCGTGCGTGATGTCAACTGGCATGCTGCACTCGACCCCGACCGGCCAATGGCGATCGATCCGCTTACCGGCGGCGCGGGCGGTCCCGGCCCATCGATGTTTGTGCGGTATCGCAAAGGACAATGCGCGGGCATGCAGAATTCACTGCGCGTGATCGAGGAAGTGCATGCAGAGTGGGGGCGCGTTTTTGGTCGTTACCATGCACCATTGGTTGAGTCATATCGGATGGATGATGCTGATTACGCGATTGCGACCATCGGTTCGATGAGCGGGGCCGCCAAGGATGCGGTTGACGAGGCGCGCGACCGCGGCGAGCGAGTGGGCCTGGTCAAGATCAAGACTTTCCGTCCGTTCCCGATACAGGCCATGATGCAGGCACTAAAGAATGTGAAGGCCGTTGGTGTCGTGGACCGTTCCGTTAGCTTCGGCTGGAACTGCGGCCCGCTATTTCAGGAGACGCTGGGCGCGCTGTACCATGCGCCGAAACATATTCCCGCCATGAGTTTCATCGGTGGGCTGGCTGGCGCGGACATGACGACCCAGCACTTCGGACAGGTGATCGAGCGCACTGCGGCAATGGCCAACGGCGGCGCGCCGGGCGAAACCGTGTGGCTGAACGAAAAAGACTAGGAGCCGGACCATGCAGCAAACGCAATATCTGATCGTCGGCGCCAGCCATGCAGCACTGGCTGCAGTGCAGGCGATCCGGATGCACGATGAAACAGGCAGCGTCACGGTGATATCGAAGGACGATGCGTTGCCTTATTCTCCTACGGTATTGCCGTATGTCGTATCCGGCCGTTCCGATCCGCAGAAAGTGTTTCTGCGCAACGAAGACTATTTTTTGCAGCACAAGGTGGATTATCTGAAGGGGGTGTCGGTAACCGGCGTTGCTGCTTCGGATAATCGCGTCAGCCTGTCAAACGGCGCAGGGATCAGTTACGAAAAACTGCTGCTTGCCACTGGCGCAGCGCCGCAGTTGCCGCCGATTCCCGGCTTGGATACGGTGGAATTCCATGTCTTGCGCAGCCTTGACGATGCATTGCGTCTACGCCAGGCGCTTGGCACAACGCGCCAGGCAATCGTGCTTGGTGCTGGCCTGGTCGGCATGCACGCGGCAGAGAATCTGGCCAAGGGCGGTGCACAAGTGACTGTGGTCGAAATGCAGCCGACGGTGCTGGCCGGCTATTTTGATCATGACGCGGCTTCCATTATCGAAAGCGCATTTACCGCCAAGGGCGTACGCCTGCTGATGGGTAACAAGGTGGTCAAGCTGGCGCCCGGCGAACAGGGCAAGGGTGCCTGCGTGACATTGGCCGATGGTACCGAACTGCAAGCCGATCTGCTGCTGGTATCCACCGGAGTTACGCCGGTAATGGATTATCTGCAGGGCTCCGGCGCGCAAACCGATCGCGGCATTGTGGTGGATGACACCATGCGTACCAGCATTGGCAACATTTGGGCTGCCGGCGATGTTGCGCAGGCACGTGGCTTTTACGATGGTGCAAAAATCATCAACGGTATTTTGCCGGATGCGGTCGAACAGGGAAAAATTGCCGGCATGGCAATGGCCGGTGATCCTGCCATCCGGAATTACCCGGGCGGCGTCCCTCTCAACACCTATACTTTCTTCGGCCAGCAGGCGGTTTCCGTCGGCAGCCAGAACGAAGGCGAAGCAGTGGCGCTTGAAATCGATGCACCAAACAAGCGATACCTCAAAATTGTCATGAAAGACGACCGACTTACCGGCATTTTCGGCATCAATGCGGCGTTTGATCCGGGCGTGATGTGGCAGTTGATTTTACGCCGCACCGATCTTGCCCCGTTGCGGGATCAATTCCTGGCCGACCCGCAGCGCACGGCGCGGGTGCTGATGTCGAAAACCTGGAGATAATAGATGGGCGCAGCCTACAATACCATTGCTTTCAAGCCGGAATCCTGCGATGGATGCAATGCCTGCATGATCGCATGCGCCGAAGTAAAGAGCGGCGGCAGCGAATTGATCAATTCGCGGATTCAGATTGTTCCCGATTTCGACGGTGGTTTCGACCTGGCCATGTGTCGCCAGTGCGCTGATCCGAAATGCGTTGCAGATTGTCCGGCTGGTGCATTGACCAAGAATATGGAGACCGGCATTATCGAATGGGATAATTCGAAATGCGTGAATTGCCTGTTGTGCACCGTCGGCTGTTCCTACGGCGGCATCGTGCACAACAAGTCGGCCGGCCACGTCGTGAAGTGCGATGGTTGCGGCGGCGATCCGGCCTGTGTCAAGGCCTGCGAGCGTGGTGCACTGAAATTCATTACCACCTCGAACATCTATAACGAAGTCGGCGGCCTGGAAGACCTGTTTGTACCGGGACTTGCCGGCTGCCAGGGCTGCAACACCGAACTGATCATGCGCCATACGCTGCGACGCGTCGGCCCGGAAACAGTACTGGCCACGCCGCCCGGCTGCATTCCCGGCATGGGCTCGGTCGGCTACAACGGCCTGACCGGCACCAAGGTACCGGTATTTCACCCGCTGCTGACCAATACCGCTTCGATGCTGACCGGCATCAAGCGTCACTACAAGCGCCAGGGGCGCGAAGTGCATGCAATGGCGCTGGCCGGCGATGGCGGCGCATCCGATGTCGGCTTCCAGTCGCTGTCGGGTGCGGCCGAGCGCGGCGAGCAGATCTTGTTTGTCTGCGTTGACAATGAAGGTTACATGAACACCGGCATGCAGCGTTCCTCGTGCACGCCGTTCGGGGCATGGACCACCACCACGCCGGTCGGCGAGCATGGCAAGGGCAAGACGCAGGATGCCAAGAACATGCCGGTGCTGATGATGATGCATAACTGTGCTTATGTCGCGACGGCGTCGACCGCCTTTATGGAAGACCTGTACGACAAGCTCGACAAGGCGATTGCTGCCTCCAAGGTCGGCTTTGCGTACCTGCATATCTATTCGCCCTGCACTACCGGCTGGCGTTTTCCCTCGCAGGAAAATATCGAGGTGGCACGCAAGGCGGTTGAAACCAATTTCGTGATGCTATGGGAATTCAACCCCCGCGACGGCCTGCAACTGAGCCGTCCACTCAAGGACGCATTGCCGATTGAAGATTATCTCAAGGCGCTGGGCAAATATCGCCATCTGTCAACCGAACAGGTAGATCACATCAAGGCGTCGCTCCAACGCAATGTCACCTTCATCGAGGGATTGGCAAAGGACAAGCATCCTTCGCTGGCATAACCTTGCAAAAAAGGTAGCACAGGGCTAAACCTGTTCCGCATCTGCTCAACGATGCAACGGGTTTTCCATGTGCTGCCGGCATGTCTTCCGGTTTCCCCTGTCATCTCATTGCATATCTTCATGAAAAATCTGCACAGCGAAAAATCAGCACAGTGCAGATTTTTACGTGAAGATATGCAACAATGTATGCATTATATTGCAGTATTTTGTATGCAATATATATCATGTATAATTCGTGCAACGTGCACTGCTCTGTATTGCGGAATACGTTAATTTCCTCCCTCCGGATCGCGCGCAACAGTTTAAGGGTGCTGCAATGGAAAAATCGTTCAAGAAAGAAGTCGAGCTCCTCAGGCTGGGAAAAGGCCAGGTTTTTCATGGCGAAGGCATACTTGCGGTTACCAAGGCGTTGCTGCAATCCGGCGTCAGTTATGTCAGCGGCTACCAGGGAGCGCCGGTGTCGCATCTGCTGGATGTGATGGGCGATGCAAGCGACATCCTGACGGAGCTTGGGGTGCATTTTGAAGTGGCGGGGAACGAGGCGGGTGCAGCCGCGATGCTCGCTGCATCCATTAATTATCCGGTACGCGGTGCGGTTACCTGGAAATCGATTGTCGGCACCAATGTCGCATCGGATGCGCTCTCCAACGTCGCGTCTGCCGGCGTCAAAGGCGGCGCCCTGATTGTGCTGGGCGAGGATTATGGCGAAGGGTCGTCCGTGATCCAGGAGCGCAGCCATGCGATCGCGATGAAGTCGCAGATCTGGCTGCTCGATCCGCGCCCCAATCTGCAATCCATCGTTGACATCGTGGAAAAAGGCTTCCAGTTGTCGGAAGCGAGCAATACGCCGGTGATGCTGGAATTGCGGATTCGCGCCTGCCATGTGCACGGCAGTTTCGTATGCAAGGATAACCGGGCACCGAAATTCTCCGGCAAGAACCAGTTGAAGAATCCGTTATTCAATTTCGGCGTGATTCCGCTCCCGCCGTCCAACTATACGCAGGAAAAACACAAGGTGGCGTCGCGCCTGCCGGCTGCAGTGAAATTCATCCGCGAGCAAGGCTTGAATGAAATTTTCGAGGGCAGCATTCGCGAAGCCGGCATCATACTGCAGGGCGGCTTGTATAACACCGTGATCCGTTCGTTGCAGCAGCTGGGCCTGGCGGATGCGTTTGGCGTATCTTCGGTGCCGTTGTATGTGCTCAATGTCACCTATCCCCTTATCCCGGAAGAAGTCACGCGCTTTTGCAATGGCAAGCGTGCGGTGCTGGTGGTGGAAGAAGGCCAGCCGAATTTCATCGAGGAAGCGATCAATTCGATGCTGCGCCGTGCTGACATCAACGATACCTACGTGATCGGCAAGGAAGTGTTGCCGGCAGCCGGCGAATATACCGGCGAAGCCGTGTTGAAGGGCCTTACCGAGTTTCTGCAATTGTGCGTGCCGGATGGCGTCGATCACTGGCAGGTAGCGCAAGTACGCAACAAGCTGACCGAAGCGCAAAAGCAGAGCGCCGAGATGCAGGCGGCGCAACTGGTGCAGCCGCGGCCGCCCGGTTTTTGCACCGGCTGCCCTGAGCGGCCCGTGTTTTCCGCGCTGAAGCTGGTTGAAAAGGAGGTTGGCAAGATCCATGTCAGCGCAGACATTGGCTGCCATACTTTTTCCACGCTGGCGCCTTTCAGTCTGGGCAACACGGTAGTCGGCTATGGGCTCGGCCTGGCCGGATCGGCTGGCGTTGCGCCGCTGTTCGGCAAGCGCACGGTCAGCATCATGGGCGACGGCGGCTTCTGGCATCAGGGTCTCACTACGGGTATCGCGAATGCGGTCTTCCGCAACGATGACAGCGTGCTCGTCATCATGAAGAACGGCTACGCTTCAGCCACCGGCGCACAGCAGATTGCATCGACCTATACTGGCGATTCGCAGGCATCGACGGAAATCAACATGCATGCCGTGCTGCAAAGCATGGGCGTGAAATGGATACGCACGGTGCGCACCTTTGAAGTCGGCGTCATGATGGGCGTCATGCGCGAAGCGCTCGACACGCCGGAAAAAGGCTTGAAAATCATTATTGCCGAAGGCGAATGCCAGCTCGAACGGCAGCGTCGCGTACGGGTCGAAGATGCGTTGAAATTGGCGCAGCAGCAAACGACCATGCGCACCCGTTTTGGCGTCGACGAAGATATCTGCACCGGCGATCGTTCCTGCATGCGGCTTTCCGGATGTCCGTCGCTGACCCTGAAGGAAAATCCCGATCCGCTCTGTACCGATCCTGTCACCACCGTTGACAACAGTTGCGTCGGTTGTGGAACGTGCGGCGAGGTGGCGCACGCCGCGACGCTGTGTCCATCGTTTTACAAGGCTGAAATCAAGCGGAATGCGAGCTGGTTAGACCGGCTGCTGGACCGCGTGCGCAGCGGCATCATCGGCCGCCTGCAAGGCGAAACACAAAGCGAAACACCGGGAGAAACAGCATGAATCCACCCATCATGATGCCGCTGCGTCCGGTCACGATCCTGATTGCCGCGCTGGGCGGCGAGGGCGGAGGCGTACTCGCCGACTGGCTGGTCAACGCCGCAGCAGCATGCGATTTCCCGGTGCAGAGCACGTCGATTCCCGGCGTATCGCAGCGCACCGGCGCGACCACCTATTATGTCGAAATCTACCCTGTGCCGACGTGCGATCTGGGCGGACGTCTGCCGGTCATGGCATTGACGCCGACACCGGGTGCAGTCGATATCATGGCCGCATCCGAGCTGGCCGAAGCCGGGCGGGCCTTGCAGAATAGCTATATCAGCGCGGACAGCACGACCCTGATCGCATCCACTCATCGCATCTATTCGGTAGCGGAAAAAGTCATCCCGGGTGATGGCCGCACTGACAGCGAAAAAATCCTGGCGGCATTGCGCACCGGAGCACAACGCGCCGTGCTGTTCGACATGGCGCAATTGGCGCGTCAATCCGGAACCATGGTCAATGCAGTGCTATTTGGTGCGCTGTGCGGCTCGGGTGTGCTGCCCTTGACGCGCGCCGCCTGCGAACAGGCGATACGTGCGGCAGGCAAAAGCGCCGAAGCCAGTTTGCGCGGGTTTGCCGCCGGCCATGCGCATGCGGCGGGCGAAGCCGTCGCCGCGCCGATTGCGGCGCCGGCAGCAAAGGAAACGCCGGCCGAGCGTGTGCAACGCCGCTTTCCTCCGGAAACATTTGATGTGATCAATGCCGGCGTGGCGCGCTTGACCGATTACCAGGATGCGGCCTACGCCGACCTGTATTTGACCCGCATGGAGCCGATCATCGCGCTCGACCGCGAAGCAGGCGGCGGTCCTGGCGGTTACCAGCTGGCCTGCGAGACCGGGCGCCTGCTGGCGCTGTGGATGAGTTATGAAGACATCATCCGGGTCGCCGACCTGAAAACGCGCAAGAGCCGCTTTCAGCGCTTGCGCAAGGAAGTCGGCGCCAGGCCGGACGAAACGGTGACGGTGACCGAGTACCTGAAACCGGGCCTGGAAGAAATCTGTTCCATCCTGACTCCGCGCATGGCGGAGCGTTTGCGTAAATGGGCGGCGAAGAACAACCGGGAAAAATCCCTTTCCAGGCCGTTGCACATCAAAACCAGCACCGTGAGCGGCTATTTGCTGCTGCGCGGCGTCAGCTGGCTGAAGCCGTGGCGCAGGCGTACCTCACGCTACCAGGCGGAACAGGCGCTGATGGACCGCTGGCTCGGCGCGATCAAACGCCTCGGATTCGCAGTGCTGGATCTTGAACTGGCCATGGAAATCGTGCAATGCGCGCGCCTGACCAGAGGTTATGGCGAAGCGCATGCCACCGGCATGCAGAACTTCCGGAAGATTTTCGACAACATTATCGAAAGCGGCAAAGAACGCGATCCGAAAAAACTGGCGGATGCCATCCAGCGCGCCCGACAGACCGCGATGGCCAACCCTGATGCTGCACCGGCCCACCGGCAATCGATGAATGCGGATCCCGGCAAGCCGATATTCTGGATGCCGCGCAAAACAGCGGAACAGCAGGAGACAGAAAAGACCTGACCAGTTATAGACCCGGAACGAACAGGAAAGGAATTGAACATTCCTTTCCCTTCAACGACAGACCGGGGTGGGTTGCAATGCCGCCGCCGCATCCTTCATTTTCCTTGTGCGCCCGGATTGTTTCGCAGGCGCAGTCCAGGTCGCCTGAACCCAGCTTTCCCAATCTTCCCCGCAGCTTGCCTGCTGCCTGCATTCGCCTTTTTCGCGATTTCACCAAATGGTGAAAATACCCGTTCGAAGGGCAACAATAATTATGAAATGATCAACCGCCAATCGGTTGCCCGCTAGCGGCGACAGGGTATGGCATGGTGATTCGTCTCATTCGCCAGATGGCGGTTAATTCATAAAAAACAGGGAGTATATAGATAAACATATCTATATTCGCAGTAAATACGCGCCAATTTAAAAATACAACCACCTGTATCAATTCATGTCGAAAGCCGCGGCTGGCCGCTTCGACTTCTCTTCCGATTCGCGAAAACCGCTTGGCGCATGACCGGCAGAGGCATTTCGCAACTGCTGCGCCGATTCTCCTCCGATAGACGAAAACGACCACTGGCACGCTCCATGCGTATAGGCACTCATACGCAGTGGCGCAAAGAACGCCATGCGGGTAGCCAACAGGCGTCCAAAAATCAGAAGAGGAGACAGAATGAAATTTCAGAATCCGCACGATATCAAGACTATTCCGGGTACCGAAGGTTGGGAACGGATGTACCCGTATCAATATCAATTTGTGACCGATGACCAGGAGCGAAAAGGCTACGAGGAGCAGACCTTCTGGTTCTACGACGGCCTGCATTATCCGGAACCGATCTATCCGTTCGACACCATCTGGGACGAGGCATGGTACCTCGCGCTGTCGCAGTACAACAACCGCATCTTCCAGGTGCCGCCGGTGCGCGGCGTCGACCACCGCATCATTAACGGCTACGTTTACATCTCGCCGGTGCCGGTCAAGGATGGCGCGGAAATCGGAAGCCGCGTACCGAACTTCATGGAGCGCGCCGGTTACTACTACAAGAACTGGGATGCGCTCGAAGCCAAGTGGAAGGTGAAGATGGAGGCCACCATCGCTGAGCTGGTGGCGTTGCAGGTTCCGCGCCTGCCCGACCTGGAAGACATCAGCGTGGTGACCGATTCGACCGGCGAGTCGGAAGGCTATCACCTGATCAAGGCGTATGACGACCTGATCAATCTCGGCATCAAGTGCTGGCAGTACCACTTTGAATTCCTCAACCTGGGCTACGCCGCCTACGTGTTCTTCATGGATTTCATGCAGAAGCAGTTTCCCAGCATCCCGCTGCAGCGCGTGACGCAGATGATCTCCGGCATCGACGTGATCATGTACCGCCCGGATGAAGAACTGAAGACGCTGGCGAAAAAAGCGATTGAACTGGATGTCGATAATGTCCTCGTTTCCAATGGCGAATGGACCGAGGTCAAGCCATTGCTGGAAGCGTCGGAACGGGGACGGACATGGCTTGCCGCGCTTGAGCAGGCGCGTTATCCGTGGTTCCATGTTTCTTCCGGTACCGGTTGGTCGCACAAGGACCGCAGCTGGAATGACGACCTGAATATTCCGCTGTCCGGCATCGTTACCTATATCAGCAAGCTGCGGCAGGGTGCCAGCATTGAACGTCCGATGGAGAAGGTGCGCGCCGAACGCGACCGCATCACCGCCGAGTATCGCGATCTGATCGCGAGCGACGAGGATCGTAAGACGTTCGACGATTTACTGGGCACGGCGCGGACCGTCTTTCCGTATGTGGAAAATCATCTGTTCTACGTCGAACACTGGTTCCATTCGCTGTTCTGGAACAAGATGCGCGAAGTCGCCGTGCTGATGCAGGAGCACGGCTTGATCAACGACGTCGAGGATATCTGGTATCTGCGCCGTGACGAGATCAAGCAGGGCCTGTGGGACATGGTGACGGCCTGGGCCACCGGCGTCAAGCCGCGCGGCACGAAGACATGGCCGCCGGAAATTGAATGGCGCAAGGGCGTGATGCAGAAGTTCCGCGACTGGAGCGCACCGCCTGCTCTGGGCACCGCGCCGGAAGTGATCCAGGAGCCGTTCACCATCGTGCTGTGGGGCGTCACCAACAATTCACTGGCCGACTGGTCGGCAGTGCAGGAGATTACGGAACCGGACAGCATTACCGAGTTGAAGGGGTTTGCCGGCAGCCCGGGCATTGTCGAGGGTATTGCACGCGTCTGTCGCAGCGCCGACGAGATCCGGCAATTGCAGGAAGGCGAAATTCTGGTGGCGCCGACGACATCCCCGTCCTGGGCGCCGGCATTCGCCACCATTGGGGCCTGCATTACCGATGTCGGCGGCATCATGAGCCATGCGGCCATCGTCTGCCGCGAATACGGCATGCCGGCCATTGTCGGTACCGGCCATGCCACCAAGGTCATCAAGAGCGGTATGAAACTGCGGGTCGACGGCTCGTCCGGCGTCGTTACGATTATTCGCTAAACCGGCATACGCAAGAAGGAGATGGTCATGCATGGCGCGGTTACGGGAATGGAACGGAGAACGGGAAACCATGGGCAAGCCGGCGCAAGTCTGCCCAAGGTCTGCTGGTTCGAGGAATGCCTGAAGGAGTCGGTACCGCTGGTGGGCGGCAAATGCGCTTCGCTCGGCGAGTTGATCAACGCCGGGGTGCGGGTGCCGCCCGGTTTTGCACTGACCACCGAAGGGTATCGGCGGTTCATGAGCCGGGCGGGGCTGGAGCAGGAGATCCAGCGCATGCTGGCGGGCCTCGATGTGTCGGATATGGACGCATTGGAGCAGACCAGCACCGCCATTCGGGAAATGATCGAAGCACAGCCATTTTCGACAGAAATCGAGGATCTGGTTGCGGAGAATTACCGTAGCCTTTCGGTGCGCTGTTGCATGCCTGCGGTGCCGGTGGCGGTGCGTTCCAGCGCCACCGCCGAGGATCTGGCCGGCGCCAGTTTTGCCGGCCAGCAGGATACCTATCTCTGGGTGCGCGGCGTCGATGAAGTACTGCATCACATGCGCCGCTGCATCTCCAGCCTGTACACGGGGCGAGCGATTGCCTACCGCGCCAATATCGGCTTTGACGAGGACCGCATGGCGATCAGCGTCGGCGTGCAGAAGATGGCCAACTCGTACACGGCGGGTGTGATGTTCACCGTCCACCCGGCTAACGGCGACCGTTCGGTCATCGTGATCGATTCGAATTTCGGCTTTGGCGAATCGGTCGTGTCGGGAGAGGTGACGCCGGATAATTTCGTTGTCAATAAAGTCACGCTCGATGTTCTTGAGCGCACCATTTCGCAAAAAGAGATGTGCTACACGGTTGACCTGAAGACGCAGAAATCCCAGGCGGTCGATATCCCGGCCGAACGGCAGAAGGTGCAGTCGCTGCTCGATGACGAAATCACCGAGCTGGCCTGGATGGGCAAGCAGATCGAGAAGCACTACGGGCGCGCAATGGATATTGAATGGGCGGTGGACAAGGATTTGCCGGTCGGCGGCAACATCTTCATCCTGCAGGCACGCCCCGAAACGGTATGGAGCGAACGGCCGCAGCCGGCTGTCGGCAAGGGTGCCTCCGCAATGGATTACATCCTGGCCGGCATGCTGCAGGGAAAACGATTGCAGTAGAAGTAACCGCATTTCCACAACATCTGAAATTTACGGAGACATTATGGATGACCGCACCAAAGTAAAGCCGATTGACGATCTTCGCAGCTATATCGCAGCGCTCGAGGCACATGGCCAGATACACCACGTAAAGACCGAAGTGGACTGGAAGTTCGAGCTGAGCCACGTGTCGAAAGTGAATGAAGAACAGAAGGGCCCGGCGCTGATATACGACAACGTCAAGGGCTACGACATTCCGGTATTTACCAGTGCATTCACTACCTCGCAGCGGCTGGCCATTGCGCTGGAACAGGACCCGTCGCTGTCGATGAGCCAGCTCTCGAAGAAATGGATGGAGCTGACCACCAAGCAGATGGTCAAGCCCGAGTTCGTCGACAATCCGCCGGTCATGGAAAACGTCATTACCGGCGATGCGGTCGATGTCGAAATGTTCCCCTCGCCGTGGTTCTACCCCGATGACGGCGGCCGCTTTTTCGTCACGTCCGGCTTCCTGGTGACCCAGGATCCGGATACCGGCTGGACCAACCTGGGAACCTACCGCTCCCAGGTGCTGGGCAAGAATATCCTGGGTTCGCAGATCATCAAGGGCAAGCATGGCGACATGCACATGAAGAAGTACCAGGCGCGCGGCGAGCTGATGCCAGCTGCGTATGTGGTGGGAACCGATCCGGTGCTGTTCCTGGCCAGTTCGACGCTGGTCAGTTCGGAGGTGGACGAGTACGACGTCGCCGGCTCGCTGCGCGGCCGGCCGGTGCCGGTGTTCAAGTCCGATCTGACCGGACTGACGCTGCCGGCCAATGCCGAAATCATTTGCGAAGGCTGGATCGATCCGAACGAGCTGATGGAAGAAGGGCCGTTCGGCGAATACACCGGCTACTACTCGGGCAACAAGGGCAAGGATTATCCGAAGCCGGTGCTGCGCATCGCGCGCATCCTGCATCGCAACAAGCCGATCATGTGGGCCACCACCGTGGGCAAGCCGATCAACGACATCCATATGATCCAGTCGCTGAACCGCACCGCCACGCTGTGGCATGACCTGGAAACCATGAAGGTGCCAGGGATCCAGAGCGTCTACATACCACCGGAAACATGCGGCCGGTTCTGGGCCGTGGTCTCGGTCAAGCAGATGTATCCGGGCCACTCCAACCACGTCGGCAATGCGGTCATCGCGACTACCACCGGCCACTATGGATTGAAGGGCGTGATCGTGGTCGATCACGACATCGAAGCCGACGACTGGGATCGCATCTGGTGGGCGCTGTCGACCCGCTTCGACCCGAAGCGCTCGGCCCAGATCATCGACCGCGGCCGCTCCACGCCGCTCGACCCGGGCCTGCCGATCGAGGCGCGCGACATCACCAGCCGCATCATCCTGGATGCCTGCACGCCCTACGAGTGGGAGAACAAGCCGAACGAAATCTTCATGGATCGTGCCGTGCTGCAAAAAGTATCCGATCGCTGGAACGAGTATGGCTTTGCAGGTACAAGCCCGGTGGCCGGCATGATCGGACGCCTGACACGGCCGGAAGTGAAGGACAAGGCCAAGGGCGGCAAGTAAGAAGTGGCATGGTGCGCCGGGCGCGCCATGCTGTCATGGCTAATCAGGGTGCGCATGGCGCACCCGCCAAGCTACTGGAGCCGATGCATGAGAGTCATCCGTTATACCCAGCCGATGGTCGATGAATTCGTTCGCGACGGTTACTGGACCAACCAGACTTTTTACGATTTCTACGAGCGCAACGCCCGCGAATTCGGCGACCGCGAGGCGCTGGTCGATTCGAAATACCGGGTTACCTGGAGCGAAGCGAAGCAGCAGGTCGATGCCATCGCCAGTGCCTGGGTCGATGCCGGTATTCCGAAGAGCGCGCGCATCATCATCCAGGCGCCCAATAGCGTATATGGCTTCCTGGCGCGGGCGGCAGCCGAGCGTGCCGGACTGGTGTCGCTCACCGCATTCGCCACCTTGCGCCAGAACGAACTGGAATACATGCTGGAAAAAACCCAGGCGGAAGTCGCCGTGATTCCCACCGTATTTCGCGGTTTCGACTATCTGGCGATGTACAAGGAGCTGATGGGACGCTTTCCGTCGCTGAAGAAAATTTATCTGTTCGATGACGACATTCCGCCCGATGCGCCGGCCGGCACTGCTTCGCTGACCCGGACCGCGCAGGAATATTGCATGAAGATCGATGGCAAGGCGCTCGATGCGCGTCGCTTCGACCCATTCTTCGATGTTGCGCTGCTGACCACTACATCCGGCACCACTGGGCTGCCGAAGCTGGTCGAATGGCCGCTGGCGCCGCGCGTATGCACGTCCAAGGGCCGCATCGATCTGTGGCAACTGACCAGCGACGACGTGACAATGGCGATCGCGCCGCATGCTGGCGGTGCGGCTGGCACACTGACGTATTTTGCCGCGCCGCTGTGCGGCGCCAAGACCGTGATGCTGGAGGATTTCAGCCCGGAACTGGCGCTGGAAACCATGGCGCGCGAAAAGGTGACTGCCATCGGCGTGGTGCCGACCCATCTGGTGCGCATGCTGGAAAAGGATGTTGAAAAATACGACCTGTCGTCGCTGCGCTTCATTCGCTCCGCCGGCGGTTATCTGTCGCCGCAGCTGGCGCAGGAGGCTGAAGCGCGGTTCGGCGCGGTTATTACCTCCGACCTCGGCACGCAGGACAAGGGTTCGGTCAGTGGTTGTCGTGTCAGCGACCCGGGTGAACTGCGCCGCCTCACGGTGGGCAGCATGCTGCCTGGCAACAAGGTCAGGCTGCTGGATGCAGATGGCCGCGAAGCACCGCCGAACGAACCCGGCGTGCTGTGGTTTCGCGGGCCGCATTCACCAGCCGGTTATTACCGTGACGAGGTGATGACGGCGGACGTGTTCGACCGTGACGGCTGGTGTACTACTGAAGATGTCGTCAAGTTCGACCAGGGCTGCCTCTGGATACTGGGCCGGCAAAAGGACGTCATCATTCGCGGCGGACAGAACATCTATCCGGCTGAAGTCGAGGGCCTGATGAATGAGCATCCAGCGGTCGGCGCCGTTGCGGTAGTTGCGATGCCGGATGCCGAATTCGGCGAGCGTGCCTGCGCCTTCGTCACGCCGCGCAAGGGAACAACGATCACCCTGGAAGAAGTGAAGACGTTCCTCGGTTCGAAAAAGGTCGCCAAATTCAAATGGCCGGAACGGCTGGAGCTGATCGACGTCATGCCGACGGTCGGCGATTCCGGCAAGGTGGACAAGAAAGCGCTCAGGCAGCACCTCGAATCCCTGATGCAGGCAGCGTGATGTTTTTGTTTCAGTAAGGAGGAGCAGACATGATCGTACGTAACTGGATGCAAGCCAACCCAATGACGATTCCAAGCGATACGCTGGTATCGGAAGCCAAGCGCCTGCTTAGCGACAACAACCTGCATGTGCTGCCGGTGATGGACCAGGGTCGCCTGCGTGGGTTGGTGACGCGCGCCAACATGTTGCGCATGGGCCATTTCGTGCTGCGTACCCAAAGCCCGGACGAGTTCAATTTCTTCGTCAACCGGTTACGGGTGCGTGACGTCATGGTGCGCAATCCGGCTACGGTACGCAGCGACGACACGATGGAATTCTGCCTGCTCAAGGGACGGCAGCTGGGCGTTGCCCAGTTTCCCGTAATGGAAGGAGAGCAGGTGGTGGGCGTGATATCGGCCAACGAGATTTTTCAGCTGGCGGCGCATTGCATGGGCGCCTGGGAGGAGCGCAATGGCGTGACCCTGGCGCCGCTGCGGCTCGACCCCGGCGTACTGGGGCGGATTGCCGACGCGGCGGAAGGGGCGTGCGCGGTACTGCAGGCAATCTATCCGATCGGACGTACCACGCAGCGCGCCGATGCCGACGGTCCGGAAAAAACGGTGATTTTGCGGTTTCGCGGAGCCGCGACAGCCGATGTGGTGCAGGCGCTTGAAGCAGCCGGCTTCCCGGTCAGCGAATCGGCAGAAGCGCAGAAGGCGGCATAGATGTACCATGCAGCGACATTGACAGGAGGAGCAAAAACATGAGTCTGCCATTGGTAATAGCGATTACCGGCGCAACCGGCGTGATCTATGGTGTGGAAATGCTGCGTGTGCTGAAGGATCTGGGCCAGGAAACGCATCTCATCGTGAGCGAAGCCGCGGGCATGAACCTGGCCATCGAAACCGAATACACGCTTGACGATGTCCGGTCGCTGGCGAACGTGGTCTACAGCAACAAGGATGTCGGCGCCGCCGTCGCCAGCGGTTCGTTCCGCACGCGTGGCATGATCGTTGCGCCCTGCACTGTCAAGACGCTGTCGGCCATTGCCAACTCGTTTACCTACAACCTGGTGGTGCGGGCAGCCGATGTCACGCTCAAGGAGCGGCGGCCGCTGGTGCTGATGGTGCGCGAAACCCCGCTGCACAAGGGGCATCTCGATCTGATGTCGCGCGTGGCGGATTGCGGCGGCGTGATCTTGCCGCCGATGCCGGCCTTCTATCACAAGCCGGCAACGATCATGGATATCGTCCACCAGAGCATCGGCAAGGCGCTGGATCAGGTTGGCGTCGAGCATGACCTGTTTCAGCGCTGGACCGGCGAGGACCGGACCGGGCCACGCAAGGAGCTGCTGCGCGTCGCGACATGAGCACCCCCCGTCTGCACTGGACCGACTGCCGGCCTTCCGCAGGGATGCGCCGGCCACGCGGCAGCACGCCTCCCGACACGGCAATCTATGTCATTGGCGACATCCATGGCCGCTACGATCTGCTGGCGAACATCCAGCAAGGCATCGCCATCGATGCCGGCATGCGGCGCGCGCGGCGCAAGGTTGTCATCTATCTGGGCGACTACCTGAGCCGCGGCAAGGATTCGCGCCGGGTAATAGAGAGAGTGCTGGCATGGCGCCCGGACGGTTGCGAAATCGTGGCGCTTAAAGGCAATCATGAGGATCTGGCCCTGCGTTACCTGGGCGGAGAGCTGGATGCAGGCCGGCACTGGTTCGACTATGACGGCCTGGATGCATTGGCCCATTATGGTGTCGCGGCTGCCGACCGGGCGGCGCGTGATGGCGAGAGCATGGAAGCACTGCGCCGGCGTTTTGCCGATGCGCTACCCGAAGAGCATCTTGCATTTCTCCGTAATCTCAAGGCAAGCCATCACGAGGGTGATTACCATTTCGTGCACGCCGGTATCCGCCCCGGTGTGGCGCTCGATGCGCAGAGCGATCACGATCAGATGTGGATACGCGGCCGCTTCCTGGAATCGGACGTGGACCACGGCGCAACGGTAGTGCACGGGCATTCCATCACGCCAGAACCGGAAGTGCGGCATAACCGCATCGGTATCGACACCGGTGCGTATACCAGCGGCATATTGACCTGTCTGATGCTGGATGGAGAAGAGAGAGCATTTTTACAGACTTGAACGGTTTTTAACGGCAATGGATCTCAGCTCGCCTATGCTAAAAAATCGCTGGATTCTCGCTGGCAGTCGGCAGTGCCAGGTTAGCGTAGACCGGGGGTAAGCCGATGATTCATCCTGCCAGGTCAATCTCGTCGCGGTGCCCGAAGCCGGTTGAATTGTCGATGAAATAAAGCCGTTGCGGCATTATCTTGTACCAGCGCACTTTCGCCATGGCCTTGACGATTGCTGCCGGCGCTTGCGCCAGCTTGCCGACCACCGGAAACTTTTGCCCGTATAGCCGGCGCGCATGGGCTTCTTCGTCACCGGCGATTTCAACGGCAATGCCTTCCAGCTGCACGCCCTTGATGGCCGGCCAGTCGGCGTAGTCTTCCTGGATGGTCAGCGCCACGCGTGGATTGTGCGCCAGGTTGCGGCAATGGCGGCTGGCTGGCGATGACAGGAAATACAGGATGTAGCCGTCGCTGACGTAGAATACCGCTGCGGCCCAGAGATCTTCGCCGCTGGTGGCCAGGGTGGCGACATGATGCTCTTGCAGATAGCGTTGCACCGTTTCGTTCATGACAGCCGGTCGTCCCTGCCGGGTGCGCCGGCGTCCGCCTTGGCAGCGTCGCCCTCATGCAGGCGCCGCAGGCGATAGGCGAGCTGCGGGCGCGTCAACCCGAGCATTCTGGCCGCCGAAGACAGGTTGCCGCGTGCCTTGTCCACGGCGGTTTCCACCAGCATCGCCTCAACCTGGTCCAGCGTCATGGAACCGTTGAAGACCGCCTCGCACAGGTTTTTTCCATTCTTCCAGCCATTGAGATTGAGATCGCCGTGGATATCGAGCCCGAATTCGAGCGGATCTTCTGCATCGTAGGCCGAAAACATGTGTTCCACTTCGATCCGGGTGCCGCTTTGCGCCAGGATCACGCCGCGTTCGATCATATTCTGCAGTTCGCGGATATTGCCGGGCCACGCATAGGCAAGCAGCGCACGCTTGGCTTTGTCGGTGAAGCCGCGCAGCCGCTTGCCGTGGATGGCTGAATATTTCTGCAGGAATTGCTTGGCCAGCAGCGACACGTCTTCCTTGCGTTCCCTGAGCGGCGGGATGTTGATCTGGTAGGCATTGAGCCGGTAGTAGAGGTCGGAGCGGAATTTGCCTTCCTTGACCAGGGTGCGCAAATCGACATTGGTGGCGGCAATCAGCCGTACGTTGACTTTGCGGGTTTTCTGATCGCCGAGCCGCTCGATCTCGCCTTCCTGCAGCACGCGCAGCAGCTTGGCTTGTGCGGCCAGCGGCAGGTCGCCGATTTCGTCTAGAAACAGCGTGCCGCCATTGGCGCGCTCGAAGCGTCCCGGGCGCGAGGCGAGGGCGCCGGTATAGGCGCCTTTTTCGACGCCGAACAGTTCGGATTCGACCAGGTCCTGCGGAATTGCGGCACAGTTGACCGCGACAAATGAGGCACTGCGGCGCGTGCCCCGCTCGTGCAGTGTGCGCGCGAACACTTCCTTTCCGACCCCGGTTTCGCCCAGCAACAGGACGGTGATCTGGCTGTTGGTCGCTTGCTTGAGCAGATCGTAGGCGGCCAGGAAGGCGGGTGATTTCCCCGTCATATCTGTCGGCAGGGCTTCCTTTTCGCCAATCGAGGAGCGCAGCTGGACGACCTGGGTCTGGAGGTCGATCAATTGTTCTGCAATCGATTCGCGGTTGAAGAAATGCGCATATTCGCTCGCGTCTGCCCACTCTTCGATCGGCTTGCCGATGATGCGGCAGTGGTCATCGCCCATGCCGGCGCATTCGACTTCCTTGTACAGGATCGGCCGGCCCATGAATGTCGAGGTATAGCCGCAGGCATAGCCGATCTGGGTCCAGCAGACAGGTTCCGAATGGATGCCATAGTAGCGCCGGTGCCACTGGCCTTCCCAGGAGTGTTCCCACAGGAATTCGGCATAGAAGCTGCCAGCCATGCGGTCGATGTCGAGCCTGATTCGGGTGACCTTGACGATCCCTTCCAGCGTATGAAGCTGCGGGCCGGTCATGAAGGCGTCGAGGTCGTTGGTGATCTCGGCGCGGGTACGGGCCAGTTCGGCGTCGCGCACGCCGGATTCGTAGCCCATGCGGGTCAGCAGTCCGCGGGCACGGTCCATGCCTAGCGTATCGATCAATTCCTTGCGCAGCAGGGCCTGGGCTTCGGCATGGATCAGCAGCATGCGATGCTCATGCAGCCATATCTGGCCGGTCTCGGCGCAAAAATGCACCCGCGCGCGCAGATCATCACTGGTCGTGTCGACGGTGGATTTCCCGATGCTGCGGAGCTTGGCCATACGCACTCCCTCTCAAGAACCTGTCATTAATAAGCGCACCTTCCTTTATTGTCATTGATCTGAATTAAGCCCGTTCAATTTTTCAAAAGGACAATTTGCGCCTGCTACAACCTGCGCCTGCTACAATCCGGCCTCGCTGCCCGCATGTAACCAGCAGTGCGTGGGGATGGAAAAAGTTGGTGGCGTATCTTGACATGGTGATGTCAGGTAATGCGCGTGCAATGGATAAATTTAATGACTGCATGATCAGGTATATCTCCGCGCTGCGTAGTTGTGTCGAAAGAATAACTCATCTGACTTCTCTTCATTAACCTAACTTACATCAACGATTTCCGTTCCCGCATCACTCTAAAATCACAAACACATTTAAGGAGGCCGTATGGACACCATCAGCAATTTCATGACACACGACCATCGCGCATGCGATACCCTGTTTGCCGTCGCCGAAGAAAGTGCCGGCAAGGGCAAATGGGACAAGGCGAAAACCGAATACGATGCATTTCGCAAGGAAATGGAGCGCCATCTCGGACTCGAAGAACAGGTGCTGTTTCCTGCTTTCGACAGCAAGACCGGCATGGAAATGGGACCGACCTATGTGATGCGTTCCGAACATACGCAAATACGCAAAGTCATGGACGAAATGGCGCAGGCAGTTGCCGACAAGGATAGCGATGCCTATCTGGGTCAGTCGGAAACACTGCTGGTGCTGATGCAGCAGCACAACATGAAGGAAGAACAGATGCTCTATCGCATGATGGATCAGGCGTTCGGTGCGGAAGCGCAAGCGCTGCTTGAAGGCCATGACGCAACTTCCTGATCATTTCCGCGCAAAGCCTTTGACAAGTATCTGATATATAAGGACATGGGCAGCCATGCAACAGGCCGGTCTTGATCTGCAACAGGCGCCTCCAATCCGGGTGCCGTTCAAGTTTTTTCTGACTGCGGCGGTATTCGCGCTGCTGGCTTCCATGCTGATGCTGTGGCAGGGCCCGGACATATTTGCGTCGCGCTGGTCGCAGGCGACGCTGGCGGCGGTCCACCTTGTCACACTCGGTTCGATGACCATGGTGATGGCGGGAGCAATGATGCAGATGCTGCCGGTGCTCGCCGGCGTTCCGGTGCCTCGGGCTACCATCGTAGCCGCGCTGGTGCATCCGGCGCTGATTGCAGGCACGCTCCTGTTTGCCGCTGGCTTCCTGTTTGCGCAGCCGCTGTTGCTGAAAGGGGCGATAGCGGTTTTGGCGGTCGGGATAACCAGCTTTCTGATCGCCATGATTCTGGCCCTGGCGCGCGTGCGTAACCGGAACGCCACGGTGTATGCGATGTCGCTGGCCATCGGCGCACTTGCCATTACGGCGGCGTGCGGCCTGACGCTGGCATCCAGTCGCGCATGGGGTACGGCATTGCCCAGCTTCTCCTTGCGCGACCTGCATCCGGCCTGGGGATTGATGGGCTGGACCGGACTGCTGGTGGCAGGCGTGGCGTATCAGGTCGTACCGATGTTCCAGATCACACCCAACTATCCGCGCTGGCTGATGCGCGGCTTCACCGCGATCGTATTTGTCGGAATGGCGCTGTATTCGATCCTGCGCTGGCAGGAAGGAAGCCCGATATGGCTGAGCGTGGCCTGCATGAGCCTGCTGGTGCTGAGCTATCTCGTATTTGCCGGCGCAACGCTCAACCTGCAGCGGCAACGGCGCCGCCGCTTGCCTGATGTCACGCTGGAATTCTGGCGTACCGGCATGATCTTCATCATGCTGGCGGCATTGCTGTGGCTATCGCAAAAGTTTCCGATGCTGGTGTTCCCGCAGGCGGAAGTGCTGCTGGGCGTTTTCATGATACTGGGCGTTGCGATGTCCTTCATTATCGGCATGCTGTGCAAGATCGTGCCGTTTCTCTCCTGGTTTCATTTGCAGGCCATGTTCGGCGCGGATGCAGGATTGCCGAACGTAAAAGCCATGTTGCCCGAAAAACGGCAACGCCTGCAATTGCAGCTGCATCAGCTGTCGATGGCGTTATGCATTGCGGCGGCATTGTGGCCGTCGTTGTTCGCCCATCCAGCCGCGCTGGCGTTTGGCGCCACCGCGGTAACACTACTGTTGAACATCATGTCCGTGACGCGCCGGTATCGCGATTTTATCAAGGATCGGACCCAGGGAACACTGTCGACGGCAGTGCAAAAGCTGGCGTGATACTGCTTTCCGGCGCGTGCGGCTAACGCGCCGGCTATTTCAGTGCTTTTATATACACCTGGTTGTATATTTAAACGCCCACGGAATGATTGCGCATATCCATGCATTCAAGCCTATACTCCCACTCTAACTTGATGTGACCCGAGGCTGCAGCAAGAGGCGGCGGCCGCGAACACATCAACCACCGGGGTGCGGCGGGCATTCTCCGCAACACCGCCTCGCAGTCCCGGGTTCGCTCCAGGGTTGTTCTTCTTTCCGTTCCCTGGTTCGGCCATTGAGCCGGATCACACCAGTGGCAGGCGGGGATCGCACTTGACTTCACGCAGGACGATGCTGGAACGGACATGCTCGACGCCCGGCAGCTTGAACAGCACGTTGTGCATGAAGGTTTCATACGCCTTGATGTCGGTGGTAACGACCTTGATCATGTAGTCGGCATTGCCCGTGGTGCTGTAGCACTCGGTGATTTGCGCACACGCGGCGACTTCCTTCTCAAAATCAGCGGCATTTTTTTCAGTGTGCTTGTTCAGGTTGATTTCCGCCAGAACGCAGATCAGCAGGCCCACCTTGTCGCGATCGACCTGCGCGGTATAGCCGCGAATCACGCCATCCCGCTCCATTTCCTTGACGCGTTTCCAGCACGGCGTATTGGTGAGGCCGATCTTTTGCGCGATCTGCAGAATGGTCTGGCGCGCATCGCGCTGCAGTTCGGAAAGAATGCGAATGCTGAAGTGATCCAGGGAAGACATTTTTACTCCAATACGTTTTAATAAAAGAAAATCATTCTTGATAATAGCTTTTTTGGCAAAGGATAAGAAATATTTTCTTCTGATTGCAGCATAGACTCGCAGCATGATAACTACAGTTGGCAACTACTATGGAAGAGACAAAATTTCGTTCGGATTATCAACTGTCGGATAACCTGCTGGCGTCTGAAGGCCAGGTCTTCCTGACGGGCACCCAGGCTCTGGTGCGCCTGCCATTGATGCAGCGCGCGCTCGATGTCGCGCATGGATTGAACACGGCCGGCTTCATCAGCGGCTATCGCGGATCGCCGTTGGGGATGGTCGACCAGGCATTGTGGCAAGCCAGGGATATTCTTGATCATCACCAGGTGCGCTTTCTGCCTGCAATCAATGAAGAGCTGGGCGCGACTGCCGTACTCGGCTCGCAGCAGGTCGAATCCGATCCGCAGCGTACCGTCGATGCCGTCTTCGCGTACTGGTACGGCAAGGGGCCGGGCGTTGACCGCGCCGGCGATGCGCTCAAGCACGGTAACGCATTCGGATCGTCGCCGACCGGCGGCGTACTGATCGTCGCCGGCGACGATCATGGCTGCGTATCGTCCTCGATGTCGCACCAGAGCGATATCGCGTTCCAGGCGTGGGGCGTGCCCACCGTGTCGCCGGCCAACGTCGCCGAATATCTGGAGTTCGGCCTGTATGGCTGGGCACTGTCGCGCTTTTCCGGTGCATGGGTCGGCTTTACTGCCTTGTCCGAAGTGATCGAAAGCGGCATGACGGTCGATCTCGACGACACGCAGGCGCATGTCGCCGCATGGAAATCGGCGCGGCAGGTGCGGCAGGAAACCGGCTATGAAGCGCCCGATGACGGCTTGCATTACCGTAGCCAGGACCCGCCGTCGCCGAAAATCGAAATACGGATGCAGCACAAGCTCGATGCAGCCAGGGCATTTGCCCGCATCAACAGCATCGATCGTCGCGTGATTGATGCGCCGCATGCCATTGTCGGCATCGTCACTTGCGGCAAGGCGCATTACGATCTGATTGAAGTATTCCGCCGGCTCGGCCTGTCGCTGGACGACCTGGCGGCTGCCGGCGTGCGGCTATACAAGGTCGGCCTGTCGTTTCCGATCGAGCAGACACGCATGGTCGATTTCGCGCGCGGCCTTGGACAGATCCTGGTAGTGGAAGAAAAAGCGCCGATAGTCGAAACCCAGATGCGCGATCTGTTCTACAACAGCCCGCATGGGGTGCGTCCGGTCATCACCGGCAAACACGATATTGCAGGCAAGCCGCAGATTTCGGCGATCGGCGAATTACGGCCGTCGCGCCTGATTGAATCGGTTGCGAACTGGCTGGCGCGGCACAATCCGGCGCTTGACCGACGCCGGCAGGTGGTTGATTTCACCCTGCCGTCGCTCTTGTCGAATGCGGCGGATGGCGTCCGGCGAATTCCGTATTTCTGTTCCGGATGCCCGCACAATACCTCGACGCGGGTGCCGGAAGGTTCGTGTGCGCAGGCCGGCATCGGCTGCCATTTCATGGCGAGCTGGATGGATCGCAATACCATTCGCCAGATACAGATGGGTGGCGAAGGCGTGGATTGGGCGGCGCACGGGCAATTCAGCCGCATGCCACATATTTTCCAGAACCTTGGCGACGGCACGTATTACCATTCCGGGTATCTCGCGATCCGGCAATCGATCGCAGCCAAATCGAATATCACCTACAAGATCCTGTACAACGATGCGGTGGCAATGACCGGCGGCCAGCCGGTGGACGGCACGCTGCCGGTGGATGCGATCGCTCGGCAGGTGGAGGCGGAAGGCGCCAAGGCGCTTGCGGTAGTCAGCGACGATATCCGCAAATACGATGCGATCAAGCATCTGTTTCCAGCCTACACCACTTTCCATGACCGCGAAGAACTCGATGCCGTGCAGCGCAGGCTGCGCGAGGTCAAGGGCGTGTCGGTAATGATTTATCAGCAGACCTGCGCCGCCGTGAAGCGCCGCCGTCGCAAGAAAGGCGACATGGCCGATCCGGATCTGCGCCTGTTCATCAACCAGGCAGTATGCGACGGCTGCGGCGATTGCGGGGTGCAATCCAACTGCCTGTCGGTGACGCCGGTGGAAACCGAATTCGGCCGCAAGCGCATGATCAATCAATCCAGCTGCAACAAGGATTATTCCTGCGCCAAGGGATTCTGCCCGAGCTTTGTGGTGGTCAAGGGTGGCGCGCTGCGCAAGCGTACCGGCGTGCTGCGCGAAGCCGGCGGCAATGCGCTGGCGGCGCATCTTGACCGGTTGCCGCTGCCTGCGGCGCATGCATGGACCGGCCCGTATGACTTGATGGTCACCGGTATCGGCGGCACCGGCATCATCACGGTCGGCGCGCTGCTGGCCATGGCGGCGCATCTTGAATACAAGTATTCGAGCGTGCTGGACTTCATGGGTTTTGCGCAAAAGGGCGGCGCAGTGCTGTCGTTCGTGCGTTTCGCCGCACGGCGTGAAGATCTGAACCAGGTGCGCATCGATACCCAGCAGGCTGATGCCTTTCTGGCGTGCGACCTGGTGGTTGGCGCTTCGAATGATGCGCTGCAAACGGTGCGACACGGCCGCACCCGCGTCGTCGCCAATATCCATGAAACGCCGATACCGGAATTTCTGAGCAACCCGGATGCCGATCTGCATATGGGCGCACTGCTTGAAAAAATGCAGCATGCGGCGGGCAAGGATAGGGTCGAAACTTTTGATGCGCAAACCCTGGCCGAGCAATTCCTGGGCGACACCATTGGCGCCAATATTCTTGCAATGGGATATGCATGGCAGCGCGGCCTGATCCCCATTGGTTTACCCGCCATGCAACGTGCGATCGAGCTCAATGGCGTCGCAGTGGAGATGAACCGGATGGCGTTCAACCTGGGGCGGCTTGCCGCCGGCAATCCGCAGGCGCTGCAGGCACTGCTGCAGGGGGCTGATGCGCATGACGGGAGCGTTACGCGCACGATCGACGAATTGATTGCGCATCGCATCGAACATCTGCGCGCATACCAGGATGATGCTTATGCAGAGCGCTATCGGGTGCTGATCGAGCGCGTGCGGCAAGCGGAGCGGACTGCGATTGGATCAGGCGCAAAGCTGCGGTTGACGGAAAGGGTGGCATTCCATTTCGCCAGGCTGATGGCCTACAAGGATGAATATGAAGTTGCCCGCCTGTACACGGACGGTGCATTCCAGAAGCAGCTGGCGGCTCAGTTCGAAGGTGACTACACGCTTGAGTTCCGGATGGCGCCTCCCTTGTTGTCGCGCTTGGGCAGCGCCGGTGAAGCGCCGCGCAAGATCAGCTATGGTGGCTGGATGATGCATGCGTTGCGCGTGCTGGCAAAAGGCAGGAAATTACGCGGCACCCGGCTCGATTTGTTCGGCCGGACCGAGGAGCGGCGCATGGAGCGCGCACTGATCGACAACTACGAACGTCGCATGCTGGAACTGTTGCCGCGACTTACGCCGACCAATATCGAGACGGCAATCGAGTTTGCCGGCATCCCGCAGCAGATCAGGGGCTTCGGACATGTAAAGATCGCCAGTATCGCCCTGGCGCGCGAGAGGGAAACGGTATTGCTGCATCGCTTCGATCCGCTCTGCTATCCGGAACCGCAAGCCGGGTGCGGAAATGGGGCGGGTAAATTCAGGAGCATTCCGATTGCCAGGATTGATGGCTGACAGAGTCCGAATTAAGAATGATTCCGGTTTGCTGCAGGCTGGATCAAGAAATTGCAGGTTAAATTATTTTTGGATGATTTTGGTTTTGACTTTTTGGCAGGGATGGATATGATGAATCTCCTATCCCGCCACTGAAAGGGCTAAACCATGATGCAAACGAAGATTCTGCTGGACGAATCAGAAATCCCGACGCATTGGTATAACGTGGTAGCTGACATGCCAAACCGGCCGGCGCCGCCGCTTGGCCCGGATGGCAAGCCGATCGGTCCGGATGCCCTGACTGCCATCTTTCCGATGTCCCTGATCGAGCAGGAAATGTCGGCTGAGCGCTGGATTCCGATTCCGGAAAAAGTGCGCGAGATTTACCAGTTGTGGCGACCAACGCCGCTGTATCGCGCGCATCGGCTGGAAGCAGCGCTCGGTACGCCGGCGAAAATCTATTACAAGTATGAAGGCGTGTCACCGGCTGGTTCGCACAAGGTCAATACCTCGGTCGCGCAAGCCTATTACAACGCCGAGGCCGGCATCAAGCGCATCTCTACCGAAACCGGCGCCGGACAGTGGGGTTCCTCGATGGCGCTGGCCGGCCAGATGTTCGGGATAGACGTGCGGGTATACATGGTCAAGGTGAGTTATCACCAGAAGCCGTATCGCCGCTCGATGATGCAGACCTGGGGGGCGGAAGTGTTCGCCAGCCCATCCATGCAAACCATGGTTGGACGTGCGGCGCTGGAAGCGGACCCGGAAAATCCCGGTTCGCTCGGCCTGGCGATTTCGGAAGCCGTGGAAGAGGCCGCCTCGCGCGCCGACACCAATTATGCGCTCGGCTCGGTGTTGAACCATGTGCTGCTGCATCAGACCGTGATCGGCCTGGAAGCGAAGAAGCAGTTCGCAAAAGCCGGCGATTATCCGGACATGATTTTTGCGCCGTGCGGCGGCGGCTCCAACTTCGGCGGCGTGGCATTTCCGTTTTTCGCCGACAAGGCGGCCGGCAAGAACGTGCGGCTGGTTGCGGTGGAACCGAGTTCCTGTCCGACGCTGACACGCGGCCACTACGCATATGACTTCGGTGATACTGCCAAGCTCACGCCAATGACGCTGATGTATACGCTCGGCCATGATTTCATGCCGCCCAGTATCCACGCCGGCGGCTTGCGATATCACGGCGATTCGGCGCTGGTGTCGCAGCTGTATCATGAAAAGCTGCTGGAGGCAGTGGCGATACCGCAACTTGCCACTTTCGATGCCGGGGTCCGGTTCGCTCGCGCCGAGGGGATTATTCCGGCGCCGGAATCGAGCCATGCAATCGCCGCCTGCATCAATGAGGCCCTGCGCTGCAAGGAAAGCGGCGAGGCCAAGACGCTGTTCATGAACCTGTCGGGGCATGGCCATTTCGACATGGCTGCATACGACAGTTATTTCAGCGGCAAACTGGAGGATTGCATCTATCCGGAAGAAGCGATCCAGGCAGCGCTGGCGCGCCTGCCGAAGGTGGGATAACAAAGCCGGAGGCGCACATGAAATAACGGGAGGCTGCAGTCTGGCCCTCGTTATTTTTACTGACTCGCCGCTGGTGGTTTTTGCAGGGTTGTAAAAAAAACGGGATTTCCGCACAAGGCGGAAATCCCGTTTTTTATTTATCTTCAGAAGATCAGAATGCTGCAATGCCGGTTTGTGCCCGACCCAGGATCAATGCATGGATATCGTGCGTACCTTCATAGGTATTTACCGCTTCCAGGTTGACCATGTGGCGAATCACGCCGAATTCGTCCGAGACCCCATTGCCGCCCAGCATGTCGCGCGCCATCCGGGTGATATCCAAAGCCTTGCCACACGAATTGCGCTTCATGATCGACGTGATTTCGACTGCCGCCGTGCCTTCATCCTTCATCCGGCCCAGTCGCAGGCAGCCTTGCAGGCCCAGCGTGATTTCAGTTTGCATGTCGGCCAGTTTTTTCTGGATCAACTGGTTAGCGGCCAGCGGCTTGCCGAACTGCTTGCGGTCCAGTACATACTGCCGTGCGATATGCCAGCATGCTTCGGCCGCGCCCAAGGCACCCCAGGCAATGCCGTAGCGCGCTGAATTCAAACAGGTGAACGGCCCTTTCAATCCGCGTACTTCGGGGAATGCATTCTCTTCCGGGCAGAACACTTCATCCATCACGATTTCGCCGGTGATCGAAGCACGCAAGGCTACCTTGCCATGGATCGCGGGGGCGCTCAGGCCCTTCATGCCCTTGTCCAGCACGAAGCCGCGGATTGCGCCTTCATCATCCTTGGCCCATACCACGAACACGTCGGCAATCGGGGAGTTGGAAATCCACATCTTGCTGCCGCTCAAGCTATATCCGCCCGGCACTTTTTTGGCACGGGTGATCATCGAGCCCGGGTCTGAGCCGTGGTTCGGCTCAGTCAAACCGAAGCAGCCAATCAATTCGCCGGTGGCCAGCTTCGGCAGGTATTTCTGCTTGGTGGCTTCATTGCCGAATTCGTAAATCGGCACCATCACCAGCGATGATTGCACGCTCATCATCGAGCGGTAGCCGGAATCGACGCGCTCGACTTCGCGCGCGATCAAACCATAGCAGACATAGTTCAGGCCGGGGCCGCCGTATTGCTCGGGGATGGTGGGGCCGAGCAGGCCAAGCTCACCCATTTCGCGGAAGATGGCCGGGTCGGTTTTCTCGTTGCGGAAAGCCTCCTGCACGCGCGGTTCCAGCTTGTCCTGGCAATAGGCCTGGGCAGCTTCGCGTACCATGCGTTCGTCATCGGTCAGCTGCTGGTCCAGCAGTAGCGGATCCTCCCAGCAAAATTGTGCTTTGAGTTTTTTGGTTTCTGGTGCATTCATGATTTCTCTCTGGTTTCTCTGAAAATGGTTAACGTATGGTCAGTCCGCCGTCGACCCCGAGTATCTGGCCGGTGACATAGCTGGCCCAGTCGGAGGCAAGGAACACGAAAGCCGGCGCTACCTCGTCGGCTTCGGCCCAGCGCCCGAGCGGGATACGGGCAAGATAATTGTCCTTGAAACGATCGTCGGTGCGGATGACTTCGGTCATCGGCGTCGCCGCTCCGGGGGCAATGGCATTGACGGTGATGTTGTGCCTGCCGAGCTCCTTGGCCGCGGATTTGGTCATGCCGGCGATGGCAGCCTTGGCGGCGCTATAGTTGATCTGCCCGATGGTGCCGAGCAGGCCGGCAGTCGAGGTGACGTTGATGATGCGGCCGTACTTGCGCTCGATCATGCCGTTCACCACTGCCTGCAGGCAGTGGAAGCTGCCGTTCATGTGCACGTTCAGTACCGATTGCCATTGCTCCTCGGTCATCTTGTGCAGCATCGCGGGGCGGGTGATGCCGGCATTGTTGACCAGAATGTCGACGCGACCGAAACGGGCGCTGACTTGTTCGGTCATGGTGTTGACCTGGGCACGGTCGGCGACGTTGCAGGCGAAGCCTTGCGCGCTGCCGCCCGCTTCGCGGATGGCTGCAGCCGTCTGTTCGGCGGCGTCGATATTCATGTCGATCACGGCGACCTGGGCGCCCTGCTGCGCGTAAGCGGCAGCAACGGAAGCACCGATGCCCTGGCCAGCGCCGGTGATGATCGCGACTTTATCCTTCAGCAGCATGATTCTCTTTCTTGGCGGATTGAGCCTGGCGGCGACCTGCGCGTTGTGCGAGGCCGACGCCGGCGGAAAATTTACTTGATGATCGAAAAGCGCCGGGTGCAGGTTGCATCACCGGCGGGCAGGGCGCTCTCGGTAACCACACGCACATTCGGCGAAATGGTCCGTATCGTGGTCTGGAACCAGTGGTCGCAGCCGGCCTGGCACTGATTGGGTGCGCCGGTGTCACGGAACGAATCCATCCACGGGCAGGCGGTATGCACCAGCACGCTGGCATCGTCTTCCAGCGCCATGTGGGCGGTTTCACCCATCACGTGGCTGGCGCGCATCATGGTGAAAGCGAGTTTTTCCAGATCCTCGGGCTTGCCGCCGCGCTCCAGATACATCTGGCCGGTGCCGATGCCTACCAGTTCCCAGAAGCGCATCAGTACGTCGTTTGCATCCTGCGCGCTGAGCTTGTCCTCGGCGGCACGTCGCCAGCAGTGAAAAAAGTCATGGTTGATGCGGAGCATGGATTCCCAGTCACGCTCCTTGCGGGCAAGCTGCTTTTCCAGTTCTGCTGGGGTACGGGTAGCGGCGTTCATTGGTAAACTCCTTCTTCATGGCGGTCTTGCACTGGCTCGTCGATGTCTGCATCCTGCAGCGACTGCAGGATGGCGCGCTCCATGCACGCGAGCTGCTCTTCGAGTTGTGCGACGGTTCTGGCTTCGATGCTCATTGCCTCATTCTTCATTGCTGATCTCCTGATGCTTGATTGCTGTGCGCCTGTTTGCGTGCTTCAAACTGCTCCAGTGCCTGGCGGATTTCAGCCAGGTTTTCGGCGCTGACTTCGGCACCGCACTCGTAGCAGGTATCGGTCATGCGGTCGAACCAGCGACAACCGCATTGATCGCAGGCAAGTTCCGGTGCGCCGGCAGGATTCTGAAAAATCATCGACATGCTCCTAAAAACGCCAACCCAAGGGAATCGAGAAATTCCTCGTAGCCCGCATCCTGCAATTGGTATTTTGTCTTCATTACATAGAACATGATGTTGCCCTTGCGGATCAGGCGCTTCATGATCGACAGGGTATCGGCTTCCAGCGCTTCCTGCAGCGCTGCCAGGGCAGCATCATCCGCCACGAACAAGAGGTCTACGCTGGCTTGCTTGAATCCGGTGTAACTGCGCCGGCTCGCATGCATGCCGGCCTCATGCCCATCGCCGATTTGCCAGACCAGCATTTCATTGCCGCTGTTCGCATGCTCAAGGCCGGCCACATGCTTGCCCGGCTGGATGCCGGAGCCCGTGCGCGGCACGATGCCGATTGCCGAACCGGGCGTCATTTCCGTAAACAGCTCGGCATGACGATCCAGCATTGCCTGCCAGTTTTCCGGATTGCCGAATTTTGATTCCACCATTGCCGGATCCATTAGTGTTTGGGAAATGTCAGTCCCATGTCTTCCACAAAGTCGGCCAGACCCGCCGATTCCAGTTCATCCATGGTCTTTAGCATGTATGGATGCAGCCTGCCTGCGCGTATCAGTGCCGGGATCGTCGCCAGGCCGCGCGTGCGCAGTGCTTGCACCGCATCGTCGTCAACCACCAGCAGGACTGCCACGTCGCCTCCAGCCGCGCCCTGATAGGCGCGAAAATCCGCTTGCATGCCGCCCGGCGCTCCGCGCCAGACCAGCAATGTTCCCTGTCGCGATGCAAACTCGTTCCTGCGCAGCACGCTGATGCAGGCCGACGCGTTCGGCGTTTGCTCCCGGTCCAGCATGGCTTGCCATCCGGCGCGATCAAGAAAATCATTTTCCATTCGGCGATTGCATTAAAAGCTCATAATGCCATGTCTAAATGAATTTGATTATATAGTATCGCCTGTTTGAATAGTGCAAAATAATGCATAGTTAAATCCAGCAATATGCATTTTACCGCAATTAATAAAATAACAATGCAGCATAGTGCATGCAACCGGAGGAATATTGTCTATGGCTTTATCTGTCGAAATCGATCTGCCCGCGTTGCTTGCCGGTTCCCGCCCGGTATTGGCGCGTGCCATCAGCCTGATTGAAAACGACCGGCCCGGCGCTGCCGAATTATCGGCGAGTCTGATTGCGCATTGCGGCCGGGCACATGTAATCGGGATTACCGGTGCGCCCGGTGTCGGCAAATCGACCCTGATCAACGCCTTGCTCGGTGAACTGGTCGTGCGCGGCAAGCGTGTTGCCGTGCTGGCGGTCGATCCTTCCAGTCCGGTTACCGGCGGCGCCGTCCTCGGCGACCGGGTCCGCATGGACCAGCACGGCGCCCACGATAGCGTATTCATCCGGTCGGTGTCGGCGCGCGGCCATTTGGGCGGCCTGTCGCGTACCGCGGGCAAGATCATCGATGTGTTCGACGCTGCGGGCTTCGATGCCGTCATCGTCGAAACGGTCGGTGCCGGTCAGTCCGAAGTCGAGATCAGCCATTTCGCCGATACCAGGATCGTGATCTGTGCGCCGGGATTGGGCGACGATGTGCAGGCAATCAAGGCGGGCATTCTGGAAATCGCGGATATCCTGGTGGTCAGCAAGGCCGATCAGCCGCAAGCCAGGCGCACCATGCGCGAACTGCAGTCCATGTTGCGCTTGCGCCATCCCGCCGATTGGCAAGTCGAGGTGCTGCAAACGACGGCAACCAGTGGCGAAGGCATTACCGTATTGGCTGACAAAATTGCACAGCATGCCGGCGCGGCGGGCACTGGACGGCGGCTGAAATCGGCGACCCCGGTGGTGCCGGCGGCTTCCGGCAGCGATACGCGTGCCACCGATGACGACCTGATGCAGCAAATCAGTCACTGGCGCACTGCCGGCAAGGGCGTGGCGCTGGCGACCGTGGTGCGCACCTGGGGCTCTTCACCGCGCCAGCAAGGCAGTCATCTGGCGGTCGAGGAGGGCGGAGCGTTTCTCGGCTCGGTCTCGGGCGGCTGCATCGAAGGCGCCGTGATTACCGAAGCGCAGGCCGTGATTGCCGATGGCCGGCCGCGGCTGCTGGAATTCGGTGTCACCGACGCCATGGCATGGGAAGTCGGCCTGTCCTGCGGCGGCCGGATTGAAGTCTACGTGGAGCGCATCGCGCCGGGCAGCTGGTTCGATCAGCTTCTTGCGGCGCGCGCCGCCAGGCGGCCGGTCGCCATGGTCACGCGGCTGGCGGACGGCGTCCAGGCGCTGGTATTCCAGGACGAGGCCGCGGGTGCTTTGGCGCTCACTGTGGCGCAGCTCGACGAAGTGCGCAAGATGGTGCGTGCTGACCGCAGCGGCGCGCTCGAATCCGGCGATGGCGCGCTGTTCGCACGTGCCTATGTCGCCGCGCCGCGCCTGATGATCATCGGCGCGGTGCATATCGCCCAGGCGCTGGCGCCGATGGCGGTCATGGCGGGATTCGACGTTACCGTGATCGATCCACGCCGCGCATTCGCGACGCCGGAGCGCCTGCCCGGCGTCTCCATCAGCACCGCATGGCCGGACAAGGCGCTGGAACAGGCAGGGATCGATGCGCAAACTGCCGTCGTGACGTTGTCGCACGATCCCAAGCTGGACGATCCGGCGCTGGTTGCGGCGCTGCGCAGCAAGGCTTTCTATATCGGCGCGCTGGGCAGCACGCGCACCCATGCCAAGCGTGCCGAGCGGTTTGGAGAGCTGGGCCTGGGAGAATCGCTCAGTCGCATCCGGGCGCCGGTCGGTCTTGACTTGGGCGGGCGCGCACCGGCGGAAATCGCCGTGTCGATCTTGGCACAGATTATCCAGACGCGCTACAAGGGGCGGGATCAGTCATGATCCTTTGCGAGCCATGCTCGGCCGTACCAGCATCGGTCCGAACAATATCAGATAGGCTGTAAACGGCGCGACCCACAGTACGGCGGATGCCGCGACAGGCATGCGCCCAAGGTCGAACAGCGTAGCCGATACCCGCAGCATGGCCGCGATGAACATCAGCCAGAAAGACGCCACGATGACTGGCGAAAGCGCCAGGGGGCGGCCGGTATGGCGCAACGCGACACGGGTCATCAGGCCCATCATCATCATGCCGAGTGCGCCGACGGTGAAGGCATGCAGCCAGGCCGCTTCCGGCACGACGGCGGTGAATTGGGCGGCAGCCTTCAAGCCGAGCGCGATCACCAGCCAGGCATAGCCCAGGTGCATGGCCAGCACCAGCGGCACATCCATGACCAGCCAGCCGCGCCAGCGCACCAGCCGCAACGCATGCGTCATGCAGGCGGCCGCGGCAGCAAGACCGACCCAGGACGCTGGCAGCGCGGCCAGGTCGATGGCGGCCAGCAGCGCGATCGATGCCGCCGCCAGCGCGTCGAGCGTGAAGCTGGGCGAAATGGCAATGCCATATTTCTTTTCGCGCAATGCATTGCTGGTAAAGATCGGCGTCAGTACGCCGCCTTTCAGTACGTACAGCAGCATGATGCTGTAAATCGCAAGGTGCAGCCCGAATGCGCGGCTGCCCAGATGGAATGCGATATTGGCGGCGCACAAGCCGGCCAGCACCGGCAGCAGGAGCAGGTAGAGCTTGTTTGCCGCACGCAGCAATTGTGGTGCGACCATCGCTGCGACCGTCGGGAACAGCGCGCAATCGCATGCCGCTACCAATGCCGCAGGCAGCCATGGCGCAAGCCACACAGCCAGGCGGCCGGCCAGCCATAACGCGGCCAGCAGCGCCAGCCGGCCGCCCTTGATTTCCTCGGTGCCGGCCCAGCTTGGCAGCGCGGTAAGCACGATGCCGGTAATGATGGCGGCGGCGAATCCGAACACGATTTCATGACCGTGCCAGAACTTGAGCGGCATGTCGGATAGCATGGATGGCCGCAGATCAATATAGGCGCCCAGCCATGCCAGCATGAACAGCGCGCCATAGGCTGTGCCGAGCAAATAGAACGGACGGAAGGCGCTGCGCCAGAGCGGCGCGGAAAACAGACCGGAAGAGGAAGATAACAATGCCATTGCGATGTTGTTGAGTGCGGCGCATCTCGCTGCGCCTCGCGCTTGTCGCGGTACGACAGGGATCATGGTAATGCGATTTGGCGTGGCAGCGCGCGATTTTCGGTGGAAAGGGAATACGCCGATTATCCGGGATAGCGGCAATCATTGCGTCGCCCGGAACAGTGCGGCACTCCATCCGGACACTGCGAAACCGGATGGTTACAGCAAATTTGACGCTCCGAAGACTTGGGTGCCAAATTTCTCCATTTTTATACTCGGTGCCGTATTTTTAAATTACCGCGAAATCATTGCGTGTATCGAGTATTTTTTATCTATACTCCCATATTTTACCCTCATGCGGCGTTGACCGCGAGCGGTGCCGGCGTGCCCCAGGCAGCCAGCAGTTCCGCTTCGCGCTGCCGGGCCGCTTCCATGCTGCGCAGCTTGATCGGACCATAGCCGCGGATGCTTTCCGGTAGTCGCGCGATCTCGGTTGCGTATTCCAGGTTGTCGGGCCGCAGGGTCGCCAGCAGCGTGTCAACGGTGGCCTCGTATTGCGCAATCAAGGCGCGTTCCTGGCGGCGTTCCGCACTATAGCCAAACGGGTCCAATGGCGTGCCGCGCAATATCTTGAGCGGCGCCAGCAGGCGGAATGCGTGCATGATCCACGCACCGTAGCGGCGTTTGGTCGGCTCGCCGCTGACCGGATCTGGCCGCCGCAGGAACGGCAGCGCCAGATGGAAGCGCAGCCGGAAATGGCCGTCGAATGCGGCACGCAGCGCCTGCTTGAATTGCGGGTCGGTGTAGAGTCGCGCCACTTCGTACTCGTCCTTGCAGGCGAGCAGCTTGAAATAGTTGCGCGCCACCGCATCGGTCAGGGTCGCATGATGCGGTGCAAGCGCGGTTTCGGCGCGGCGCACGCGTTCGACCAGATCGGTGTAACGGCGGGCGTAAGCCTGATCCTGGTAGCTGACCAGGTAGTTCCTGCGACGTGCGATGACTTCATCCAGGGTGCGTGACGGCATGCGGGATGGAATCACCGTTTCGGCCGCGCGTGCGATGCGCTCGGTGCCTTCCGGATCGAAGGCGGCGCGCCGGCCCCAGAGAAATGCCTTGCTGTTTTCCTCGACCGCGACGCCGTTCAATGCGATCGCCTGCATCAGCGCCGCCGAGGACACCGGCACCTGGCCTTTTTGCCAGGCATAGCCGAGCATGAACATGTTGGCCATGATGGAATGCCCCATCAGTAATGTGGCCAGGCGCGTGACATCGACAAAATCCACCATGTCTGCGCCGACCGCATCACGGATCTGGTTTTGCATCGCGGCAAACGGCAGGGCATAGTCGGGATTGCGCAGAAAATCGCCGGTGATCGACTGGCCGGTGTTGATGATGGTGCTGGTGCGGCCGCTGTGCATTTTAGCCAGCGCATCGTCGCCGACAGCGACCACAATATCGCAGCCAAGCACGCTGTTGGCGTCGCCGGTCGCGATACGCGCCGCGTGCAGCTTGTCCTGATGATCGGCCAGGCGCACATGCGATAGCACCGCGCCGCCTTTTTGCGCCAGGCCCGTCATATCCAGCACCAACGCGCCCCGGCCTTCGATGTGGGCCGCCATGCCGATCAGTGCACCGATGGTGACCACGCCGGTGCCGCCGATGCCGGCGATCAGGATGTTGTAAGGCGTCGCCAGATCCGGCAACACCGGTTCGGGAATGCCGTCGAAATCCGCGCTGCTCGCCGCCGCCGCCTTGCCTTTGCGCAGGGTACCGCCTTCGACCGTGACGATGCTGGGGCAGAAACCTGCGACGCAGGAATAATCCTTGTTGCAACTGGATTGGTCGATCATGCGCTTGCGGCCGAATTCGGTTTCCACCGGCGTCACCGACAGGCAGTTGGATTTTGCGCTGCAGTCGCCGCAGCCTTCGCACACCAGTTCGTTGATGAAGATGCGCTGCGCCGGGTCGGGATACGTGCCGCGCTTCCTGCGGCGGCGCTTTTCGGCGGCGCAGGTCTGGTCGTAGACCAGCACCGATACGCCCTTGAACTCGCGCAGTTCGCGTTGTACCGCCTCCAGGTCTTCGCGCGGGCGAATATTCACGCCCGGCGCGAACAGCGCATCCTTTGGATATTTGGCCGGATCGTCAGCCAGCACGACGATGCGGCGCACGCCTTCCGCCTCGAGCTGGCGCGTGATCTGCGGCACATTCAACGGGCCGTCCACCGGCTGGCCGCCGGTCATTGCCACTGCATCGTTGTACAGGAGCTTGTAGGTAATGTTGACATTGGCCGCAGCCACGGCGGCGCGAATCGCGAGCAGGCCGGAATGATGGTAGGTGCCGTCGCCCATGTTGGCAAATATGTGCTGCGTGCCGGAATGCCCGGCCACGCCGAGCCAGCTTGCGCCTTCGCCGCCCATGTGGCTGATGGTCAGCGTGTTGCGCCCCATCCAGACTGCCATCAGATGGCAGCCGACGCCGCCCAGTGCGCTTGAGCCTTCCGGCACCTGCGTCGAGGTATTGTGTGGGCAACCGGAGCAGAAGTAAGGTGTGCGCTGTCCGGTGCCACGCGGCATGGCAAGCGCCGCTTCCTTGGCATCCAGCCAGGCCAGGTGTGCACGGATCCGGTCCGAGGCATGAAAGCGCGCAATCCGTACAGCGATGGCGCGCGCCACGATGGCGGGCGTCAGCTCGCCGGTGGGCGGCAGCAGCCAGCGGTGCGGCGGTGCCGGCCATTCGCCGGTCTCGTCGAACTTGCCAACCACGCGCGGGCGCACATCTTCACGCCAGTTATACAATTGTTCCTTCAACTGGTATTCGATGATCTGGCGTTTTTCTTCCACCACCAGGATTTCTTCCAGCCCTTCGGCGAAATGACGCACGCCGTCGGCTTCCAGCGGCCATGGCATGCCGACCTTGTACAGGCGCAGGCCGATTTCGTCTGCCAGCCGGGCGTCGATGCCGAGATCGTCCAGCGCCTGGCGCACATCGAGATACGCCTTGCCGCAGGCGATGATGCCGAAACGCGGCTGGCGCGAATCGAATACCAGGTAATTGAGCCGATTGGCGCGGATATAGGCAAGCGCCGCATAAATCTTGAATTCCTGCACCCGCCGCTCCTGCGTCAGTTGCGGATCGGGCCAGCGCAGGTGCATGCCGTCGGGGGGCAGCGTGAAATCCTCGGGCAGGCGGATCTGCACGCGCTGCGCATCCAGTTCGACAGTGCCGGAACTTTCGATCGAGTCCGAGGTGGTTTTCAGCGCCACCCACAAGCCGCAATAGCGCGACAGCGCCCAGCCGTGCAGCCCGAAATCGAGATATTCCTGCAATCCTGCCGGCGCCAGCACCGGCATCGCACAGGCCGAAAATACATGCTCGCTCTGGTGCGCCACAGCCGACGAGCGGGCGCTATGGTCGTCGCCGGCAACCGCCAGCACGCCGCCGAAACGGGATGTGCCGGCGTAATTGGCATGCTTGAAGACATCGCCGCAGCGGTCCACGCCGGGACCCTTGCCGTACCACATCGAAAAGATGCCGTCGAATTTCGGCTGCGGAAACAAATGCAACTGTTGCGTGCCCCAGATCGCGGTGGCTGCCAGATCCTCATTGATGCCAGGATGGAAGGTAATGTTTTCGGCGCGCAGGAAGCGTTCGGCATCATGCAGTGCGCCATCCAGCCCGGCCAGCGGCGAGCCGCGATAGCCTGAAATATAGCCGGCGGTATTCAGGCCGGCGGCGACGTCGCGCTGATGCTGCAGCATCGGCAGGCGCGCCAATGCCTGCACGCCGGTCATGAAAACGCGGCCTTGTGTACAGGTATATTTATCGTCGAGAGAAACCGCTACGAGCGCCATTATCGAACCTCGATTGCGGTGCGTTTGCCGGAGGGGGCCATCCTGTCATGGAGGGCCAGGATTGTGCGATGTCTCATGGTTTTACCCTTTGTCCGATACGTCTTGTTTTCGTTCGTGAATTGACACACCCAACTTCGATGTATACAGTATTCCATAAAAATGCATGACGGTGATGCAACCAATTTAATAAGTAATAAGGCGGCAACCAGACCGCTATCGGGTACTCAATCACTTCCAACAGAGATAAAGAGGAGTAGACATGTTCAAGAAGACATTGCTTGCAATGCTGGTCGCAGGTGCCATTGTGCCGGTCCAGGCGGCGGAAAAACTCAAGGTCGGGTTTCTCAGCACCCTGTCGGGGCCGGGTGCCGTGCTCGGCACCTCGATTCTGGATGGCTTCAATCTTGCACTCAAGAAGACTGGCGGCAAGCTGGGCGGTATTCCGGTCGAGGTGATCGTGCAGGATGATCAGGGCAAGCCGGATGTGGCACACGGGCTCGGGGAAAAACTGATCAAGAAGGAAAAGGTCGATTTCATGACCGGCATGGTGTTCCAGAACATCCTGTCTGCGGTCGACAAGGAGACGTTCGCATCCGAAACTTTTCTCATCAGCCCCAATTCGGGACCCTCCTACCTGGCTGGCGAAAGCTGCAATCCCTATTTCTTTGCCGTGTCATGGATCAGCGATAGCTATTCGGAAGCGACCGGCCAGTATCTGACGCAGAAAGGCTTCAAGAACACTTACGTCGTTGCACCCAACTATCCGGGCGGCAAGGATGTGGTGAATGGCTTCAAGCGTTTTTACAAGGGCAAGATCGCGGAAGAAGCCTATGTCAAGATGGGTGAACTCAACTTCGCCTCGGAACTGGCGCAGATCCGCGCCGCCAAGCCGGATTCAGTGTTCTTCTTCCTGCCGGGCGGCATGGGCATCAACTTCCTGAAGCAATGGAACCAGTCCGGCCTGAATGGCCAGATCCCCTTGTTTGCCACCGGATGGAATTTCGATCAGGACACCATCACCGCCATGGGCGAGTCCACTGTCGGCGCACAGCATGCCGCGCACTGGAACAGCGATTTCGAGAATCCGCAAAGCAAGCAGTTTGTTGCGGATTTCGAAAAAGAGTACAAGCACCTGCCATCCACCTATGCCTCCCAGGGCTATGATGCAGCCATGCTGATGGATGCGGCGGTGCGCGACGTCAAGGGCAAGGTGGAAGACAAGGTGGCGCTGCGCCAGGCGCTGGAAGCGGCCAATTTCAAATCGGTGCGCGGCGACTTCAAGTTCAACAAGAATCACTTCCCGATCCAGACTTATTATTCGCAGATCGTGGTGAAGGACGGCAAGGGCCGCATCGTGAACAAGACCACCGGAAAGATTTTTGAAAATCATCCGGATGCGTATGTCGGCGCCTGCAAGATGAAATAAGTGGACTGGCATCTTCCAGCAACGGGGCGTCTTGCGATGCACCCTGTTGCCGGATGGATGCTTGCGAGCGACGGGCAACGCGGTATCATTTTGCCGCGCATGCCCTGCGCCGCCGTACCGTTACGCCTTCCAGTATTTCGAATACACCGCCAGAACTGCCGTCTTGACGACATCCGTGCCGGTAGTCCCATCCTCGATGACGACCGCGTACTCATCGGGGCTTGACGTGTTCTGCCGCCATTGCCATCCGGTGTAGCCGATGCCGGCGGCGTTCATGCGACTCAGCCCGGCATCCAGATAGAACCAGGTGGGATCGTCCGCGGTTCGCACGCCGAACTGCTGGATGAACACTGGAACGTTGCGCGACGTTTTCATGCTCGCCAGTGCGCCCAGCCGCGTCTCCAGATTGGCGATGTTTTCCGCCTGCGTCTTGCCGGTGCGCAGGAACAGATTGCCGGTATACACCACCCGGTTCGCCCATCGCGGGGCGGCGATGTACGCCTCATCGCACAGGCTGATGTTGTAGGCGTCCCGCGCACCGACCAGAAACGGCGTTCGTTTGTCCCCGGCCAGGTCTTCGATGGCGGCCATCAGCTCCTGATAGAAAGCGGACAC
>DATEZO010000318.1:0-23458 GCA_035255485.1 Burkholderiaceae bacterium
CGGCCTTGCAGGCGGCAAGCAGGTAATCGTTGGCTCGTCGCGTGGCGGGATGTATTCCACCAGCGAGCAGTTGCGCGTGATGGATTTCCAGGAGGATTATCTGCGCACCGTGATGGGTTTCCTGGGCATCACCGACGTGACTGTGGTACGTGCAGAAGGCATCGCCCTGGGGCCGGACGCGCGCTCCATCGCCTTGTCGGCGGCACAGCGGGAAATCGGGTTGCTGGCGGCGTGATGAAGGGACTGGCCGCAGGGGAAAGGCGTATCGTCCGGCAGGGTATGATCCATAGGCAGGCATAGGCAGACCTGTGCCGGCATGGGGCATGCTCAATGCAATCCTTGTGGCCGTATGCCAACCGAATTCCCTGTGCTATTCTCGGCTGGCGCAAGAGCCCTCGGTTTTTTCCTTCTGCCATGATCGGATGACCCGCTAGCTGTCCCGCAGCATATTGCGTCGGAATTTGGCAAGCGCGAGTATCGCAAACAACAGCGCGAATGCCAATTGTGCGCCCATTGCGGGCAAAACGGCGTCCAGGCCGAGACCGCGCCAGGTTGCGGCATCCAGGCCGTCCACCGCCCAGCGGGTCGGCATCACCAGCGTCGCGGCCTGCAGCCATTGCGGAAAAAGGAAAGCGGGCACCCAGGCGCCGCTCAGCATCACCATGAGCAATGTGGCGAATACCGCCAGGCCGCGTGCCGCTTCCGGCGTCTTGCCGTAAGCGGCGATCAAAAGTCCGAAGGTTGCGGTAACCAGCGCAAAGCAGGCGCCCACCCCGATAAATCCCGGCACGCTGCCATCAATCCGCACCTTGAATACCAGGTTGGCAACCAGAAAGATGAAACACAGCATGCCAAATGCAATCAGCGCGCTCGACAGCGCACGCGCCAGCAGCACGCGGTACAGGCCGACCGGCGATGCCAGCAGGCGGTTCCACAGTCCCTGACGCTGCGCCAGCAGAATGCCGATGCCGGCATCGATCCCCATGAACAGGATGAATTGCACACTCATCCCGGCAAATGCATGTCCGTAGCCGTTGTACTTCGGCCCCGAACTCATCGCTTCATCTCTGGTCGTGTAGGGCATTGCCAGTCCGCCTGCCGCACCGGATGCGTTGCCGTTCGCCGGCGTCGCACGCTCCTGATATTTCTTCACACTGTTGAGCAACTGGACCAGTTCGGCGCTGTCGGCATCAGTCGCGGCGCGAGTTTGCAGCGCTTGCAGACTGTTGTCGATGAGATGCGCCCCGGATTTTCCGCTGAACATTTCTGTGCTGACGACTTGCATCACCTGCTGGGTCAGCATGCCCTTGACCATTGCCAGCGCCGCGCTTTGCGATGGATCGTAGTAGACCGGAATTTCCGGTTTGGCATTGGCGCCGAATAGCGCCGCGCCCGCGGCTTCGCCGAATCCCGTCGGAATCACGATCGCGGCGTTGAGTTTGCCCTTGCGAACCTGTTCCTGCGCTTGCGCCAGCGACAGGTCCTGCACCGATAATGCGCTGTCGAGCTTCAGGCTGGAAGCGATTTTTCTGCTGATTTCGCTGTCGTCCTGCAGTACCAGAGCGACATTGATTTTTGCATTTTCGACAGTGCCGGAACCGCCGAACAGATAGCCGAAAAATGCGCCGAGCACCAGCGGCATGCCCAGGTTCAAAAGCAGCGCGCGGCGGTCGGACAGAAACAGAATCAGGTCCTTGCGTATCAGAGCGAGTATGGCAGTCATGAGGCCGGTCAATCCCGTAATGTACGGCCGGTCAGGGCGAGAAAAACATCTTCCAGCTTTGTTTTCGCAGTGGCGAAATGGAGTAGCGTCACGTTGCGTGCGGCCAGCCAGTTCAGTACCGGCAAGCCGCGTTCGGCGGCGACTAGTGCGACATGCAGGCTGTTGCTGCCGGTTTCGATGCCGGTTACGCCGTCGAGCGCCGCCAGGTCGTCGAGCAAGTCGGCGGGCGGCGCTTGTGCCAGTTCGATCTGGAGCGCGGCCTGTGCGGGTAAACGCCGGTACAGTGCGGCCGGGCTTTCATTGGCGATCACCTTGCCGTGATCGATGATGACGATGTGGTCCGCCAGGCGCTCGACTTCTTCCATGTAATGACTGGCGTAGATCAGAGAGCGGCCCTGCTTGCGCAGTGTTTCCAGACTGTCGAAAATCGCGTTGCGGCTTTGCGGATCGACTCCGACCGTCGGCTCGTCCAGAATCAGCAGGGGCGGATCATGCAGTAGCGCGGCGGCGATATTCAGACGGCGCTTCATGCCGCCGGAAAATATACGCGGCTTGTCGGTTGCGCGTTCGGTGAGGCTGACCAGCGCCAGTGCCTGGTCGCAACGTGCTTTCAGATGCGCCCCTTTGAGTCCGTACAGCGCACCGAATATTTTCAGGTTTTCATGCGCTGACAGATCTTCGTACAGCGCCAGTTCCTGGGGTACCAGGCCGATCTTGCGCTTGCCGCTGCTATTGTCATGCGTGAGTGATTCGCCGTCGATCAGCACTTCTCCATGGTCGGGATGCAACAGGCCGCAGATCATGGCCGCCGTGGTCGACTTGCCGGCGCCGTTCGGTCCGAGCAGGCCGAGCGTCTGGCCCGGTTCAAGCGCGAAAGAAACGCCATCGACGGCGCGATGGCCGCCGAAGGATTTGGTGAGGCCATTAACGCGCAGCAAGGCTGGAATCATGATGCGGTCCGTTGTAAAGATGGCATGAGTGTACAGTCTTGCAAGAATGTTCGGCAATCATTCATCCACCCAAAAAAAACGGGAACACACGGTCCCCGTTTTTGTTGCACGCTTTTCCGAGCTGATCGGCGTTATTTTTCGTCGCTGTCTTTGCCAAGGCGCGGCAGCGCCACCGATGGATTGGCGGTCAGCAGGCCGGCTCTGCCGTAAATGCCGAGCTTGTCGCGCGTGTCGGTGATGTCGAGGTTGCGCATTGTCAGTTGTCCGATGCGATCCTGCGGCGTGAAGGCGCCTTCGCCTTTTTCCATCGTCAGGCGTTCCGGCTTGTAAGTCAGGTTGGCCGATTCGGTATTGAGGATCGAATAATCGTTGCCGCGCCGTAGTTCCAGTGTGACTTCGCCGGTAATTGCGCGCGCAATCCAGCGCTGCGCCGCTTCGCGCAGCATGATCGCCTGCGGATCGAACCAGCGGCCCTGATACAGCAGACGCCCGAGCTTGCGGCCGTTTTCGCGGTATTGCTCGATCGTGTCTTCGTTGTGGATGCCGGTGACCAGGCGTTCGTAGGCGATGAACAACAGCGCCAGGCCCGGCGCTTCATAGATGCCGCGGCTCTTCGCTTCGATGATGCGGTTTTCGATCTGGTCGCTCATGCCGAGTCCGTGGCGGCCGCCGATGCGGTTCGCTTCCAGCAGCAGCTCGACCGGGTTCGCGTAGACGATGCCGTTCAATGCAACCGGACGGCCTTCCTCGAAACGGATACTGACTTCCTCACGCTTGATTTCGACGTCATCGCGCCAGAACGCGACGCCCATGATCGGCTCGACGATCTTCATGCCGCTGTTGAGGTGCTCGAGATCTTTCGCTTCATGTGTTGCGCCGAGCATGTTGGAATCGGTCGAATACGCCTTCTCGACCGACATCTTGTAGTCGAAGCCGGACTTGATCATGAATTCCGACATTTCCTTGCGGCCGCCGAGTTCCTCGATGAAGCGGTCATCGAGCCACGGTTTGTAGATGCGCAATGACGGATTCACCAGCAAGCCGTAGCGATAGAAACGTTCGATATCGTTGCCCTTGAACGTACTGCCATCGCCCCAGATGTCGACCTTGTCTTCAGCCATCGCGGCGACCAGCATCGTACCGGTCACGGCGCGGCCCAGCGGCGTCGTGTTGAAGTAGGTGACGCCGGCAGTCGAGATGTGGAACGCGCCGCTTTGCAGCGCGGCGATGCCTTCCGCGACCAGTTGTTCCCGGCAGTCGATCAGGCGGGCCTGCTCGGCGCCGTACTGCCTGGCCTTTTGCGGGATGGCGTCATAGTCGGTTTCGTCGGGCTGGCCCAGGTTCGCGGTGTAGGCGTACGGAATCGCGCCTTTCTGGCGCATCCAGTGCAGTGCTGCGCTGGTGTCGAGGCCGCCGGAAAAGGCGATGCCCACTTTTTGGTTGATGGGAACGGACTGGAGTATGGTCGACATGATTTCTGCTTCGCTCGCTGGATGGGATGATGGGTTATTCGGGTGTGTGGCAAACGGCTTCGATATTGTTGCCGTCGGGGTCAAGCAAGAAGGTGCCGTAATAGCCGAGTGGCTGCAGCGCCCTGGTGTAAAAGTTGCGCGACGTCTGGTAGTTAGAAACGCGCAAAGTGACGTGATCGATCATGAGGAAAGCTTGCCGAGGACGAGATATTCGAGCAGCGCCTTTTGCACATGCAGGCGGTTTTCGGCTTCATCCCACACCACCGATTGCGGCCCATCGATCACTTCGGCAGCGACTTCCTCGCCGCGATGCGCGGGCAGGCAATGCATGAACAGTGCATCCGGTCTGGCGCGCTGCATTTTGGCGCCATCGACGATCCAGCCATCGAAGGCCTTCATCCGTGCTGCATTTTCTTCCTCGTAGCCCATGCTGGTCCAGACGTCGGTCGTCACCAGATGTGCGTCTGCGCAGGCATCCGCCGGCTTGGCAAACAGGGAATAACACTGGTTATCCGCAGTAACCAGGGCCGGATCGATATCGTACCCTTTGGGTGTCGATACGTTGACGTGAAAACCGAATACCTGCGCGGCCTGCAGCCAGGAATACAGCATGTTGTTGGCATCGCCGATCCATGCCACCGTTCGGCCGGCAATCGACCCGCGCTGTTCGATGTAGGTAAACACATCGGCCAGTACCTGGCAGGGATGATGCTCATTGGTCAGTCCGTTGATGACTGGCACCCGCGAATGTGCGGCAAAGCGTTCGATGATGTCCTGGCCAAAAGTGCGTACCATGATGATGTCGCACATGCGCGACATTACTTGCGCCGCGTCTTCAACCGGCTCGCCGCGGCCAAGCTGGCTGTCGCGCGTATTGAGGTAAATCGCCGCACCGCCCAGTTGATGCATGCCGGCTTCGAACGACAGGCGGGTGCGGGTCGAACTCTTTTCAAACACCATGACCAGCGTGCGGTCGGTCAGCGGATGATACAGTTCGTAATTCTTGAATTTGCGTTTGATGATGTGCGCGCGTTCAATCACATACTCGAATTCATCAAGCGTAAAGTCGGAAAACTGCAAGAAATGTTTGATTGCCATAAAAGGAAGCGGCGATGAGCGCCTGAGACGAAGTGCGTTGAGTAGAAAGAGTATCCGGTGGCGGTTCGGTCAGATAATGCGTAAGGCAAGACGGTTTTGCCTGCACGGGCCGTTGCAATTTTCTGCTTTTGACAATTCGCTGATCCAGAAATGACGGCGAATGTCGTTAAATCTTGTAACTTGTTAAAGTATAAGGGATTTTTCGCCAAAATATAAGCCAGGCGCTTGCCCGCAGCATGATATCCGTCTGGCATGATGCAATTGCCGCGATGCCTATCCATTTCCCTCCGGTGTCTTTAATACAGTTTTTGGGATGCTTCATGTATCAACTGCTGATACAGCGCATGCCGCATCGGCGCGACCTTGCCATTTTCGAGTGCGGCAAGAATGGCACAGCCGGGTTCATTCAGATGATGGCAGTTGTAAAACCTGCAGTTACCGAGGTTCGGTGAAAATTCGGGAAATGCCCGTTCCAGCATCCCTTCGGATAGATGGTACAGGCCGAATTCCTGAAATCCCGGCGAATCGATGATCGCGGTTTGCTGGTCGATTGCGTACAACCGGGTAAATGTGGTGGTGTGCTTGCCGGTATCGAGTGCCGCCGAAATTTCGCGCACCGCGATGTCGGCATCAGGTACCAGCAAGTTGATCAGCGAGGATTTACCCATGCCGGATTGACCAATCAGGATGGTGGACTGGCCGACCAGCAAGGGCGCGAGCAGCGCGCATGTCGCTTCCGGCGCGGTGCGCGCCGAGACCTCGTGCACCGGATAGCCCAGCCCGGAATACAACGCCAGGCGCTGGCGGGTTCTGGCGAGCGATCCGGTGACGTCGATTTTATTCAATACGATATGTACCGCAACGCCGGCTGCTTCGGCTGCGACCAGCGAACGCGACACCAGGTCATCCGAAAAGCCCGGCTCGGTGGCGACGACAATAAAGAGTTGTGTGACGTTGGCGGCCAGCAGCTTCGATTTATACTGGTCGGAGCGGTATAGCAGGGTTTTACGTTCGGCGATCGATTCGATTACCGCCTGATTGGCTGAAGCAAGCTTGAGATTGACTATATCGCCAACCGCGACATCGCTTTTTTTGCCCCGGGTCACGCACTGCAATTTGGCGCTGCCGGTTTGCGCCACGTAATGGCGACCGTGTGCGGCAATGATGGTGCCAGTTAAATTCGTAGTCATCAATTACGCAATCGATTGATGAAAAACGGCATCGATTTTGGCTGCGCAAATGAAGTCATTTTCTGAAATCCCACCGCGCCCGCCATTGACAGAATGGGTGTCGAATTTCAGCGTGCAGCGATTGTAGGTTGCGATCAGTTCCGGATGATGGTCTTCGGCGTGGATCACATGGGCAATCGCATTGATGAAGGCCAGTGTCTCATGATAATTCCGGAAAGCGAAGGTCTTGACGATCTTGCCCTCCTGCAGGCTCCAGCCATCCACGGCTGCCAGATGGTCGGTGATTTCCGTATCGGTCAAGCCTGTTTCCATATGATGGCATTTTTTTTTCAGTAAATCGGCCGTATTGATCATGTCTGGCTCGCAAGAAGTCGGTTAATCCGCACAGTCGCGGGTGGGTGCGAATCGTAAAATGCTGAATGCAGCGGATCCGGTGTCAGCGTCGATGCATTATCTTCATAGAGTTTCACCAATGCCGCAGCCAGATCCTGTGCCGGCGTGTATCGGGCGGCAAAAGCATCCGCTTCGAATTCATGCTTGCGCGAGGTAATCGAATTCAGCGGCAGAAACAGGAAGGTGAATACCGGCAGCGCCAGCATGAAAAGGATCAGCGCCATTGCGTCATTACTTGCGGTCAGCATCGGATCGACGCCGAGGCCGGTATAAAACCAGGCCTGCGTCTTCAGGTAGCCGAGCAGCGCAAGAAAGGCCAGCGAGGTGGCAAACATGACGACGATGCGCTTGACGATATGCTTCAGTTTGAAATGGCCGAGCTCATGCGCCAGCACTGCCTCGATTTCATGCGGTGCCAGGCGTGCCAGCAATGTGTCGAAGAAGACGATACGCTTGGCCGCCCCAAAGCCGGAAAAATACGCATTGCCATGCGCGCTGCGCTTCGAACCGTCCATCACGAACAGACCGCTGGAGGCAAAGCCGGTGCGCTTCATCAGGTTTTCGATGCGAATGCGCAGGCTGTCATCCGTCAACGGCGTGAATTTGTTGAATAGCGGTGCGATCACGGTCGGATACAGCACCAGCATCAAGAGCTGAAAGCCGCTCCAGACCAGCCATGCGTACAGCCACCACAGGTCACCGGATTTTTCCATCAGTGTCAAAATGGTCCAGAGCAGCGGCAGGCCGATGGCTGCCCCCAGCAGCACACTCTTGATCATGTCGGCAATGAACAGGCCCGGCGTCATCTTGTTAAAGCCGAATCTGGCTTCCAGCACGAACTGCTTGTAGTACTCGAACGGTATATCAATCGCGCCGGAAATGGCGGCGAACGCCGCAATCAGCGCGATCTGACCGGTCATGCCGGAACCGGTAAACTTGAACACGGTGACGGACAGCCACTGCAATCCACCCAGGAGCGTAAAGCCGATCAGCACGACAGTGCTGACCAGTATCATCAGCAAATTGAATTTGGTTCTTGCCACGGTGTAGTCGGCCGCCCTCTGATGCGCGGAGAGCGGAATCTTTTCAGCGAACTGGATCGGAACCGTCCCGCGGTTGGCAAGCACATGCCGGATGTGGCGTGATCCGAGCCAGAAACGGACCAGCAGTGTAATCAGGACGAAGGCGACGAATAAGACTGAAAATGCGAAAGAAGACATTGTTGTGCGAAAATGACGGGCTACCAAGGAATACAAATTATGTCACAAGCTACTGAAGCGAATGCAATACCGGCAATGCCGGCTCGTCCCAACGAATTCAACCTGGTGTGGGTCGATATGGAAATGACCGGACTCGATCCGGATACCGACCGCATTATCGAGGTCGCGGTCATCGTTACCGACTCCAATTTGAATATTCTGGCGGAAGGGCCCGTGTTTGCCATCCATCAATCCGATGCGGCGCTTGATCGCATGGATGCCTGGAATAAAAGTACGCACGGCCGTTCGGGGCTGATCGAGCGGGTCAAGGCATCCACCGTTACTGAAGCCGATGCGGAAACCGCGCTGGTTGATTTCCTGAAACATTTCGTGCAAAGCGGCAAGTCGCCGATGTGCGGCAACACGATTTGCCAGGATCGCCGTTTCATGGTGCGCGGCATGCCGAAGCTGGAGGCTTTTTTCCACTATCGCAATCTGGATGTTTCCACGCTCAAGGAATTATGCAAGCGCTGGAAACCCGAGATCGCCAGTGGCTTCAAGAAGCATCAAAAGCATACGGCGCTGGCTGATATCACCGAATCGATTGAAGAATTGCGATACTACCGCGAGCATTTCATCAAGGTTTGAGTCAGGCGCATCGCGGGAATTGCGGATGCAGCCTGGATGCGGCGCAGCGAAATCCGGAGCCGTACTCCGTCATGCTTCGCAAGCGACCCTTCTTCGCGTTCAAGCCTTGTCGGCGCCACAGCACTGCTTGAATTTCCTGCCGCTGCCGCAGGGACATGGGTCATTGCGCCCGGTCTTGGGTGCGTCGCGCCGCACCTGCTCGGTCGCGGATTTGCGGTGCGGTAGCCAGAACTTGTAAATCGCCGGAATCGCCGCTTCCATTTCAATCGCAAGTCGATGCCGCTGTACCGGGTTCTCCACCAGCGGCATGTCGGATTCCTCAATTTCTTCCGCACCGAGCAGATAAATCGGCCGCATCAGCGGGGCCAGATCGGATGACCAGATCGGCGCCCATGCTGCGGCCCGCAGGTCGATGCCTTCCCAAAAACCCCAGGCCCATGATTCGCCATCGATCAATTGACGGCCCTCCCACTCGCGTTCGCAAAACAGCGGCTCGTATTCTTTCGGCGCAACTTCAAACGTGATCGCAACTTCATTCATGAAGCGCGCGACCAGGCCCACGATGCGCTGCGCTTCTTTTTCATTCTTGAACTGCGGGCCATTCTCCGATGATTCGCCCCACACGCGCGGCAGCCACTCGGACATCATGACGGTTTCGGGACCGATCACCAGCGCGGTCAGATAGCCGTGCAATGAATCCATGGTCATGCCGTCTTCGGCGCAGCGGTCGGAGAGCAGAAACTGGTCGAGTTCGTTGAATTCCTTGTCGGAGAGAGGCTGATCGATGTGCATGGAAAGAGGCAGGTTGGGATGTCGATGCCGACAGTGTAGCGTGTTACTTTCGATTGCGGGCATGATCCGGCATGGCATCCTGTTGCGTATAAAAAAAGGGAGATATGTTCCACCCCGTCAAGCCAGTCGTTGCCGTTATCCGGATGCCTGTCGTGCATGCCTTTCCGGCAGACGGACATGCGGCTGCATAAACTGCCAAGCAGCCGTTGCGTGCGCGCCGTACAATGCAATGCATGAATCCTTCTTTTTCCCGGCTCTCTTTTTCCGATCTGTCTCCGGATCTGATTCTCGATGCGCTTGACAGTATCGATTTGCATGGCGATGGCCGCATGCTGGCGCTGAACAGTTATGAAAACCGCGTCTACCAGATCGGCATGGAGGACGCGCCGTCCGTGGTGGTCAAGTTCTATCGTCCGGCGCGCTGGAGCGATGCGGCGATCCTGGAGGAGCATGCGTTCCTGCATGAACTCGCGGAACAGGAGATTCCTGTCGTGCCGCCGCTATCGATGCCCGGCAGAGGCACGTTGCATGCATTCAGCGAATTTCGTTTCGCTGTGTTTCCGCGGCATGGCGGATGGGCGCCGGAACTGGAAAGCAGTGCGACGCTGGAATGGATGGGACGTTTTATCGGCCGGATCCATGCCGTCGGTGCGCGTCAACCGTTTCTGGCGCGGCCAACGCTGGATATCACCGGCTTTGGCGAAGAATCTCGCGATTTCCTGCTAACGCAAGGATTTATTCCTGCCGATCTGGTCGATGCCTATCGGAGCGTGGCGGCACAGGCGCTGGAGGGCGTGCGCCGCTGCTTTGATTGCGCCGGGCAGGTGACGAACCTGCGCCTGCATGGCGACTGCCATGTGGGCAATGTCTTGTGGACCGATGCCGGTCCGCACTTTGTCGATTTCGACGATAGCCGCATGGGGCCGGCAGTGCAGGATCTGTGGATGATGCTGTCCGGCGAACGCAGCGACATGACGCGGCAACTGACGGATCTGCTTGCTGGCTATGAGGATTTTTTCGATTTCAACCCGCGTGAATTGCATCTGATCGAAGCATTGCGTACCTTGCGACTCATGCACTATGCCGCCTGGCTGGCGCGGCGCTGGGATGATCCGGCATTTCCTGTCGCATTCCCATGGTTTAACACGCAACGCTACTGGCAGGACCGGATTCTTGAATTGCGTGAACAGATCGCGCTGATGAATGAGCCGCCTTTGTGGCCGGCCTGAATCCTTCGGGGGCGATCTATCTGTCAGTATGGCGGGGAGAAACTGCTCCCGGATACATTGTCGCAGTATTTATACTCTACACTGTATTCTAAAATACCCGCGAATTTATTGGGAATACTGCCTTATTTTTTCATATACTCCAGACAAAACAATGTTGTCATCAATTGTGGCGTAGGGGCGATATTGCTTCGTGCCGTGCTGCTTGCGGCGTTTCATCCTGCACCACTGGAATCCGCGGCAGCGGCAGGCGTAATTCGATAGTAGCGCCGCGATGGGGGCCTTCCGATTCCGATCGGACAGTCAATGCCGCGCCAAGGGCTTGCGCGCGCGCTTGCATGTTGCTCATGCCGCGGCCGCGCCTGCCTGCGACAGCATCAAATCCGCAGCCGTTGTCCCGGATCGCAATATGCACATCGCCGGTATCGGCGTCATGCCATGCGCGCAATGTCAAGAGGCGCGCACCGGCATGGTTGAGTGCATTGGAGATCGCTTCCAGTACGATGAACTGGATATGCCGCACCTTGCCCGAGGTCAGGTCGGGTAGCAGCGGCAGGCGCTCGACTTCCCATTGCAGGCGCACGCCGGAAGATTCGATGCGATGGGCAAGGCGGAAACGTATATTTCCCAGCACCGTGCCGATGTCATTGCCGACATCTTCCAGTGCGTCCACCGTCAGCTTCAACTGGTCCAGGGTGTCGCGCAATTGGTGCGCAATCGCTTCGCGAGGCGTATCGGAGCGGGCGGCCAGATGCATGACTGTCGTGATCTGCATGCCCAGACCGTCATGCAGATCGCGGGTGATGCGCTGCCTTTCCTCCGCGATAGCGTGTTCGCGCTCTACCAGCGAGCGGGTAGCGTAAATCTTGGCGATCTCCTGCTCGCGCTCTCCCAGCTTTGCCGCCAGTTCGTCGCGCGAATGTTGTAGCGCGCGTTGCGCCATGACGTAGCGTTCGACCATGACCCAGACAAAGGCGAAGATGATCAGTAGCGAGGCGTAACGGGACAGGGCGGCATTGCCATGGGTTTCGCCGCTGGCGCGGGTGGCGAGATAATCGGCAACGCCGGACAATACGCCAACCGCAAACACTGTCGCCAGGATGATCTGTTCCTGCGTGCGATGCCGGGCTGCGATCCATATCAATGCGGCCGATCCTCCCAGGGTGAACGTTATCATCGTCCAGCGCCAGGCGCGCCACAGTGGAATCCAGTGAAACCAGATGGCGATGCATGCCACCGCCAGCGCGGGCAGGTAAAGCAGGCTGACCAGCTTCGACATGCGCACTTCGACGTGGCTCTTGCGTCTTGCCACTTCGAGGCCAAACTTGAAGCACAGGAAAACATAGGTCGTGTAGGCGGTAATCAGGGTCAGCGACCAGTTGCGCCAGTCCATCGGGAGGTGCTCGAACAGCGGATCGCTGATGCGTACCGACCAGCTTAGCACTGCGCCGGAAAAATACAGAAACAGCGGGTCGCGTTCACGCCACCAGATCAGTAGCCCCATCAGGCCGAAAAACATGGTCATCACGACGAGAATCAGCGGCGCCTGCGACTGCAACCAGTATTCTTCCAGATAGAGCGGCTTGATTTCTGCTGCCGGACCCAGCATGGGCGGCGATAATCCGCCGCGTCGCCCCCCTTCGGCGACAATCCGCACGCGTAGTTCATTGTCCGGCCTGAACAGGGCAGCCGGCAGGACATAATAGCGCGGCGATTTTGCAAAGTCGTCGTGATCCGACAGGTGGCTGATACGGTCGTCGATCAGTTCGCCGTTCAGCCACAGCGCGTAGCGGTTGCCAATGCGCTCGAAAAACAATCCTTGCGGCGACGGGCCGGCGAAGGCATGAGGGAAAGCGAAAACAAACTCGGCGCTGCCGTCCAGCTCGCCATACATGGGATCCCATGCAAAGGGAAGCGCCATTGCCGGAAACTGGTAGGGCCTTGCTCCCGCGGGCTGGATAACAGCCGCCGCATGATGCAGTTCTGTGATTCCGGCATGCGCCGGCCATGCGAACATGAGCGTCGCGATCCACGCTACGCTCATCAGGCATCGTTCAAGCATCCGTTGCATTGCGTTCGGCCAGCAGACCGAGCTGCCGTGCCTCGAATATGGCTTCCGAGCGGGAATGTACGGCGAGTTTTGCATAGATGTGCTTGATATGCGCCTGCACCGTATGCATGGTTACGTTCAGGAGGCGGGCGATTTCCGCATAGGTGTATCCGCGTGCAATGTACTCCAGCACTTCGATTTCGCGCGCCGACAGGGTGTCGAAGGTGTCGCTTGCCCTCCTTGCGGGCGGCTGCTCGTCGCCGGCTTTCGCATGCAGCCGCTGCAATACCTGGCGTGCGATGATCGGGCTCATTGGCGAGCCGCCTGCGCATAGCGTGCGTACCGCGCCCGCCAGCGTATCGCCGAGATCATCCTTGAGCACATAGCCCTTGGCTCCCGCCTGGATGCTGGCCAGTACATTGCGCTCGTCGCCGAACATGGTGATGACCATGATGCTGCAAATGGGATGCAGCCGGGCGCAGATACGGATCACATCGAGTCCCGACCGGTCCGGCAAGCCGAGATCCACCAGCAGGACATCCGGCTCATGGCTCTGCAGCCAGGCGATTGCATCGTTTGCGCCTTCGAACACGGCATCCAGGCGCAAATCGGCGTGCGCGCCCAGCAAGCTGGCAAAGCGATCGCGGGTATGCGGCTCGTCTTCGACGAGCGCGATGCTGATGAATGCTTCGTTATTCATAAGAGCGGCATGATTCAATACATGGTACGGCGATGCATCCCATATTCATGGTATGCGCATGTATATCCATTACTGCATTATCTGGCTGTTTTTCCGGGCGGTTGCGGCGAGCCACAGTCTAAACAGGCAAATCCGATTGGGCAAGCGGGCGATGCCGGATGGCCATGCAATGGAATGGCCATCCGTTGCCGCAAAGGTTTGCCGGTCTCGTTTGCCGCACGGATTGCCGTTCAATTTACCTCAGGGAGCCGATCTTGACCATCGAGCAGTACACCGCGTCCACCATCGATATCTATAACGCCAGCCTTATTCAGCCCTACGCCGGCTATACCATCAATACCACCGATTCGATCTATTATCCGCTCGACCCGAGCGATGCGTGGGCGGTCAATCTGGTCGCCGGCAACACCTATGTAATTGATCTGGTCGCCGGCAGCGGCGCTAGCGGGACGCTGCATGACTGGTTGCACGACAGCCACGGGGTGTCGATTCCGGAAAGCGCGATCACCATCGACGGCTCGCGCTTCATCTACACGCCGACCTATACCGGCACCTTCTACGTGAATGTGTACAGCGATGCGCAGGCCGCTTATTCCGGCGACTACAACCTGAGCATCCGCACCTATGCGCCCAGCGCCGATATCAGCGACACGATCCGCAACACCACTTCCTATTATCTGAACCTGAGCCAGATCACGCTGGCTGGTACCGTGGCCAGCGGACATGCGGTGACCGGCACCGTCGATATCCTGAACGATTACGGTGCGCCGCCGATCCTGTGGGGGACCAGCCTTCTGGCCGGCCATACCTATCAGATCAGACTGAGCGGCGCGGCCAGCGGCGGCGGCAGCCTGTCCGATCCCTACCTGTACGGGATTCTGGATAGCGCCGGGCATTCCATCGCCAACACCTCGAACGACGACATCGCCTCCGGCAACAAGGATTCGGAAGTCACCTTCACCCCGACCCAGAGCGGCGCCTACAATATTTTTCTGGGCGGCTACGCGGAAAAGACCGGCAGCTATACGCTTAGCGTCACCGACAAGACGGCCAGCATCATCAATCCGTCGCAGGCGACCCTGATCCAGTTGCATCAGGGCTCCGCCAGCAATGTCAGCGGCAGCCTCAACCTGAGCAGTCACACGCATGATGTGTGGGCGATCAACATGACCGCCGGCGATACCTACAGCTTCGACATCAGTGCGCTCTCTGGTTCTGCCGGCCAGGCTGATTACTGGCTGTACGACAGCGTCGGCAATCCGATCGCGGCCAGCCTGTTGACGGTGGACGGTTCGACCTGCAGCTATACCGCCGCCACGAGCGGGATTTTCTATGCCAATGTGTATGGCGACCCGCAGCTCGGTTACAGCGGCAACTACAGTTTCTCCGTGCGCGAATATGCGCCCAGCGAAAGCCTGACCTCGATTCTGGATGTCAGCGAAGATTATTTCGTCGATCTGGCCGATACCGCCTTCGCCGGCAATATCGCCAGCGGGCAAGCGGTGACCGGCACCGTTCACATTCTCAACGATTATGGCGTGCCGCCGATCCTGTGGGGGACCAGCCTGCTGGCCGGCCACAGCTACCAGATCAACCTGCGCGGCGTGGATGGCGGCGGTGGTAGCCTGAGCAATCCCTACCTGTACGGCATTCTGGATCAGTCCGGTTATCTCCTCAGCAACATATGGAACGATAATATTTCCTCTGTCAACCACGATTCGCGGCTCGACATCACGGTCAACACTTCCGGCGTCTACAGCATTTTCCTGGGTGGTTACGACGGCAGCACCGGTACCTATACGCTGGATATCGCCGACACCACTGCCAGAAGCAGCCAGCAGAATTCGGTGCATGGCGTCGGCACGCTGGAGCCGGCCTCGGGCGGTGCCGCCCTGCTGAACGGGTTGATCAGCGTCTCGGGCCAGCCCTATGCCGAGGCGATCAAGGTCCAGGCCGGGCATACCTATCAGATCGATCTGCAGGGACTGCCGAGCTGGCATGGCACGCTGGCCGATCCGACCATCCTGGGCGTGCTGGATGGTAGCGTTCAGCTTATCGCCAATACATCCAACGACGATATTTCAAGCGATAACAAGGATGCACAAGTTGTCTTTACTGCCGCCACGACCGGCACCGACTATATCCTGTTCGGTGGCTCGGCCGGCTGCATGGGCACCTATACCCTGACCGTGACCGACAAGACCAACTATGCCGGCGGTGGCGGAACGATTGGCGGCGGCGACCTGCCGGTGACGTTCTCCAACGAGCAACTGGAACTGGTCAAGCTGTATCTGGCCGCCTTCCTGCGCGCGCCCGACAAGGGCGGCTTCGAATACTGGTCCGACAAGCTGGCCGCGGGCGAATCGTTCAGCTCCGTAGTCGATACGATTTTTAGCCTGCCGATCGTGAAGGAAATCTATCCCGATTCGATTTCCAATGCGGAATTCGTGACCCGCATCTATCACAATGTGTTCGGCAAGGATCCGGACGCGGACGGTCTGGCGTACTGGAAGGGCGAAATCGACCATGGCGTGCATCGCGGCATGGAAGTCGATTACATGATCAACGCCGGGCTCGGTATTCCTGACGGCGTCACCGGCAAGGCGTATATTGCCAACCGCTATTCCGTAGCCCAGTACCAGACGGTGCAGCAGTTATCCATGGACCACGAGATGTCGGTGGCTGATCTGAAGGCCATCATGACGGCCGCCGGTGCGGATGCGGCCACGGTGTACGCGGCGCAGACCACTACCGACAGCGCGCTCGGCCATTCCGCCGCGTCCGGCGGCAGCGCCGACTGGGGCGTGAGCCTGGTGGCGCTGAATGAATATGCACAGCTGAATCACTTCATGACCTGGAACTGGTGATGTGCGGCTTTTAGCGGACGGTCCAGGATACCGGCCCAATAATCTCAATGCGGAGCCGCGAAGGATGGAGGAGATTGCACTCTGGCTTCCTTGTTGCACTGCATTGGGAAATGCCACCGCCGGGAAAGACACTGGGGGGAATGCATGCATTCCCCCACAGGCACGCGGGAACGACAAACCGATCCCAGGCAAGCTGGCTCGACCCGTCGCCGGGGTACCTGGGGAGTTACATTCTGTATCGATTTACCAGGAGTATAGGTAAAAAGCCATGCAAATGCGCAATACACCAGCGGCTTTTAAAAAATACAATAGGGTGTATGAAACAACTGACTTGGCTGCGAAATCGCCTGATATCGTATATCTGCAAGAAATAATGGCGCTTTTTCCAGTTGTCTCATGCCTCCATCGCATCGATCAGGTGCGGGCCGTTAGTGCCGGCCTTGTTCACATCCTTGCTGACCGGGTACCAGGCAAACACAGCGGGTGGTAGCGACATGGTGCGGGCCAGATATTCAGCCTGATCCGGTGACAGGCTGGGGTCCATCCAGAGCGCGGCGTCCTGCGCGGAAAAAACCACCGGCCGGCGGTCGTGCACATCCACCAGGCCGCCGTCGGCTGCGGCGGTAACGATCACGAATCCGGCGTCTTCCCTGGGCGTCGGATTGGCCCGGAAACTGGCAAGCGCGGCCATGAACATCGGGCGGTCCGATTCCAGGCGGATGTACCATGGCTGCTTGTGGCGCGGCTCTCCGCTCCATTCATACCAGCCGTCGGCAGGCACGATCGCGCGGCCGGATTTCCACAAAGAGCGGAAGAATGCGCCGGTGGCCACTTTTTCAATCCGCGCGTTGATCGCAATCGGCAAATTCTTCTCCGCAGCCCATGCCGGCCGATAACCCCAGCCAACCCAATCCATGCGATCGGTGTCGTCAAGGCGATGCATCAACCAGTGGGACGCTCCGGGTGCGGCATTCCAGTTGGGTGGCGGGTCGTCCGGCTGCTGCGGAAATGCTGCGCTGTCCCAGCCTATTTCAGCAGCGTAGGCGGCTTTCGGGCGATATTGGGCGATTCGGCCACACATGGCGTGCTCACAGATCGCTCAGGATGCGATGCGCCAGCGCTTTGGCTTCATCAAGCGCTTCCCGGGGCGTGTTCGATACTGTTGCGACGGTATGCTCGGATTGCTGGTTTTCGGCGCCGCTTTCATGCGTGATCAGGACGATGCCCTGATATTTGCCATTATCGATCTGCTGGATATCCGCTTCCGCATACCAGTCACCCTTGGTGTACTTTACGGCTGCCATGGTTCTCTCCTTGCCGGCATCACGTGTGTCAGACAGGATTTGATCCGATTTATTCCTGCAAAAGATGCATTCGTGTTCTATGTCAAAAAACCCTTTTGAATCAGGAATATGACGAGTCATCAGCATGCTTATCAACAGGCTTGATAACAATTTCTGTGGGTAACTTTTGCAGCCAATGAAAGTCGGCGCATTACGCTGCGGTAATCCGTCCGGGCCGGTCAGGGCAGGGCTTCATCACAGTGACGCCTTTTCGCCAAAATGTCCGTATTTTTCCAGGAACTGGGTGATATTGGAATCGATGCCGGGCGTGGCATGGACCCAGTATTCATTTTCCTTGTCAAAGCGACACAGTTTCCGGAACTTGATATTCGCGATCTGCACCGACAGCCCATGCGCGCGATAAGCGGCAATCTCGGTGGCGATATCGGGATCGGTCGGAAAAAACAGCCATTCCTGCACGAATATCGACTGTATCCGTTCCAGTTCATGGCTGATCGATTCCGGTATCGGGCAGCGGATTTCGCCTTTGGCCTGCGGATAGTCAATCATCCACGGTGCATGGACATCGTCTTCGATGCTGCGATAGAGCACGGGAGGCCGATTGACATAGAAATTTTCGAGCATGAAAAATGCGGCCGATAAATTTTGCCCCTGTGCCTTCATGTACCAGCCATATAAATCCTTATGTGCTTCGACATGGAACATGGCGGTGACGAAATAGGGATCTTCCTGCGAATACGATAGGGAAATCTTGGGTTGCATGGAATGGTGGCTTCTTGGGACGGATTGCACACAGGCACTGCATGATCTCCATTCCTTGCCTCGTGCCATCCCCAACGAAGAGGCTGCTTATGCGTCCGGCACGCTGCAAAACGGGAAATACCACATGTAGACAGCATGGATATTCTCTGGTTCGACATCGCGTGCTGGCGCATGGAAACGAACCGCCGCTTTGCCGGCAGGCAGCCAGGCAATGCCAACGGCGGGACCCTGTAATTCAGAGCGGCAAAATGATATTGATCCGTGTTCCCTGGCTGGGCAGGCTGGTGATCGATATGCTGCCATCCATTGCGTGCACCCGTTCGCGCATATCGGCCAGGCCGAATGTACTCGTATTCGCCATGTCTTCCGGACGCATGCCATGGCCGTCGTCATGGATGCTGATTTCCAGCGTTGCATCGTCGCGCATGAATGCAATCACCACTTTCCGGGCGTTGGCGTGACGGAATATGTTGGCGAGCGCTTCCTGGATGATGCGATAGATCGCGGTCGTGCGCTGCTCATCCAGGACCAGTTGCGTTTCATCTGCATGCAATTCGCAGGCAATGCCGTACCGGGTGACAAAATCCTTGCGCAAGGTTTGCAATGCGAAATACAGACCGCCTTCGTCCAGCCCGCGTGGCCGCAGATCGGTTGCGATGCGCCGCAGCGACGTGATCGACGTTGTCAGCAGCGTATCCATGCCGTCAAATTGATGAGGTGAAACAATGGCTTCTGCGGATTGCTTCTGCAATAGCGAGAGATCAATCCTGAGCGTCGCCAGTAGCTGTCCCAGATCATCGTGCAGATCGCGCGCGATATTCCTGCGCTCTTCTTCCCGTACCGTCTGCAGCGCTCTCGACAGCCTTCTCAATTCGTTATGCGATTGGGCCAGTTTGTCTTGCACCAGCTTGCGCTCGGTGATGTCGCGCAGGATCAGGGTATACAGCTGCTTGTCGTTTTCCATCATGCTGGAGATGGAAGCTTCAATGGCGAATTCTTCGCCATTGGCTCTCAGGCCGGTGACCGCGTGATGCGAGTACGTTTTTCCTTTCGTCAGGTAGGCGAGCCGGGGCTTGCCGAAAAGCCGGATGTGGCGCCGGTATTTTTCATGATGCTGGGCCGGAATGTACTGTTCGATCGGGCATCCCTGCATTTTGTCGCTTGTGACGCCGAACATGGCCGCCGCCGATGGGTTCGCCAGCACGATCACTTGGCGGCTATCGACGGTAATGATGGCATCGCTTGCGTTTTGTATGATGCCGGTTAGCAGCATCTGGTTCTGTTGCAGTGCATTGGAGGTCGTTTCGAGTTCTCGGGCCAGCCTGGCAAGCGCGGCATAGGGTGCCTTGATGTTGCTTGCCACAATGCAACGATAAAAAAATATGGTGCCGATCACTTTGTAGACGGGGCCGAGAAAGGCAACGATAGAAGGCGTGCCATTAAAAAGGATGATGCAGATTTGTGCCAGCAATAGCGACAGTGTTGCCGCAAACAGATTGAATCGATCCAGCCGGCCTTGTGCTTCGAATTGTCCTGCGGTGTTTTTCTGCGTGTCGTGATGCAGTTCCCGGTAGCGTTGGACACAGGCCGGCACATACAGGAACAGGATGGCGTAATCAATGCCGGATTTCAAAAGACTTGACTGATATCCATCCGTGACCAGGCGCGGCAACATGTGCCATCCGATAAAGACGGGATACGAATAGGCGAGAACGCAAAGCAGCGCAAGCAGCAGCACGATGACTGCCTTGCGGCGGGTGATGATGGTCCTGAAAGAAGCGCCGGCGATTGCCGTGATGCTGATGGCGACGAGCAGGCGCGACAGGAGTTGAAAATACACCGGTTTGGCCGCCTGGTTTTCAAACAGGAAAACGGGCATGTTCGGCAACGAAACGATGTAGAAAAACTGCAGCAGGGCGACGCAAAAAAAAGCAACGGCAAGCAGAATGGCGCTTCGGCTCAGGGTTTCACCGGAACGGTTCCAGGCAACCGCAAAAATCAGCGCATCCAGCAGAAAGCATATCGGGACGATATTGACTTCAAACGGCTGGTACAGCGCCGCAGAAGGAAATCCGGTCAGGGATGCCGTCAGTAAGGCTGCAGAGGATATAACGGCAAGGATAAGAATCAGTGCATGCGCCTGTCTGATATTGTTATTGTTATTGAGCAAACGATGCATAAGGAGAATGTCCAAAAGCGTTTTACGCGTGACGCAGCGAATACCGGCGGCAGAATTCCAGCAATGCACAATAGCAGTATTTCCATCGGGAACTTTGACAGAGATCAACAAGCTGACATATATGTATACAAAGGAACGCTTTGCGCCTTTCTCCCGGTAAGGCGCGGAAAACGATGAACAATGGTTGATAGAATGATTTAAACGCGGGAGTATAGCTAAAAATATGTCAATATGCGCAATATCTGGAATGGTTTTAAAAAATACCCTATGGTGTATAAATATTGTGCCAGGAGCTTTTAATCCACTGGGAAAGGCATGTCCGGCTACATCTGCTTGAACAGGTGTACGAAACTGCGGCTAACTTCCAGCTTTTCGGATAAACCCTTGATCATGACCAAATGCCTGCCGCGCAAGTCCCGCGTAACGCCCTCGATTGCATGCACGTTGACCAGTGTGGCGCGATGGATTTGCCAGAACAGCGAAGGGTCAAGTTCGTCGCATAAATCCCGCACCGGCTTGCGGATCAACGCTTCGTACCGGCTGGTCTGGACGCGCGTATATTTTTCATCCGACTGGAAAAACAGGATGTCCTGCACCGGGATCAGTCGTAGTTCCTGTCCGATGGATGCCTGGATCCATTGCAGATAGGCAGGCTTGGCAGCGGTTTCCATTTGCCTGGCCAATTGCGCCAGCATCATGCTCATGTCCGGCGGCGGCGCAGCGAGACGCGCTTTCAGCCGTTCAACAGTCAGGTGCAGTCGTTCCGGCTCGGCGGGTTTCAACACATAATCGACCGCGCCGCGTTCGAATGCTTCGACGGCATACTGATCATAGGCAGTGATGAAGACGATGTGGCACTGTGTGCCAATTGCCTGTGCCGCTTCCAGTCCGGTTTTACCGGGCATCCGGATATCCAGGAAAACGAAATCCGGCTGATGCTGCTTCACCAGCGCGATTGCTTCCTCGCCATTCTTCGCTTCTGCAACGATCTCCAGTTCCGGCCAGGCCTGCTTCAGGCGCAGGCGCAACTGGTCGCGCATCAATCGTTCATCGTCGGCAAGAATGGCGGTCGGCATAAGCGGTCAGCTGGCAGGTTGATAGGGAACCTCGATCGTGGCGCATACGCCGCTCGGGCTGTTGGGGGTAATGATCAATTGCGCCTGATCCCCGTGCAGTAGCTTGAGCCGTTCGCGGATGCTTTGCAAGCCCAGGCTGGTGCCGTTGCTCGGTATCATGCCGAACCCCAGCCCGTTGTCGGCTACTGTTACGCGCAGCTTGTGATTGGCCACCTCGGCCAGGACACGCAGCGTGCCGCCTTCCGGCTTGCTCTCCAGGCCATGCTTGATCGCATTTTCCACCAGCGATTGCAGCATCATGGGCGGGAAAGCTGCGCTGCGTAATCCGTCGGGAATGTTGAAATCGACGTTCAAGCGATCTTCCATGCGCATTTTCAGCAAGTCCAGATAGGCGCGCACCATGTCGCCTTCGCGGCCGAGATTGGTGATCGGTGCATTTTCCCGCATTTGCGGCAGCACCGCGCGCAGATACTGGATCAGGCTGCGTTGCATGGCAGAAGCGCGCGGCGGATCGGTTTCGATCAAATGCTCGACGGATGCCAGCGTATTGAACAGGAAATGCGGCTCGACCTGCGCCTGCATCATCTGCATCTTCGCTTCGGTTACCTGGCGCTGCAGCGTCTCGCGTTCCGCTGCCGCGTTGGCTACCTGGGCTTGTGCTTCCGCGCGCTTCTTGCCGCCCATCAAGGCTTTCATGCCGAACAGGCCGACCAGCAGCACCAGCACGAAGTTCATAAACCATTTCGACGAGTTCTTGCGATAACTCGCGACCTTTTCTTCTGCTGCGCTATCGACCGCTTCTTCGATTGCATTGCCGACTTCCTGGCTCACCTCCGGCGGCAGAGGAATATGCACGCCGGTATCGTTCGATACGGCTGGTGGTACTGGCGGTACTGGTGGTACCGGCGATGCCGGTATCGCCGGTGCCGGCGTGCCGGTTTCGGAGGCGGACTCCGGGCTGGCGCCCTTTTGTCTGGCTGGCGCCTTCTTTGTAATATAAATCCCGCTGTTATCGATCCTGATCTCGGAGTCGCCATCGGATATTGTTTCGGATGCCGGATCGGTCCGCTTGCCGGGCTTCTTCCTGACCACTATGCGCGAATCTTCCGGAAACAGGGCGTCCTGCAAGAGCCCGCCTGCCACCAAGGCCAACACCGCCAGCAGGAAGAATTTTTTCCAGGAGAGTTGGGTGACCCAGGCGGCGGTCTTATCAAAAGCGCGTGGCAACCATCTCAAAAATGAGGTGGAAAATTGCCTGGCGCCGGACAGAAAATCAGAACTCATGGTCGGCTCTTTTGTGAATGCGGGCAAACTGACGCAAAGTGTACCTGATCAATGCTATTGCGCAGCCCGTTCTTCCCGGCAGCGCCGGCCAGGAAAACTGGCGTCAAGGCAAGCATGCAAAGGGTAGCGTGGCTGACAGGCATTGTGACTCCTTTCAAAAACATGTCATTGCGATGGCGCCACTGTAGGCAAACACGGGAGGCATTGCCATCGGATTCCGACAGCCTGCAAAAAGAGCGGCATGGAATGCCGAAATAACGGCGCTGGCATGGCCTGCCTTCCGCTCCCGCAGACTGGAGAAGAAGCGACGGCGAGAAAACGCGTCCGGGCAGAAGACTGAAAACCTGCCTGCTGTTTCCAGAATCATGGGCCGCATCGATTGCCCGATAGTGCAGGGGCGTGCAGGAAATTGCTAAAATGCCACCCCGGCACATCCTGTAGCGGCATAACCGATTCAGGATGTGCCGGCGTGCCCGGTGCAAACAGCCCGGACTTTCCCTTCACTATCCTGCATGGGAGTTTGATGAAACGTCTTTTCCACACTC
>DATEZO010000319.1:0-2670 GCA_035255485.1 Burkholderiaceae bacterium
ACGATGCCGCCTGGCGCGCGGCGGAAGCGCAGGGCGCATTCGACATGCTGTTTCAGAATGGCGACGGCGAATTGACCGAAGGCGGGCGCAGCAATGTCTTCGTCAAGCTCGACGGCCATTGGTACACGCCGCCGCTTTCCGTCGGCTTGTTGCCCGGCGTGATGCGCGCAGCCATGCTGGCCGATCCGGCATGGAATGCACGGGAACGACGCCTTACGGCGGACGACCTGCGGCAGGCGGAAGAAATTGTGTTGTGCAATGCCTTGCGCGGCGCGTTGCGGGCGCGGCTGGTAGGCTGATCGCCTATTCCCCGGCAAGCGACTTGTCTGGCGCACTGCGCGGAGCCGGCAGCACAAGCGCCATCGCCAGCAGCACGACGGCACCGCCAACTAGTGTCCCGGTGCGCACCGCTTCATGCAGGAAGATCGCTCCCCACAGCATGCTGAACAAGGGGATGAGAAACGACACGCACATGGCCCGCGTCGGCCCCACTTTCACGATCAGCGGGATGAATAACGCCTGCGCCAGCCCGGACGACAACAGGGAAAGGCCGGTAATGCATCCCAGCGCCAGCAGCGACGGCATAGCCTTCGGCAGTGCAAAGGGGGCCGTCGGCAGCATCATCAGCCCACCCAGCACGAGCGATCCGGTGGCCATAGCGATTGGATGGATGCCGCCCGGCCTGCCGGTCTTTTTGACGATGATGCTCGATACCGCATAACTCGCCGCCGCCAGCAGGCAGGCGCCAATCGAAATCAGCGTCTCCGCTGTCGCCGCCAGCGTGCCGGCACCAACCAGTATCGCCACTCCAGCCACGCCCAGCAGCAGGCCGGCGATCTTGCGCGCCGTCAGGCGCTCGGCCAGCCACAGCACCGAAAACACCGCGCCGAACAGCGGTGCCGTTGCATTCAGCACTGCGGAATACGCCGCCGGCAAGTGCAGCGCCGCGAACGAAAAGCAGGTGAACGGCAAGACGCCGGCAAACAGCCCGACCACGGCAAACGGTTTGAGATTGGCGCGCCAGTTCATCGTCACGCCGGTCGCAGTGGCGAACAGCATCAAGGCAACGCCGGCCAGGGATGTGCGCAGCATGGCGGTTAGCAGAGGTCCGACTTCCGGTACGGCGACCCGCAGGAAAATGAACGAGCCACCCCAAATGGCGGAAAGAAAGACCAGCTTCGCGAGATCGGCGGGGGACATGAGGGAAATGGAAGTTGCTGATAGGCAATGAGCTTGCCGGGCGATTGTAGCACCGGCACATGGACGGCGCTGGAGCGCGACGCGGTCGCGTGGCAGTGCCGGCTACCCGTAGGACAAGCGCGCTTGAGCAGGGATAAGGCTTTGGCGGACAACTGTAATGCGGTTGATACAAACCAAAGGGGGAGTGGCGGGTTCGCAAATAATCATGCGAGGGGAGACTTCAAATGATAATGCCTTGTTTAACGCGCGCCATCCAGGCATCGGCTTTCGCGTTTGTCCTATGCGCGATTGCCAGTTGCGGCGAGCGCGGCGGCCTATTTCGTGCGGGATCGGCACACTTTGCCGCCTTGCCTTCCGAAACGGCGCCCGACAAGCAGGGTGTGCCGGTGCAGGAGGGCGACGAGGCAGCTTTGCGCGACGCACAGACGGGCCGCATGATGCAGCCGACCATGGTCGAGCAATATCACTTCAACGTGTACAAGAAATTCAGTGCCATGCTCGATGCGGCGTCTGACCAGCATGGCCGGGGCACGCCGGCGGCGCTAGAGAGAGCCGGCGAAGCGGATAATGCTTGCGCGAGCGATAGCCTGATCAGGCAGGATGACTAGTTCCACACACCGGACAGCTCGCATTGCGTGCCATGCGGATGCTAGTCCATTCCATGTGGCGCGCTTCCAGCAGCAACAGGCGGCCGGCGAGCGTCTCGCCAATCCCGGCAACCACTTTCAGCGCTTCCGCCGCCTGCATCGTGCCGATGATGCCGACTAATGGCGCGAACACGCCCATGGTCGAGCACAACACTTCCTCGAATTCCTGATCCGGCGGGAAAAGGCAGGCGTAGCACGGCGTATCCGGGCGGCGCGGATCGAATACCGATATCTGGCCATCGAAGCGAATTGCCGCGCCCGATACCAGCGGCACGCCGCGTTCGACACTGGCCTTGTTGACCGCGTGGCGTGTCGCAAAGTTGTCGCTGCAGTCAAGCACCACGTTCGCCTGACCGACCAGCTCGGCCAAGCGTTCGCCTTCCGCGCGCTCGGCCAGCGCGGCGATCTCGATGTCGGGATTGATTCGCTCCAGGGTCTGTTTGCCCGACTGCGCCTTGGGCTGGCCGATGCGCTCGGTGGTATGCAGGATCTGGCGTTGCAGGTTCGTGAGGTCGACGCTGTCGTTGTCGACCAAGGTAATCTTGCCGATGCCGGCCGAGGCGAGGTAGTACGCCGCCGGTGAGCCGAGGCCGCCGGCTCCGATCACCAGCGCATGTGCCGCCAGCAGTTTTTCCTGACCCTCGATACCGATATCGTCGAGCAGGATATGACGTGAATAGCGCAGGAGCTGATTGTCGTTCATGAAGGATGTCGTGTTGCGCGCAAAGGGGAGCTAATGTAGCACTTTCCAGTGCCAAAAAAGAAAAGGCCGCATTGCGGCCTTTTCTGTCACGGAGAACGGTTATTTCTTCTCGCCGTGTCC
>DATEZO010000320.1:0-6442 GCA_035255485.1 Burkholderiaceae bacterium
ATCTTCCGCGATGCGGTCTACCATCCGGGCGTGCCCACCGTTTCCGCCGCGCTCGCCGTGGCGGAAGACGAGGGCAGCTCGGGGCGCGATCTGCTGCGCGCGGTGGTGATCGGTTACGAAATTTCAACCCGTATCGGCGCCGCCGTGCAGCCTTCGCATTACCGATATTTCCATACCACCGGCACCGTAGGCTGCTTCGGCAGCGCGGCGGCGGCCGCATTTCTGATGGAGCCAAACAGCAAGGACACCATGCGCCATGCGCTCGCGACAGGCGCCAGCTTCGCAGCCGGTCTGCAGCAGGCATTCCGATCCGATGCGATGACCAAGTCGCTGCACGGCGGACACGCGGCGGCGGCAGGAGTCACCGCGGCCAAGGGCGCGGCCGCCGGCATTACCGGCGCGCTCGACATCCTGGAAGGAGAGGCGGGATTCGGCGCCGCGCTGTCCGACAGTCCCCACTGGCGCCGCGCCACCGAAGGGCTGGGCGAGCGCTACAACATCACGCAGATCACGCAGAAGAGCCACGGCTGCTGCGGCCATACCTTTGCCGCGATCGATGCCGTGCTGGCGCTGCGCCGCCAACTCGACGAATTGCATCCATCCGCGATACGCTCGATTGCGGTCGACACCTATCAGGCAGCGATCGACGTGACGGGAAATTTCGAGCCGCAGTCGGCGTACCAGGCGAAGTTCAGCCTGCCGTACGTGATCTGCCACGCATTGCTGCATGGCTCGGTGCGCCTCAATGCGTTTACCGACAGCCGCCTGGCGGATGAAGCAACCCGCAGCTTGATGCGCCGCGTGACGCTGGCGAGCGATCCGGCGATGTCCTCCGGATTCCCGTCCATGCGCGCCGCGCGCGTGCGGATTGCAACCGAAGAAGGCCGGGTGTTGGAACACACTGCGCCATATCGCAAGGGCGATCCCGAAGCGCCGCTCTCCGACGCCGAGCTGAACGACAAGTTCGACGAGCTGGTCGCGCCGGTGATCGGGCGCGAGCCGGCGGCACGGCTGCGCCAAAAGCTGTGGCAGCTCGACCGTATCGATCTGGCGGAGCTGTGCCTGATACCGCAATGACGGGCTGGATGCGTGGGGCGGCGCGTTTTACGGTCATGAAGAGGAATAAGGCGGCCTGTTGAATTTCAGGCTTGCGCAGGCCACACAAGCGCCCTGCAAAAGTTGCTACGCGTTCGTGTATCGGTTAGTGCAACTGCCGGCGCGACGCTATGCGTGACTATATGCATAGTCGTTTCAGCCAATGGTGTCCCGGCGAAACCGGCGACGGTATTCTTACGCAAGAATTCAGCGCGAGAGTGGTCGTTGGAACGTGCTTGGCGAAGTGCTGGAGCCGCTATGGAGCAGAACGCAGCGAAGGACCGCTATGCAGCGTCACCGGACGTAGCGAAAAGGCTGCTTTCAAGAAGCCTGATGGCATAGAATGATCGACCGGTCGTCGGTCAATTTTGTCAGTCAGCATATTGCCAAGACGGCTGCGTGGACTGTGAAAATCCAAAGCTGACAGATGAAAAGAAACGACTATGCTTGTCTGGTTAATTAGAATCTATCCGATTGTCTTTTGCATTTTTGGTCATTTGTAATGAGTAAAAATTTTTTCGTTCGCCTTAAGGACTACTACGAGAAAGTAGGCGCAGTTCTGCGAGGTGAGGCTTCGGCTGCAGCCATCTTTCCTAATACGTCCGACATTGGAATGTCGCGGGAAAAAATTTACGTAGAGTTTTTGCGAATGCACGCACCAGCAAGATGCAATGTTTTCTTGGGAGGGTTTATTTTCGATATGGCAGGGAATGAATCGCGGCAGTTGGATGTTATCGTTACAAACGACACAACCCCACGGTTCGACCTTCACAATAAAGACGGAAATGGGAAATCTTTTTCACCTATTGAGGGTACTTTAGGTGTCGTTTCGGTCAAATCGACTTTGGATCAACGCGAGTTGGAAGATGCATTGTTGGGAATCGCGTCTATTCCACTTACCTCTGACGTACGTGAACGCCTCGTACCTGGCATTGATGTTCCGGACTATAACGATTGGCCTCTTAAAATCATTTATGCATCAGATGGTATCTCAGCGAAGAAGTTATTGATGCATTTGTTCGCTTTTTATCACCTACGTCCCGAAATTCCAGTATATCGGCGTCCCAACATAATCCATGTCGCGGGAAAGTACGTTTTGCTGCGAACCGTTAGAAATATGTGCGACGTAGCATCGGAATATTACGGCACCCCTTCAAACCTACAAATAGGCAATTACAACTTGATCACGGTAGGTGCTGACTTACAGGGCATTCAGTGGACAATACAAGGACTTCAGGAGAAAGCGCTAGCCTCCTCTTTTATTATTTTCAATTATGGCGAAATGATAAATAAAATTAATGCACTGTTGCCTATCCCCCCGCAATCCGATGGCAAACATTTTCAGGTTGAAGATTTTCCTGAAGCAATCGAAATCATTACGAAAGCCGCCGAAAAGTTAAAACGAGAGCAAATGGGATCGCTTCCGAAACAAAAGGACTAAAGTTATCAATATCATCCGCACCACATGACGTGGGCCTCGCTAAGTCGTCGCCATATTTTCGGTTATCCAACGTGCGCATGTCGACGCTTGGAAGGGTGAAGGCATTTCGGCAAACTCTATGTCTGTAAACAGTCTGAAGCTGCCTGTCAAGGGTTGCTGCTTCATGGGCCGTTCCTGGCCGGTCTTCCTGATCCAATCTACTCCTTCCCATGATTGCCATGAGGACGACGGCAGTCCTTCCATCCCTTATAAATCGCGCCTGCTCATAAACGCCCCCTGCCCCCCGATTTTTTCCGACCAGCTGGCCGTGGCAGGCCGGTAGCACAAACGTGGCGCGACTTGGACTTGCTTTGCGCTCTTCGGTTTGTCTTTGAAAAAGATGATATATTGTTTAAATATGGAATAGCGTTCCAACAATGGAGTGGCGGCGACTGACATGCTGGAAGTTCTCTCAATCACAGGCCCGATTTTCGCCGTCATCGCGGTGGGCTATGCCGCCGTGCGGCTGCGCTGGTTTTCCAAGCCAGACATCCGGGTGATCGGCAAATTCGTGATGAGCTTCGCGCTGCCGTCGCTGCTATTCAAGGCGCTGTCGCAGCGCTCCTTCGGCGAGATCATGAATGCCGGGTATCTGGCTGCGTATGCGCTCGGCTCGATTGCCGTGATGGCCGCCGGCATCGGCATCGCCTATTTCTGGCAGAAGCGCAGCCTGCAGGTCAGCGCGCTGAACGGCCTGGGCATGTCGGTTTCCAACAGCGGCTTCATCGGTTATCCGATCGTGCTGCAGCTGCTCGGCCCGCCCGCGGCGGTGGCGCTGGCGCTGACTCTGACCGTCGAAAATGTCCTGATGATACCGCTTGCGTTAAGCCTGGCCGAAGCGGCCAGCGCAGGCGGACAAAAGGGGCGCGCCCATACGCTGATCATCGCGTCATTCTCTCGTCTGCTGCACAACCCCCTGATCCTTGCAATCGTGGCCGGAATGGCCGTCGCGCTGCTCGGCATCCATCTGCCGCAATCGCTGGCGCGCGCGGTCGACATGTTCGCCGTCGCTTCCGGCGCCGGAGCGCTGTTCGTGATCGGCGGCACCCTGGTCGGACTGAAGCCGGCGAACATGCTCGGCGACATGGCGCGCATCGGCGCGGGCAAGCTGCTGCTGCATCCGCTCGCGGTATTCGGCGCATTCATGCTGCTGCCGCCGGTTGATACAACGCTGCGCATGGCGGCAGTTACCTTCGCCTGCATGCCGATGCTGAGCATCTACCCGATCCTCGCGCAGAAATACGGCGAGGAGGAGGGCTGTGCGGCGGCGCTTTTGGCGACGACGCTGGCATCGTTCGCGTCGATCAGCGCCGGCATCTGGGCAATGCACCTGGTATTCCAACAATGATTCGGTAGATGCGGCAGGGCTGCCGTGCCAGAAACCGGAGGGAGACGTAGCATGAGAATGGACATTCCGGCCCTGGAGCTGTTCGTCGCGGCGGTCGAGGACAAGAGCCTGTCGAAGGCGGCGGAGCGCGTCAACGTCGTCACTTCCGCCGCCAGCAAGCGCATCATCGAACTGGAACGCCAGCTGGGCGTGGTGCTGCTGCACCGGCACGGGCGCGGAGTGGAACCGACGCCGGCCGGCACCATGCTGTACCAGCGCGCCAAGTCGATCCTGCGCGGCGTGAAGTTGGCGGAGGAGGCGGTGGCGGAGTTCGCACCGACCGGCATCGCCAAGATCCGGCTGGTCGCCAACCGCTCGACCATGCTGCAGTTCGTCCCGACGCTGGTCAGCCGCTACCTGACGCGCACGCCGGACACCCGCATCGACCTGATGGAGCGGCTCAGCTTCGACATCCCGCGCCTGGTGGCGGACGGCGAGGCCGATCTCGGCGTGTACCACGGCATCCGCCCGGCGCCGGGCGTCACTTCCTATCCGTACGTGAAGGACAAGGTGGTGCTGGTGGTGCCGCGCGGCCATGCGCTGGAAGCGAAAGGTTCGGTGTTCCTGGAAGATGCGGTCGACTGCGACTTCATCGGTTACTTCCCGCGCCACTCCTTTGAAGCCTTCATGGAGCTGGCAGAACAGAGCCTGTCGCGTCCGCTCAACGTGCGCGTGCAGGTCACGAATTTCGAGGCGCGCTGCACCATGGTCAGCGAAGGATTGGGGCTGGCGATCATGCCGGAGCAGGGCGCGCGCATGCATGCGTCGCGCCTGAACCTGTCCTGTTTGCCGCTGAAGGATGATTGGGCGACGCGCCAGTATTACCTGTGCACGCGCACCGCGTCCAACTTGACGCCTCCGGTGTCGGACCTGCGCGATTACCTGTTAGCCGGCGGCAAGGAAGGGCGCAGCGCCACCGCGCAAATCTGAACGCTTCCTTTCCAAATTTTCGCAGTTCGGTCTCCGTGGCGGGAATAGGATTTTTATTGCACCGAAATCCTCTGTCCACATTCCCAACCATTCAAACCGGAGACATGAATGAATAACAGCTATGCAAAGCTGAACGGCGAAACGCGCGTGATTGCAATCATCGGCGACCCGATCGCGCAGGTGAAATCGCCGGCTGGCGTGACGCAGGCGCTGCTCGAACATGGGCGCAATGCGCTGGTGATCCCGATCCACGTCGCGCCCGCCGAACTGGCCCGCTTCATCGACGGCGTCAGCCTGGCAAAAAACTTCGACGGCATGATCGTCACGGTGCCGCACAAGTTCGCGGTCAGCAGGCATTGCGCCAGCATGACCGAGCGCGCGCGCTTTCTCGGTGCGGTCAATGTCCTGCGCCGCAATCCTGACGACACCTGGCATGGCGACATGGTGGACGGTCTCGCCTTCGTCGGCGGTATCCGCAGCGCCGGCTGCAAGCCGGAGGGGCAGAAGGCCCTGCTGGTCGGGGCCGGCGGGGCCGGATCGGCAATTGCGCTGGCGTTGCTGGAAGAAGACGTATCCGAACTGGCGATACACGACGAAGACCGCGGCCGCCGCGACGCGCTGCTGGAACGCCTGCATGCCCGGTTCGGAAGCCGGGTGCATGCGGGCTCCTCCGACCCGACCGGCTATACGCTGGTTGCCAATGCGACGCCGGCCGGCATGCGCGAAGGCGACCCGTACCCGCTGCAGGTGGACAAGCTGACCAGCGACATGTTCGTCGGCGACGTGATCACTTCGCCGGTCGTCACCCCGCTGATCGTCGCGGCGCGCACGCGCGGCTGCCCGACCCAGATCGGCGGCGGGATGTTCCGCGCCGACCAGGAACTGATGCTGAAATTTCTGCTGGAAGACGGTCCGCTCGCACGCTAGTTTCCCCCTCACCTGCGGGCGGGCGAGGGACATGGGTGAGGGCATTTGCAAGGGAACCGGTTTGAGCAACTACTGCTGCCTACTCAGGTTGGACCAGAATTCGCCCGTCTCCTGTAAGCGAGCACTCCCTCCGCGCCACACCTAAAACTGCATCGAAAAGCCATGCCTTATCCGCCCTCAAGTTTTCGAATAACCGCTCACCAGCTTGCTGTTGTCCGCTATTGTTCATTCCAAAATAATGTTGTATCGTTGCGGAATGGAATAGCGTTCCAATAAAAGGAGGATGTCATGTTACTGGATCTGGGAAGTCTCCCCGCTGAAGGCGAGATTTACGACGTAGTGGTGATCGGCGCGGGCGGCGCCGGCATGTCTGCCGCATTGTTCGCGGCCATTGAAGGCAAGAATGCGCTGCTGGTCGAGCGTACGGAATATGTAGGCGGATCGACCGCTTTTTCCGCCGGCACGACCTGGATCCCGGGAACCAAGCATGCGCCCACCGTTTCGCAGGGCGACACGCTGGAAATCGCCGAAGGTTTCCTGAACCGCGCGGTCGGCGAGCGCACCCCGGCCGCGTTGCGCCGCGTGCTGCTGGAAACCGGCCCCACCGCAGTCGACCACATCGA
>DATEZO010000321.1:0-11583 GCA_035255485.1 Burkholderiaceae bacterium
TTCGATGCCGACATGCTGCTGATGACCGGCGAATTGAGCCGCTTGCTGGCGGACCTGGTGCAAGCGCTGGGCGGCGAATTGCGCGATGAACGGGCGGCCGCGTGAGCTGACTGGAGTAGAAAAGAAACAAAGAAAAAGGGCCTGCGGATGCAGGCCCTTTTTAGAATCTGGCGGAGCGGACGGGGCTCGAACCCGCGACCCCCGGCGTGACAGGCCGGTATTCTAACCAACTGAACTACCACTCCGAATTGCGATGCTGCTTGTTTGTCTGACTGGTGGGTGCTGAGAGGCTCGAACTCCCGACCTACGCCTTGTAAGGGCGCCGCTCTACCAACTGAGCTAAGCACCCAATGTTGCCACTTAGCCATTCAAACAATTACCGGCGTTTGTCTTCACGCCTGAAGGGAGCGAATTCTACAGCATATTCAAAAATTTGCCTAGTCATGTGATGGCAGCGGCCGAATTCGGCCATGGACCGGGGTTTCGCTCCGGTGCGCGGCAGTGTGCCGATGATCCCGCCATGCGGCGCAAGCGAGGGTGCGGCCTGCTTCCTGCAAGGCGCAGCGCCGCGTTGACCGAGCCTGCGCATGCGGTCAGGCCGGCGGTGAAAAGTAGTGGCTTCTCACTAACCTCATCGTGTAGACTGGGTCGATAGCGGCATGCGTCACAGCGGAGGATCTCCATGAATGTGCCCATAAAAAAATATCGTCTGGTAACGCGCAGCGACTTCGACGGATTGGTGTGCGCCGTGCTGATGAGGCATCTGGACATGATCGATGATGTGAAGTTCGTGCATCCGAAGGATATGCAGGACGGCAAAGTTGAACTGAGCGCGCGCGACGTGACGACCAACCTGCCTTATGTGCCGGGCGTGTATCTCGCGTTCGACCATCATCTGTCCGAAACCATCCGCAATACCGGTGAACGGCCGAACCATGTGATCCATCCGGAAGCGCCCTCGGCGGCGCGTGTGGTATACGACTATTACGGCGGCAGAAAAGCGTTTCCAGCCGCATGGGATGCGATGATGGCGGCGGTCGACAAGGGCGATTCGGCGCGCTTCACGCGCGAGGAGATTTTGCATCCGGCAAAATGGGATTTGCTGAATTTTCTGACGGATGCGCGCACCGGACTGGGCCGGTTCCGCGATTTTCGCGTTTCCAATTACCAGTTGATGATGGATCTGATCGATTATTGCAAGGATCATTCGATCGACGACATTCTGCAACTGCCCGATGTCAGGGAGCGCATCGATCTGTACTTCTCGCATGAAGAGGAATTTACCAGGCAGCTGCAACGCTGTACTACCGTATATGGCTCGCTGGCAGTGCTGGATCTGCGCGGCGAAGATATCATTTATGCGGGTAACCGCTTCCGGATTTACGCGCTTTTCCCGGATACGAATATTTCGATTCATGTGTTATGGGGGCTGAAACGGACCAATACCGTATTCGCTGCCGGCAAATCGATCCTTAATCGCAATCGCAGCGTCAATATCGGCGAACTGATGCTGAAGTATGGTGGCGGCGGGCATGAGAATGCCGGCACCTGCCAGATCAGCAATGAGGCTGCCGCCAGTGTACTGCGCGAATTGATCGCAAGAATCAATGCCTGCGGCTGAGACGGCTGTATCGGCAGCAACCATGATTTTGCGCGCCACATGATGCCGATCATCTGAACACTCAATCTCTCACCAGTCCGGCCCCGATCCCATGACAAATTCCGCCTATCCGCATCTGCTTGCCCCGCTCGATCTGGGTTTTACCATCTTGCGCAATCGCGTGATCATGGGGTCGATGCATACCGGGCTCGAAGATCGCTTCTACCATTATCCGAAACTGGCCGCGTATTTCCGCGAACGTGCCAGGGGCGGCGTTGGCCTGATCGTCACCGGCGGCATCTCGCCCAATCGTGAGGGTTGGCTGCTCCCGTTTGGTGGCACGCTGAACAGCCTGTTTGATGTGCCGAACCACCGGCGCGTCACTGAAGCGGTACATGAAGAAGGTGGCAAGATCGTGATGCAGATCCTGCATGCAGGCCGCTACGGCTACCAGCCATTCGTGGTGTCGGCGTCGGCGCTCAAGTCGCCGATCTCGAAATTCACGCCGCGCGAGCTCGACGAAAGCGGCATCGAGCGCACCATCCGCGACTATGTGCGCTGTGCGCAGCTGGCACAGCAGGCTGGCTACGACGGTGTCGAAATCATGGGCAGCGAAGGCTACCTGCTGAATCAGTTCCTGTGCGCGCGCACCAACCAGCGCCAGGATCGCTGGGGCGGCTCGATCGGGAACCGCATGCGACTGCCAGTCGACATAGTCAAGCGCGTGCGCAACGCGGTTGGCGCCGGATTCATCATCCTGTACCGCCACTCGTTGCTCGATCTGGTGGAGGGCGGCAACAGCTGGGGTGATGTGGTGGCGGTTGCGCAGGCATTGCAGCAGGCTGGCGTCTCGATCATCAACACCGGCATCGGTTGGCACGAGGCGCGTGTGCCAACCATCGTCACCTCGGTGCCGCGTGCCGCATTCCGCAGCTTGGCCGGACGCCTGCGCAGGGAGCTTTCGATTCCGGTCGTTGCCTCCAACCGCATCAACATGCCGGGCGAAGCGGAAGACATCATCGCCAGCGGCGATGCCGATCTGGTGTCGATGGCGAGGCCGTTTCTGGCCGACCCGGAATTCGTCAACAAGGCTGCATCCGGCCGGGCCGACGAAATCAACACCTGCATCGCCTGCAATCAGGCTTGTCTGGATCATACCTTCGCCCACAAGCGCGCCACCTGCCTGGTCAATCCGCGTGCTGGTTACGAAACTGAGCTGATCTATCAAAAAACTGCGCAACCGCGCCGCATTGCCGTGATCGGCGCCGGCCCGGCAGGCCTGTCAGCCGCCACCGTCGCCGCCGAGCGCGGCCACGATGTGACACTGTTCGACACGCGCGACCGTATTGGCGGCCAGTTCAATCTGGCAATGCGTATCCCCGGCAAGGAAGAATTCGCGGAAGCCTTGCGCTATTTCCGGCGCCGGGTTGATATCACTGGTGTCAAACTGGTATTGAATCAGCATGTTGTACGCGAAGAACTGCTGCAGCAAGGCTTCGACGATATCATCGTCGCCACCGGTATCGTGCCGCGCACGCCGAAGATCGACGGCATCGACCATCCCAAGGTGCTATCGTATCTCGACGTATTACAGCGCAATGCATCGGTCGGCCGGCGCGTCGCGATCGTCGGTGCTGGCGGGATCGGCTTCGATATCGGCGAATACCTGTTGCATGATCCGGAGGTACCGCTGCCGGTTCCACTGCAGTACTGGCTCGACGAGTGGGGCGTTGACCTGAATGCCGAAAGCGGCGGCGGATTGATCGCACCGGTTCCGGAAAAGCCGGTGCGCCAGGTTTTCCTGTTGCAGCGCAAGACATCCAGGCTTGGCGCTACACTTGGCAAGACCTCGGGCTGGGTACATCGCGCGACCTTGCAACGCAAGGGTGTGCAAATGATCGGCGGCGTCGAATACCGCAAGATTGACGACCAGGGCCTGCACATCAGCGTCAATGGGATGCCGCGCGTACTCGAGGTCGATAACGTGATTCTTTGCGCGGGACAGGACTCGCTGACCGAATTGATGCCGGCCGAACGCAGCACAGCCGGCCCGCGCTTTCATCTGATCGGTGGCGCGGCACTGGCAGTGGAACTGGATGCCAAGCGCGCAATCCGGGAAGGGGCTGAACTGGCAGTACGGATATAACGGCCCATGCAGAAAACTTGCCCGTTTTTGCTCCCGTAGCGGGTGCCATGCTGCCTTCCTGCGCCCTTGCAAAAGGTGAACGGCAATCTGGTGAAGCACACAAAATGAAAATACTTTTAGTTGAAGACGATTTGATGATAGGCGAAAACATCCAGATCGCTCTGGATGATGACGGTATCGCCGTGGACTGGGTAACAGATGGCGTCGCAGCAGAAGCGGCACTCGGCGTCCATGCGTACGATGCGTTATTGCTTGATCTCGGATTGCCTCAGAAAGATGGCATCGATGTGTTGCGCGGCCTGCGCACACGGGGCAACAGCATGCCGGTGCTGGTCGTAACTGCGTGCGATACGGTGGCTCAACGAGTATTCGGCTTGAACAACGGCGCCGATGATTATCTGGTCAAGCCTTTCGATCTGGAAGAATTGATCGCACGACTTCATGCCCTTATACGACGGGCGCGTGGGGGCGTCGAGCCGGTTTATCGGAAAGGCGATGTCGTTGCCAACGCGATCACGCGCCAGGTCATGGTTTCAGAAAGGCAAGTAATCCTGTCCTCGCGCGAATGGGCAATTCTGGACGCACTGATCGCACGGCCGGGGGCAATACTGTCCCGCAGCCAGTTGGAAGAGCGACTCTATGGATGGTCTGGTGATGTTGAGAGCAATGCGGTCGAGGTTTACATCCATGGCTTGCGCAAGAAACTGGGACAGCAATTCATCGTGAATGTCCGCGGGGTCGGATACATGGTCGAGAAGACGTGATGCGATCCTTGCGCATTCGCCTGATCTTGTTGCTCGGAACCGCTATCGTGGCTGCTGCTACGGTGCAGTTCACGACATCTTTCCGGGCTGCGATGCAGGCGGCGAACAAACTGTTCGATTATCACATGCAGCAGATGGCGCTCTCCTTGCTGGACGGCGGGTTCGAACAAGTGAAACGATATTCCTCTCACAATACAGACAACAACAATTTCGACTTTGTGATTCAAGTCTGGAGCGAGGATCGAACCCGTGTCTATCAATCCCGCAACTATAGTTTTCTGCCCAAGCAAGGGAAGATCGGATATTCCACAGTGATGCTGAGTAACGGCGATTGGCGGGTCTATGCAGTGCAAACCGACACGCGCACGATTCAGGTTGCCCAGAAAATGAGCGCCCGCAGCGAGCGAGCCATTTCACTTGCCTTGCATTCGGTATGGCCGGTAATGCCTGTCTCGCTGCTTTTGTTTGGCGTCGTCTGGTGGGTGGTCACTTCAGCACTCGCGCCGCTTAATCGGATCGGCCACGATCTTGCCAATCGCAATGTGGATTCGCTTGCACCTGTCTCCGATATAGGGGTGCCCCAGGAAGTGTCATTGCTGGTCGCCGAGTTGAATTCATTGTTGGCTCGCATGGCGCAAGCTTTGCAGTCGCAGCAGCGGTTCGTTGCCGATGCCGCCCATGAGCTTCGATCGCCAATGACAGCACTCAAACTGCAAGTACAAACTTTAGCCAGAGCCAAGGATGGGACGGCACACGTGCAAGCCATTGCACGCTTGTTGGGAGGGATCGATCGGGTGTCCCGCCTGGTGGAGCAATTGCTGGCGCTGGCAAGGGAAGAACCGTCGTCGCAGGAGCTTGATCCAGGCATGACGCCGCTGGCGACCAGTGTGTCTCAGGCGTTGGCAGATGTCATACCATTTGCATTGTCCAGGCATATCGAGTTGAGATGCGGCACGTTGGCGCAGGTAGATATCCTGGGGGACGTGGATAGCCTGCGGATCATGATACGCAATCTGCTGGACAATGCGGTCCGTTATACGCCGGAACGAGGTCTGGTCCAGGTTGATCTTGCGGGAGATGAATCGGCTGTGGTCTTGACGATTCAGGATTCCGGCACCGGTATTCCACCCCAGAACCGGGCACGTGTGTTCGACCGCTTCTATCGCGTTCCGGGAACGAGTCCCAGTGGCAGCGGGCTTGGGCTTGCCATCGTCAAGACGATTGCCGATCGTCACGGCGCGACAGTCGAACTGGACAGTGCATCGATTGGCGGTCTCGCAGTAACAGTCACTTTTCCCTCAAGCCTTAATGAACTGGCATCATTTGCCAAATGAAAACATAAATTCAACAGGCGTTTGGGCGGCATGTCGCCTGCATTTTTGCCGCAGCAGTCAGGCCAAGGCGGGAAACAACCAGCGTTCCACTTATTTTTCCCATTTATTTATGATTTTTAAGTTTCGCCTAAGTCTGGTCATGCATTATGACAACCATTGCATGACGACACGTTAAACACAAATATTTCATTACGGTACCTACACTGCCTCGATAAATTGAAGAAGGCTGACGGCACGTAAACCGTAATTCATACAATATAAGGCAGTAACAGAAAAGCCAAATGCGATGAGGTAAATACCGGCCTTTTTAAGCCCTCCATTCTTGGAGGGCTTTTTTATATGTGACGCGCTTCCTGCATATCTGCCAACTTGAAAATTGGAAAGATAAATGGCCCAGAAATACATTTCTGATGATGTAGAACGCTGTCTCATCCTTTTCGGCATTCTGAAGGCGCTGTTTTCGAAAGCAATGCTTATGTGCCAAGAAGCTGCGTACGCATGGGATGGCAGATGATGTACGGGACGGCTTTACATGGAAGAAAACGCAATAGGGGCAAATTGCTGCATGACTTGCATGATGCCGGGGCTTAATGGCGTATGAAAAAATTATGTCTGCTTGCCGCTATTGCTTCGCGTCGGATTCGCTACGACACAGGAACAACAACCGGGCGATAACGATACCCATAATCTTGTCGAGATAAGCAATCTCACCCATTCCAAACCGGCATGAAAGGCAAGTCATAAAGGTAATCGATCAAGGGAGAGTCAAGCGATGGTGGACAGGATTGTCAGTCGTCATGCAACGGCCGAAGGTGCAGCCTGCTTCATGTTGTTGGGATGGCTATTGACCGGATCACTGCAATTGCATGCCGCAACGCTGGAGACGCGTGCGGGAGCCGTGCCAGAGGCGCGTGCCAGTGTGCTGAATGATTTGGCGATACTGGCCACGATCCGGCCAAAAAAATGCATTGAGGAAAAAGCGCCGGAACTGCAGGTGCGCGGATGGCGCACAAGTACGGCGCTATGCACATGGCAGAACCGGTTGCAGATGCGGCGCTGGGAAGCGGACCAGGGCACCGATCTGAAGGTCTGCTTGAGCAAGCAAGCGCTGTGGTGGGCATGGGCCAGGTCGCGCACTACACCGGCGGTCGGACCCGTGGCATGGAATGACGCGTGGTCCGCACAGAGCCTGCTCGATGACGCCGGCGCGCAAAAGCGCGCGGCCATCATTGAACGCACGGCGAATGGTTCATGGATAGCCACCGAATGGCGTTGGACACCATCACCGCGGGCGGCGACCCGCAAGTGGCAAGAGGGGAGATGGAAGCTGCTTGCCGATGCCGCCATCGAAATGCGGCAATCGACACGCAAGGAGCCGGTTTCCCATGAGGCCGCACCGCTGCTCGCGACATGGGAGAAAAATCTGAGCGGAAGAGCGGCAGAGATCTCGGCAGAAAACTGGCTGTGGGAGCGCGATGGTTTATGCATGCGCATGGAGACGGTGGGGCTGAGCCAGGCGCAGCTCCATCTGCCCTACTCGAAGGAGGATGGGCGATTGGAGCAGCGAGCGGCGATGCAATTGCGGCTGGCGCGGACCTATCCGAAAGCGACATGGCTGATACCGTTCCGGGTGCTTCCACTTCCGGATTCGACCGTACGAGGCGGCGCGAAATATGAAGCGATATGGGTGGAAGATGCGACGGTAAAAGGGCAGCTCTGGATGCCAGGCAAATCCGATGGCGCTGTCTTGCGTGCCAGGATAGCGGTAGCGCTGCCTGTGAAAAAAAACAGCGAAACAGACAAGGCGACGGCCATGAATATCGCCGGCTCCATCGATCGTGAGCTGATCGGCCTGGCTGCCATATGGGCATTCGACCATGAGCGCTGATTTCGCAGATATGCGCGTGACGCAACTATGGTTGCTTTCTCCGTTGGCGGTTATCGGGGCAGGTTTGCTGCTTGCGCAGATCGTGGGGCTTGGGTTGCAAACAAAGGGCGTACCAAAATTGTATGGTGCGGTCATCGCCGGATTAATCCTGGGTGTCAGCGGCCTGGGATTGATCGATGCGCCGTTACTATCCCAATTTCAGGAATTGTTCAATGCCGCGGCCGCGCTGGTGCTGTTCGAGGTAGGTAGAAAAATGGATCTGGCCTGGCTCTGGAAAAGCGAACGCCAGGGCGCGAGCCTGGTTCTGGCATGTCTGCTGAGAGGGTTGGGCACCGTTGTTTGCCTTGCGATATCCGGGTTGGGATGGGGTGAAGCGATCTTCATCGGCGCCATACTGATCGCGGCAAATCCGATCATATTCGCATCGATGGCATCCGATTCGGATGCGAGCGGCGTGGCAACCTATGCCGGCGCCAACATGGTCGGAGTGAGTAATTTGCTGGCCTTGCTGGCGTTGGCGGTTGCGCTTGCATGGATGAAGAGTCAAGAAAGCGGCGCAGTCGCGAATTTCGGGATGGAGCTGGGCAAGCAGGGATCGAAACTGGCCCTGGGCGCAGCCATCGCGCTACTCTGCTATGGGCTTTACGCGTTAGCGACGCGTGCCTGCAAGGCGCAAGCCAGCATGCGGCCCGGCATGCTGCTCGCCGCCCTGCTGATGGATTTGGGTCTGTGCTCGGTGAGTGCATCAAGCGCGCTGCTGTCGCTGCTGCTCATGGGGTTGCTGCTGAGAAATGCGGAGAAAAGGGATAATATTTTTCAAGCGCAGATCAAGACCGGGCAAGACATCGGCTACGCGCTGCTATTCATGATGTCCGCCGCTCTGGCGGATCTGCAACAGCTCATGAGCTTTTCATCCTTGCTGCTGGCTTTGGTGATTTTTTTGATCAGAATCGTCGTTACTCGTGCTGCATTCATGCCAAGCGCGGCATGGGGCGGGCCGAAGAAAAATGCGATGGCGGTTTCGCTGTGCTCTTTGGTGAGTTTCGGCTCTTTGGTGGTCGACACATCCATGACAGGTTATCCAGGATTGAGCGAGACGGCAGCACAAGCCATGGCGGCGTTGCTGGGATTGAATGTGTTGCTGGCACCAGGGCTGACCTGGTGGGGTTTCAAATTGGCTGGAGAGACGCATGAGGAGGATGCGCATGGTTGATGCAGCCTTGCGATCCGCGGAGGCGCAATCGAACGCGCAAGCATTGGCCATTGCAGGAACGGGGCCGGCGTTTTTGCCTGCATTCAGCCTCTCGAAGATGGGCAGTATGGGCATTGAGCTCGAGTTGATGGTGCTGGACCGATTGACCTACGACCTGCTTCCTGCAGCCCCTGATATCCTGCGACTTCTGGACCTGCAGAAAAAACAGTGGATGGCCACCCCGGAGGTCACTACCTCGATGCTGGAAGTGGCGACTTCGGTACTGGATGGCTACGCACAGGCAGCCGGACAGATCGAGGAAATCAGATCCAGCGTGCAGCGTGCGGCCTTCCAGGTAGGCGCCGCGATATCAGGGGGTGGTGCACATCCATTCCAAAAATGGAGCGAGCAGCGGATCTACCCCAAAGAGCGATATCGGGACTCGGCGAAAAAATTCGGCTATCTGGCCAAGCTATTCACGGTGTTTGGAATGCACGTTCATATTGGCGTGTCCAGTGCTGATGAGGCGATCCGGATTTGCGCATGGTTGACGCAGAAAGCGCCGTTGTTCATCGCGCTCTCGGCCAATTCGCCATGCTGGCAAGGGGAAGACTCCGGATTTTGCAGTTCGCGCAGCAACGTGGTGGGGGCTTTCCCGATGAGCGGCACGATGCCGTCGCATATCAGGACGTGGGATCAATTCCGGTCACACTTCGCGCAATTATCGGGCCATGCGATCGTCAATAGCATCAAGGATTTCTACTGGGATGTGAGGCCCAAGCCGGAATACGGGACGGTGGAGTTGCGCGTGCTGGACACTCCGCTGAAGCCGGCATTCGCCGCGGCGCTGGCGAGCTATGCGCGGGAGTTATGCATGGAGGTCTTCGAGCGCCCGGGCATGTGGCCGGCCAGTGATTGCAAGGAGCTGTATGCCTGGAACAGATTCAATGCCGCCAAGGATGGAGTCGACGGAATGTGGATCGATCCGGAAAACGGCGCCCGGCGACCCATCACGCATGTGGTGGCAAGCGATTTGGAACGCTTGTCGGCAAAATCAAGGGATCCGGATTTTGCCCAGGCATGCAGCATGATCCATGAACTGATGGAGCGCGGTGGGCAGGCACGCTGGCTTAAAGCCCATATGGATGCGGGCTCGGGGATGAACGATTTGGCCAGGGTGGCAAGCGAGATGTTCGATCACTTTTGACGAAGGGAACGCCAATGAACAAAACGAGATGGCGGCCGCTAAAAAGCTTGTTGCGCTATATGTCCGTTTCTATCCGCTGTTTCGCATGCATGCCTGGATTTGGGCTATCCGGACGGCTATTTCAACAACCGGCTGGTGGCAGTAATCGATCATTTGCTCGCTGCGCCGGAGATTGAGGGGCCGCTTGCCTTGACCCAGCCGCACGTGCTGTACGAGTTCGCAGACCTCGATTTGGAGCTGCGCTCGGCGGACCATAAGATCATGCTGCGGATGGGAATGGATAATGCGGCAAAAATCAAGGCCAAGTTGCGGGAAATTCGTAGCGAGGTGACTGCCGGAATGCTGGCGCAGTAAATTCAGCCAGTCGTTCCTGAGCTTGCCGCTTGCGGCATGCATGGGTATGATCGCTGCATGTGGCTGAATCGATAATGCGCCTGGTTGCATCATGAAGCGATTATTTTTTGGAAATCCTCAAAGCGCAATGCCTGCCTGGCGCCTATAGTAGAAAGCCCTTGTTCATTTATTTACAGGAGTGTCGCAATGCTGGAATCCAACGTTAAAACTGTACGAAATGACATGAGAACGCTCATGCGGGATGCGCAAGATCTGTTCAGGGAAGCAACTTCGGCAACTGGCGAAAAAGCCGATGTATTACGCGAAAAGGGAATGGCTTTGCTGGAAACCGCCATGTCCAAGGCACAGGAAGTGCAGACAGCAGCAGTGGAAACCGGTAAGGAAGTCGTTGGAACTGCGGATGATTTTGTAAAAGAAAATCCCTGGAGAGCCGTGGCAATATCGGCCGGTATTGGCCTGCTTGTGGGAATGTTGATCGGTCGCAAGTAAACGCGCATATGGAACCTCGGCAAGCGCACGCCGCCAATACGAGTCCAGGCTTGCTAACGAGCCTGGCCACGATTTTTAAAAATGGAATCAGCCTGATATTCAACCGCCTCGAACTGGCGGCGCTCGAACTTTCCGAAGTGCGGGCCAACTTGCTGAAGCTGATGCTGATATCCGCATTGGGCATCATTGCAATCTGTTTTGCAGTAGGCTACTGGACTGTGCTGCTGGTGTACATTTCATGGGATGCGCTGGGATGGCGTATTTTGCTGATTATCGCAAGTTTGTTTACCGTATTGTCGGCCGGCGCATTCTGGTATGTCCGGTCAATGGTGGCGCAAGGTAAATTATCAATGTCCGCCACCATGGCTGAACTGCGCAATGACCGCGATGCATTTCTATGATTTCCATGCATGAAGCCCGGATAGCCCCAACGTCGACTGCGCAACGCAAACAGTTGCTGATTGCAGAAGGAGCGGCCTGTCGTGCAAGAATCGGTAGTGCGGCGCACGAACTGCAAGCTGGGCTCCATGCGCAATCATTTACCAAAAACGTATTTTTCCATACTGCAACAATGGGATGGGATTTATTTAAAAATCGCCATTCCGCTAC
>DATEZO010000322.1:0-49414 GCA_035255485.1 Burkholderiaceae bacterium
GCCATGATGCATCCGGAATATATCCTTACCTTGTCCTGCTTCGACCGCCGCGGTATCGTCCAGCGCGTATCGGGTTTTTTGGTCGAGCATGGCTGCAACATCATCGATTCCGCGCAGTTCGGTGACCGCCAGTCGCAATTATTCTTCATGCGCGTACATTTTGCTGCGGAAGATACGTCGATCGACGATGTGGCATTGCGCGATGATTTTGCCGCACTTGCCCCAAGCATGCAGATGGACTGGCAATTGCACGATGCGCGTAAAAAACCACGCATGATGCTAATGGTATCGAAGATCGGGCATTGCCTGAACGATTTGCTGTTTCGCTACCGGAGCGGTTTGCTGCCGGTGGAGATTCCGGCGATTGTCTCCAATCATGCGGATTTCTATCAGCTGGCGGCAAGCTATAACATCCCCTTCCATCATTTGCCGCTGGCGATCGGCGCTTCCCCGGATGACAAGCGCGCCCAGGAACAGCGCGTGCTGGATATCGTCCGCACAAACGAGATTGACCTGGTTGTCCTGGCGCGTTATATGCAGATCCTGTCGCCCGAGATATGCAATGTGTTGAAAGGGCGGGCGATCAATATCCATCACTCTTTCCTGCCCAGCTTCAAAGGAGCGAAGCCGTATTCCCAGGCCCATGAACGCGGTGTCAAGCTGATCGGTGCAACCGCGCATTTCGTTACCGGCGATCTCGACGAGGGGCCGATCATCGAACAGGATGTGGAGCGGGTTGATCATGCAATGGATCCGGACACGCTGACTGCGATCGGGCGCGATGTCGAATGCGTGGTGCTGGCGCGCGCGGTCAAGTGGTTCGTCGAGCATCGCATTCTGCTGAACGGCCACAAGACCGTGGTGTTCAAATAGCGCGGCGGGTTATTCCCGCCCGGCAGCGTCGAGCCGACCTGCCGACACACTGCATCGCCGGACGATGTCGCCGATCGTCCGCACGCTGTCCTCGATGGCGGTATTCCACGGATAGCCGCAGTTCAGGCGAATGTATCGTTCGAATCTCCCGGAATTGGAAAATATCAAGCCGGGCGCGATCCCGATCGACTGTTGTCGTGCCAGATCGAACACCTGGCGTGAACGGACACCGGCTGACAAACCGATCCATAGCAAATAACCTCCCTGCGGCAGCCGAACCTCGGTATCGGCAGGAAAATATTTCCGTACCGCCGCCAGCATCTGTGCCGTCTGCTTCCTGACGCCGCTTCTGAACTTGCGCAGATGATGATCGTAATTCCCGTTCTGCATGAATTCCGCGATTGCGGCCTGCGCCAGTTCCGGTGTCACGATTGAACTGGTGAGCTTGAGCATTTCGGTGTGCGCATGCCAGCGGCCGGGAACAATCCAGCCGAGCCGAAGGCCGGGCGCCAGCGTCTTGGTCACCGAGTTGCACAGGATGACGTTGCCGCTAGTGTCGAATGATTTTGCGGCAACCGGCCGTCGTTCTGCATAGTGCAAATCGCCGTACACATCATCTTCGATCAGTGCGATGCCGCGTTCGGACAGCATCCGGACCACGCGTGCCTTGCTCTCGTCCGGCATCAGGCTGCCGAGCGGATTATGGAAATTCGGCATCAGCACGGCTGCCTGCACCGCGCCCGGCGTACCGGTCGCCAGGTCAAGCGCCTCGACTGAAATGCCGGTGATTGCATTGGTCGGTATCTCGAGTGCGCGCAGGCCGAGCGTTTCCAGTATCTGCAGGATGCCGAAATAGGTTGGTGACTCAACTGCCACCGTATCGCCCGGTTGCGTCACGGCGCGCAGCGCAAGATTCAGCGATTCGGTGCTGCCGCTGGTGATGACGATCTCTTCGGGATGGACGTGACAGCCGGTGTCGAGCATTCTGCGCGCGATTTGCGCCTTGAATTCGGCATGTCCGGTCCCGGTCGGGTAGTTGGTCAGGATACCGGGTTGCCGGCGGCTTACCGCGGCGATCAACTGCTGCAGTTTTCTGGTTGGATACACTTCCGGCGGACCGGTCGCAATGTCGAGCCGTATCTTGCAACTGGTCCTGGCAAGATGCATTACCTCGAAAATCGTCTGGCTCATGCCGCCGCCGCCCGGGTCGGCCATCGGAGCAGTGTGGGGCGGCGCGAACACGTGCCGTGCGTTCTTCACGAAATAGCCGGACTTGGGGCGGGCCTCGATCAGCGAACGGTTTTCAAGATGGCGATAAGTTTGCAACGCGGTTGTCAGGCTGACCTGGTGCTGTTTTGACAGATGCCTGACCGACGGCAGCCGGTCTCCCGGCCGCAGTGTTCCGGCGTCGATCGCCTGCGCAATATGCCTTGCAAGTCGCTTGTATAACGGAGTGTCGGACTCCGTATCCATGTTGCCCACGCCAATCATCGAATTCCTTGATAGATACAGATCCTTGCCAATTCATGCGGGACAGATCCTGACCGGCCGCATCTGTCCTGCAACACAAAACGGATAACTATGTCTTTGCGTACGGGCCGCCAATTTGTAACCTGATGACCGTTATGAATCGGTTTGCCAATCAGGACAACGCATGAAAAAAGATATCTCGCTATCAGCAATTATCGCAGGGTTGATCGCCGTGATCATCTCTTATGCAGGACCGCTCGTGATCGTGTTTCAGGCGGCGAAGGCGGCGCACCTGAGCAATGCGCAATTGTCGTCCTGGATATGGGCGATTTCGATCGGCAGCGGCGTGACCGGCATCCTGCTCAGCCTGCGGTATCGGACACCGGTGATCAACGCCTGGTCAACGCCTGGGGCGGCGCTGCTGGTGACCAGCCTGGCCGGTGTTTCCTACCCTGAGGCCGTGGGAGCATTCCTGTTCTCCGCGGGATTGATTGCGTTATTGGGCTGGAGCGGACTGTTCGGCAGGATCGTGCAGCATATTCCCAAATCGATCGCCGCTGCGATGCTGGCGGGTATCCTGTTCCGGTTCGGCGTCGATGTCTTCGCTTCGGTCAGGCAGCAGCCGTTGTTGATCATTACGATGCTCGCCGGCTATCTGGCATTCAAGCGTATGACACCGCGCTATGCGATTTTGTGCGTGCTGTTGCTGGGCATGATCCTGGCTGCAGCGACCGGCCAGATCCGGTTCGGCGACGTTCCGATCAGCCTCGCCATTCCGGTGCCGACATGGCCGCAATTCTCGTGGCGCGCGATTATCAGCGTGGGCGTGCCGTTGTGTATCGTGACGCTGACCGGCCAGTATGTTCCGGGCATCGCGGTGCTGCGCGCCGCCGGTTATCAGGTGCCTGCGGATCCGCTGGTTACGGTGACCGGACTGGGGTCGATTCTTCTGGCACCGTTCGGTTCGCACGCGCTCAACCTGGCCGCGATCACCGCGGCCATCTGCACCGGCCGCGAAGCGCATGAGGAATCGGGTAAACGCTATGTGGCGGGCGTGGCCTGCGGTGTCTTCTACATTCTGGTCGGCTCGTTCGGCACGACACTGGCGGCATTGTTTTCGGTGCTGCCTAAGGAATTGATCGCCGCAATCGCAGGGTTGGCGCTGTTTGGGGCGATCATGAACGGGCTGGCTACCGCAATGGCGGATGAAAAACAGCGTGAAAGCGCGTTGATCACTTTCCTGGTCACCGCCTCGAACGTGAGCTTTCTCGGGCTCGGCGCGGCGTTCTGGGGATTGGCCGTCGGGATTCTGGCCAGCGTCGCGCTCGACAATCGACTTGCGCTGAAGCCGCTCGAATTCCTGCGAAGGAAAGCCGGCTGATACTCCTTCACCAGCAACGGAGCACTAACAGTCCTTTCGTCAGCTGGCTGGCGCCAGCAGGCGCCGCAGCCATGTGCCGATGTCATCGATCTCTTCTTCGCATACTGCATGCTCCATCAGATATTCATGCCACTCCAACTGGTAGCCGAGCGCCAGCAGCAGGTCGCGCGATTTCTCGGCGCGGTCGATCGGTATCACCGGATCGCCCCGGCCGTGCGCCATGAAAATCGGCGTCTGCTGGTTTGCCGCATGGCGTTCAGCCGGCAGCATGGTGTGAATCGGCACATAGCCCGACAGGCACAGCAAACCCGCCAGTTTTTCGGGATGACGCAGGCCGGTCTGGATCGTCATCGCGCAGCCTTGCGAGAAGCCGGCCAGTACGATGCGGCTGGCGGGAATGCCACGTGCCTTTTCCTGCGCGATCAATTGCTCGACCAGGATTTGCGATGCCCTCAATCCGGCCTCATCCTCGCGCTGGACCAGATCCATGCCGAGAATGTCGTACCATGCCCGCATCACGTAGCCGCCATTGATCGTCACCGGCATGCTTGGCGCGTGCGGAAAAACGAAGCGGATAGCAGGGCAGCCTTTCAGGTCGAGCTCATGTGCAATCGGCACGAAATCGGAGCCGTCGGCGCCGAGGCCGTGCATCCAGATGATGGCGGCCGTTGGCTTCGGACCGGTTTCAATTTCAATGGCTTCCAGGGGCGTGTTGTTCATATGGATAACGATCGGTTGTGTGCACTGCGCGTTGCCCCGCAAGGGGCAGCGGGGGACTATGCGGCCCTGGAGCGAAGCGCCGATTTGGGGCGAAATGCCTTGCACACGGCATCATTGGTTTCGATGTACGGGCCACCGATCAGATCGATGCAGTAGGGCACCGCAGCAAAAATGCCGGGTACGACCTGCTTGCCATCTGCATCTTTCAAGCCTTCCAGCGTTTCCTTGATCGACTTCGGCTGTCCAGGCAGATTCATGATGAGGGCGGCATGGTCCGCGGTTTCCCGAATCACGGCAACCTGGCGCGACAGGATCGCGGTCGGCACGAACTGCAGGCTGATCTGCCGCATTTGTTCGCCGAAGCCAGGCATTTCCCTGGTGCCGGCCGCCAGCGTCGCTTCCGGCGTTACGTCGCGCCGTGCAGGGCCGGTGCCGCCAGTGGTTAGGACCAGGTCGCAGCCGATTTCATCGACCAATTCGATCAATGCTGTTTCAATCAGTGCCCGTTCATCCGGTATCAGGCGGGTTTCCATTCGCCATGGGCTGGTGAGCGCGGCGCTGAACCAGTCACGCAAGGCCGGAATGCCCTGGTCTTCGTAGATGCCGCTGGAGGCGCGGTCGGAGACCGATACCAGGCCGATCAGCAGCTCGGTCCGAGGCGAGCCGCATGGCGGCTCATTGCGCTCCCCTCTACCGTGTGCGGGAGAGGGGCTGGGGGTGAGGGGCGGTTCAGGATTCTTCGTCGTCTTCGTCATGATTTGGTTCGGGCGCTTGCGGCGATGCCTTCGATTGGAGTTGTTTCAATATCTGGAATATTTCCCGATACGCTTTCGGCGGCTTGTTCTCCGCCTGTTCCTTGCGCGCATTGCGGATCATGGTCCGAAGCTGCTGCACATCGATTTCCGGATGCTGCGCTTTCAAATCGGTCAACGCCGCGTCGTCTGCCAGCAGTTTTTCGCGCCGCCGTTCGAGCGCATGCATGGCGGCGGTTTCGGCTTTCGACTGGCCACGCCAGCTATCGAGGGTTTTCTGGATCGCCGCTATTTCAGCTTCGTCAAGCGTGCGCATTTTCTTGCCGACATATTGCAGTTGGCGGCGATGGCCTTCGTGATCCCTGATTTTCTGGCATTCCAGAATGGCATCGCGCACATCCTCCGGCATCGGTACGCGCCTTACGCGCTCCTTGGGTTCGGCGACAAGGTCTTCGCCCAGTTTTTGCAAGGCGGTCATTTCGCGCTTGAGCTGGGATTTCGAAGGCCGGTCGTACTCTTGTTCAAATTCGCTGGACTGGAAGCCGCATGAGCCTCGGTTGGGATTTGGCATGGTTGGATAAACATTTTGTACACGCTGCTATCATAACTACTTTACTGCCAGTTGCGGGACAGAGTTGAGCGCAGCACTATCTTATCCTTCACATTCCACCAAGAAAAATTAACCCATGAGCGATTCCGTATTTATTCATAGCCAGGAACAATTGCAACAATTCGCGCAGGATGTCTTGCGTTATGCCAGGGAAAAGGGTGCATCCGGGGCGGCAGTTGAAATTACCGAAGGCCAGGGGCTTGCCGTCACGGTGCGCAAAGGCAATATTGAAACCATAGAACAGAACAAGGACAAGGGCATGGGCGTGACCGTGTACCTTGGCGAAGAGCGGCAGACGCGTCGCGGTAATGCAAGCACATCGGATTTTTCGCAGCAGGCACTGAGAGATACCGTAGAGGCGGCTTACAACATTGCGCGCTTCACGGCGCCGGATGATTGCGCCGGTTTGCCGGATGCGGATACGCTGGAAATGCATCCGCGCGATCTGCAGCTCTGCCATCCATGGCTGATTTCAGCGGAACAGGCCGTTGAGCTCGCCAAGCGCGGTGATGCGGCCGCATTCGCCGTCGACAAGCGCATTACCAATAGCGAAGGGGCTAGCGTCTATGCGCAGCAATCGCATTTCGTGGCGGCCAATTCGGGCGGATTCATGGGCGGCTATCCGTATTCGCGCCACACCATTTCGGTGGCGCCGATCGCCGGCAAGGGCGCCAACATGCAGCGCGATGACTGGTATTCCTCGATGCGTGATCCGGGCAAGCTGGCACAGCCGGAAGCGATCGGCCGCTATGCCGCCGAGCGCGCCTTGGCGCGCCTGCATGCGCGCAAGCTCGACACGCGCAAATGCCCGGTGCTGTTCGAGGCGCCGCTGGCGGCGGGATTGCTGGGCGCGTTCGTGCAGGCGGTATCCGGCGGCGCGCTGTACCGGAAATCCACCTTTTTGCTGGATTCCCTGGGGCAGCAGATATTCGCATCGCACATTCAGGTAGTGGAAGATCCGCATATCATCGGCGCAGTCGGGTCGGCACCATTCGATGAAGAAGGCGTGAAGACGCAGCGGCGCGATGTGGTCCGCGATGGCGTGGTGCAGGGATATTTTCTCTCGACCTATTCGGCCCGCAAGCTGGGCATGCAAACCACCGGCAATGCGGGCGGTTCGCACAATTTGTCGCTGGTGTCGACCGCCACCGCACCAGACGATGACTTCAAGGAAATGCTCCGAAAACTCGGCACCGGTCTGTTGGTAACGGAATTGATGGGGCAGGGCGTCAATTATGTAACCGGGGACTATTCCCGCGGCGCGTCCGGCTATTGGGTGGAGCAGGGCGTGATCCAGTATCCCGTGGAAGAAATCACGATTGCCGGCAATATGCGGGATATGTTCCGGCAAATCGTTGCTGTCGGCGCCGACACACTGATACGAGGCACCAAGCAGACTGGTTCGATATTGGTTGAAAACATGACGGTTGCCGGGGGATGAGATGCTTCCTGTACGTAGTTCCACTTATGGAAAAAGCACAATGTTCCGATACGACTCTTGTATGATTGCAATTCCATGCTTTTTTGAAATTTTCAAAAAAAAGTATGAATCCGAAAGATTGTGAAACTTGCTGTATCTGATTTTGAATAATCAATATTTTCAAGGAGGCAACAATATGGAACGACGTTCCTTTATTAAAAAAGCGGCTATTGGTGCATCAATCGGAGCGGTCGCCGCTCCGGCGTTGGCTCAAACCCAGCCCACCATCAACTGGCGCCTGGCATCGAGTTTTCCGAAATCGCTCGATACCATCTTTGGCGCAGCGGAGACTTTTTCCAGGCGCGTCAGTCAGTTAACAAATGGCAAGTTCAATATTCGCGTCTTTGCCGGCGGCGAGATCGTACCCGCCCTGCAGGTGGTAGATGCGGTACAGGCTGGCACTGTCGAGATGGGCCATAGCGCGTCATATTATTACTTTGGCAAGGATGCGACGTTCGCATTCGACTGCGCAGTACCGTTTGGCCTGACCTCGCGCCAGCAGACCGCCTGGTTCGACCAGGGTGGCGGTCGCCAGCTGACGCGCGCATTCTTCAAGGATTACGGCATCGTGAACTTCCTGGGTGGCAATACTGGCACCCAGATGGGCGGCTGGTTCCGCAAGGAAGTGAAGTCGGTCAAGGACCTTGACGGCCTGAAGATGCGGATCGGTGGTTTTGCCGGCAAGGTAATGCAGCGCCTGGGCCTGGTACCGCAGCAGATTGCCGGCGGCGATATTTATCCGGCACTTGAAAAGGGAACGATCGACGCTGCAGAATGGGTTGGACCGTACGACGATGAAAAGCTCGGCTTTTTCAAGGTCGCACCGTATTACTACACGCCGGGCTGGTGGGAAGCCGGCCCGCAATTGTCATTCTATGTCGGTATCAAGGAATGGGAAAAGCTGCCAAAGGAATACCAGGCCGCGGTGGAAGCGGCATCCTATGAGGCGCATGTCGTGATGCAAGCCGAATACGATGCCAAGAACCCGGCTGCGCTGGCGCGCTTGCTGAAAAATGGCGTCAAGCTGCATGCTTTCTCGCGCGATATCATGGATGCCTGCTACAAGGCGGCGAATGACGTGATGGAAGAAGAATCGTCGAAGAATGCGAAATTCAAGAAAATCTATGAGCCGTGGAAGCGGTTCCGCCAGGATCAGAACCAGTGGTTCTCGGTAGCGGAAGCAACCTTGCAAAACTACCTAATCAATCCGGGTAAGAAGAAGTAATCAACCTGACCCGGAAATCGGACCCGCAGCGTGCGAGCGCTGCGGGTTTTTTATTTTGCTTAAAAACAGGGAGTATAGGCAATAATATATCAATATGCGCAATGAATAAGCGGTATTTTAATAATACATATAGGTGTATATTAAAATGCCAGGAGGGGCGCCGATGCGGCCACGGAGGGGCGCGGGCGTGCCAGCCAATAAAAAAAGCCCCGCACAATCCATCTGCGGGGCTTTCGTGATGCCAGCGGGTCCTGTTACTTTTTGTCGACGTCGCTTGAGAAATCCAGTTGCAGCGAATCGCTCTCCGTCTTGCCGGGGTCGGCTGGTGTTTCCGATGGCGGATTACCGCTGCCTTTGGCGTTGTCATCAGTGGAGAAATTCAGTTGCGGCGTATCGCCGCTTTTCTGGTCGCCGGACGGCGCGCCGCTATCCTGGTTCATGTCGATGTGCAACTGGATCTGTTCCTTCATGTCTGTTTTCGATGCGATGGATACGAAACTCGGGAACGTGATGATCAGTGCAACCATGATGACCTGAATGGCCACAAACGGGATCGCGCCCCAGTAGATGTCGGACGTTTTTACTTCTTTAGGCGCTACCGAACGCAGGTAGAACAGGGCGAAGCCGAATGGCGGATGCATGAATGATGTTTGCATGTTCACCCCCAGCAGTACGCCGAACCAGATCAGGTCGATTCCCAGTTTTTCGGCGACCGGGCCGACCAGCGGCACCAGGATAAAGGCCAGCTCGAAGAAATCGAGGAAGAATGCCAGCACGAAGAACAGCAGGTTTACTACAATCAAAAAGCCGGTATTGCCGCCCGGGAGCGACGACAGCAGGTGTTCCACCCACAGGTCGCCATTGACGCCACGGAAAATCAGCGAAAATACAGTGGAACCGATCAGGATGAACACCACGAAGCAAGACAGGCGGGTGGTTGAATTCATGGCCTGCTTCAGCAGATTCCACGTCAGGCGGCGATTCATCATGGCGAGAATCATGGCGCCCAATGCGCCCATGCCGCCACCTTCGGTTGGCGTCGCAACGCCGATAAAGATCGTGCCGAGCACGAGAAAGATCAGGGCCAGCGGGGGGATCAGCACGAATACCACTTTTTCAGCCATGCGTGACAGCAGGCCGATTTTCATCTGGCGGTTGATCCAGGCAAACAGGAAGGCGCCGACAATGCCGAGCGCTGCGGAAAAAATGCCGACTTCATCGGATGCCGCATTGGGATGGCTGGCGCCGTAGTACCTGGCGAAAGCGAAGGATGCAGCAACTGCGATGGATAACAGCACCAGCAACGACACCACGCCGCTCCTGCCATTCGGTTCGCGCAGGTTGCGCGCTTCCGGCGGCAGCGCCGGCACCCATTTCGGCTTGATAAAGGAAACCAGCAATACATAGCCTGCATACATCGCGGTCAGCACCAGGCCGGGGATGAACGCTGCCTGGTACATGTCGCCGACGGAGCGACCGAGCTGGTCGGCCATCACGATCAGCACCAGCGATGGCGGAATGATCTGCGCGAGCGTGCCGGAGGCCGCGATCACGCCCGTTGCGATCCTTTTGTCATAGCCGTAACGCAGCATGACGGGCAGGGAGATCAGGCCCATCGAAATCACGGAGGCGGCCACCACCCCGGTGGTCGCGGCCAGCAGTGCGCCGACGAAAACCACGGCGTAGGCCACGCCGCCGCGCAGCGGCCCGAACAATTGTCCGATCGTATCGAGCAGATCCTCGGCCATGCCGGAGCGTTCCAGTATCAGGCCCATGAAGGTAAAAAACGGAATCGCCAGCAGCGTATCGTTCGACATGATGCCGAAGATCCGGTTCGGCAATGCCTGCAGCAGCTCGGGTTTCAGCAGGCCGAATTCAATTCCCATCAGGCCGAAAAACAGGCCGTTCGCGGCCAGTGAAAACGCCACCGGAAAGCCGGACAGCAGAAATACCACCAAGGCGCCAAACATCACCGGCGCCATGTTCGAAATCAGGAATTGCATCATTGCGTGTCTCCGGGAGATCAGTTCAGTTTGTTGGCGGCTTTGATCGCTTCGATCTCTTCTTCCGGAGTGGTTGCTTGCTTTTCAAATATGCTGGCATCCACTTTCCCGAGCAGAAAGCCAAGGCGCTTGATGAATTCGGAAATGCCCTGCAAGCTCAGCAGCAGGAAGCCAATCGGAATCAGCAGCTTGGCCGGCCATACGATCAGTCCGCCAGCGTTGCTGGAGTATTCCTGACTCTGAACCGAGATCAGCGCATACGGAACCGCAAAGTACAGAATGATCAATGTCATCGGCAGCAGGAAGCACAGGAAGCCGAACAGATCGATCCAGGCTTGCGCGCGCTTGGAAAGCCTGCCTGCGATCACATCGATGCGGACATGCTCGTTGCGTCGCAAGGTATACGGACTCGCCAGCAGGAAGATCGCGGAAAACAGATACCACTGGATTTCAAGCCACGCATTCGAGCTCATGTTGAATGTATATCGCACCATGGCGTTGCCGCTGCAGATCAGTACGGCAGCGAGCAGGGCCCAGCTGACGGCGTGGCCGATTCTTTCATTGAGCGCATCAATGAAGCGTGACAGCAGAAGTAAGAAAGACATGAGTCTTGTCTCCGTTGTTTTTGGAAAATCAATGGACTGCGGCTTGGACCGCTTGGTGATATGGGCCCGCAACTTTGGGCCCCGGCAGTATAAGACATTTCATATTGCAAGCAAGGAGTTCAGGGCGCGGAGATAGGTTTTTTTCATGTTGATTCACGGAAGCTTAATTCTTTTCATCTGAATACCCAATACCCAATGGCGTTGCCTACGTGAAATCACGTATGAAATTTTTATAAAAATTTGACTGGTCACCTGAATGCACGCCGGATGCATACGGCGCCATGCAGCCGGCATGCATGGCGCGTTAATTCCTTGATAACGAAGATGTCGAAGCCGTTTGTCGAGGCGCGCCAGCACCGCAGCGCGCCCGCTACAGCTTGCAAAAAGGATAAATTATTTTCGCTCGGGTCCTTCGCCCAATTGCGCGCGGATGGCGGCGATGGCGGCACGCACCTGATTCGGCGCCGTGCCGCCGATATGATCGCGGGCGGCAACAGAACCCTCCAGCGATAGCACATTGAACACATCCGGCCCGATCAGCGGCGAAAATGCCTGCAGCGCATCCAGCGTCAGGTCGCTCAGGTCGCACCCCTGGTCGACGCAGGCCCGCACCGCACGGGCGACGGCTTCGTGCGCATCGCGGAACGGCAAGCCTTGCTTGACCAGATAATCGGCCAGATCGGTGGCAGTTGCATAGCCTTGCAGCGCCGCTGCGCGCATCGCCTCGGGCTTGACCGAAATGCCGCGCGCCATGTCGGCGAAAATGCGCAGCGTGTCGATCAGCGTGTCCACGGTGTCGAATAATGGTTCCTTGTCTTCTTGGTTGTCCTTGTTGTAGGCCAGCGGTTGCCCTTTCATCAGGGTCAGCAGCGCGATCAGGTGGCCGTTGACGCGCCCGGTCTTGCCACGCGCCAGTTCCGGCACGTCCGGATTCTTCTTCTGCGGCATGATCGAGGAGCCGGTGCAGAAACGGTCGGCGATATCGATGAAGCCGACACGCGGGCTCATCCAGATCACCAGTTCTTCCGACATGCGCGACACATGCGTCATCACCAGCGCGGCTGCTGCGCAGAATTCGATCGCAAAATCGCGATCGGATACGGCATCGAGCGAATTGCGGCAGACTTCCTCGAACCCCAGCGTCGCCGCGACGCGCTCGCGATCGATCGGGAAAGTGGTACCGGCAAGCGCCGCCGCGCCCAGCGGCAGGCGGTTGACGCGCTTGCGGCAATCGGCCATGCGCTCGGCATCGCGGCCGAACATCTCGACATACGCCAGCATGTGATGGCCGAAGGTGATCGGCTGCGCCACCTGCATATGCGTAAACCCCGGCAGGATGGTGCCGGCATGTTGCTCGGCCAGATCCAGCAAGGCCAGCCGCAGTTGCCCAAGCAGTGCGCCGATGTCGTCGATCGCCGCGCGCAGGTAGAGCCGGATATCGGTGGCAACCTGGTCGTTGCGCGAGCGGCCGGTATGCAGGCGCTTGCCCGCATCGCCGACCAGCTCGGTCAGGCGTTTTTCGATATTCAGGTGGACGTCTTCGAGATCGAGCAGCCATTCGAACTGGCCGGCCGCGATCTCGGACCGGATTTGCGCCATGCCGCGCTGGATGTCGGCGTAATCCTGGGCGCTGATGATGCCTTGGTGGGCCAGCATTTCGGCGTGGGCCAACGAGCCCTGCATATCACATTCCGCGAGGCGCTTGTCGAAAAAGACCGATGCGGTGTACCGTTTTACCAAATCGGAGACGGGTTCGGAAAAGCGGGCCGACCAGGCCTCGCTTTTTTTGGAAAGTTGTGCTGTCATAATGAAACCTATCGCAATGTAAACCACGGATTATAGAACACGCCTTGCTCCGACAATTCCCCGACTCCATGCCGTCGCCGACCATACCGCTCCAAACGCCGACCGAAATCGTGATCCCGGATTGCTGCAACATCGGGGTCATATTCCGCGTGCTGCTGGCGGTCAACGGCACGGCGCTGGCTGCCATCCTGCTGCAATCCGGCGGATTGAAGGCCGGGCTGTCGGCATTTGTCGAATCGACCATCCTGATCGAACTGGCGTGCTTTGCTTCGCTGCTGGCCCTGTGCTGGCTGCGCCGGATCATTCGTACCATTCCGCCGTGGGGTCAGCGTGTCGTGTGCGCGCTGGTGCCGGCCGCCGTCACGGCATCCCTGATCCGCTTCCTGCTGTCGAATGACATGCTTTTCAATAGCCTGACGCGCCTGACCGTGATAGAGGGCATGCTTGCCGCAGCATTGTTTGGCGGCATTTTGCAACATTATTTCGAATTGCGCACGCGCGCCTTCTCGCCTGCGCTGGCGGAGGCGCGGCTGCAAGCCCTGCAAGCGCGCATCCGGCCGCATTTTCTGTTCAATAGCCTGAATGCGGTGCTTTCCCTGATTCGGACCGAGCCGCGCCGCGCCGAAACAACCCTGGAGGACCTGGCGGACCTGTTTCGCGTACTGATGCGCGATGCCCGCGACGTGACTACGCTGGAAGACGAGATTCGCCTGTGCCGGCAATATCTGTCGATCGAAAAGATCCGCCTGGGCGAGCGGCTGCAGGTGCGGTGGGAAACGGCCGGCATCAGTGACGAGATCCTGCACAAGGCGGAAATTCCGGCCCTGTTGCTGCAACCGCTCCTGGAAAACGCGGTGCATTATGGCGTCGAACCAGTGCCAGGACCAGTGCTGATCCAGGTCAGCCTGAGTCGATTGGTCGACCGGATCGAAATCGTGGTGGTCAATCCGGCTGCGCCCAAGAGTACACAGCCGGAATCGCAGGGCAATCATATGGCGCTGGACAATATCCGGGAGCGCCTGGCGCTTTTGTACGATGTCGAGGCGCAGCTCACCACCACCATGGCACGCGGCTTCTTTGAAGTGCGGCTGCGCTTCCCCATGAGGGCAGCATGATGACGCCGCGTCTTTTCATCGTCGATGACGAAGCGCCGGCGCGCGCGCGCCTGGCCACGCTGCTATCCGATATTGCGGCGGATTGTCCGCATGTGCTGATAGGCAGCGCCGATAATGCGCAAGACGCATTGGACGGCATTGCCCGGGAGAAGCCGGATATCGTGCTGCTGGATGTGCAAATGCCGGGCATGACGGGCATCGAACTGGCCATGCATCTGGCCCGGAATGCCGCCGATGCGCCGGCGATAATCTTCATTACTGCGCATGACGGATATGCGCTGCAAGCCTTTGAAGTGCACGCGCTGGATTATCTGCTGAAGCCGGTGCGTGCATCGCGACTTGCACATGCGCTGCAGCGGGTCGCGGACATGCGCACCGATGACGACTCCCAGCGCAATGCGCTGACTGCAGCGGCAGGCGCCTTGCAGACAAGGCGCAGGCATTTTTTCGTACAGGAGCGCGGCCGGTTGCTGCTGGTGCCGATCAGTGAAGTGCTGTACCTGAAGGCGGAACAGAAATACGTCACGCTGCGTACCGGCATGCGCGACTATCTGATCGAGGAATCCCTGTTGTCGCTGGAGGAAGAGCTGGGCGATACGTTCGTGCGCGTGCATCGCAATGCACTGGTTGCCCGCGATGCGATCCTCGGGATCGAACGCGGAGCAATAACGACGGATGCCGACGCCGATCGCACGCAGGACGCCTGGCAGGTTATCGTGCGCGACACCGACGAACGGCTGCCGGTGTCGCGCCGGCAATTGCAAATCATCAAGGCGCTGGTGCGCCGCTGACATCCGGCTGCCGTATCAACCCGTATTGCGCAATCCCGCTGCGATGCCGTTGATCGAGAGGTGAATCCCGCGCTGCACGCGCTCGTCGAGTTTTCGTCCCTCACCGATTGCCGCGCGGTGGCGCTTGATCAATTCGACCTGCAAGTGGTTCAGCGGATCGAGATACGCAAAACGGTTCTTGATCGAACGCGCCAGCAGCGGATTGCCGGCCAGGCGTTCTTTCGCGCCGGTGATGCTTGTCAGGCAGGCAGAGGCGCGTTCATGCTCATTGGCGATGCGTTTGAAAATACTGTTGCGCAGTTTTCTGTCGCTCACCAGCTCTGCATAGCGCGATGCCACCGCAAGATCTGTTTTCGACAACACCATGTCCATGTTGGAGAGCAGCGTCGCGAAAAACGGCCATTCCCTGAACATTGCGCGCAAAACCGCCAGTTTCTTTGCCTCGGCCTTCGCATCGCCTTCCTGCAGCCAGGACGACACGGCGGTGCCGAAGCCGTACCAGCCCGGCAGCAGCAGGCGACATTGGCCCCATGAAAATCCCCATGGAATCGCGCGCAGATCTTCGATGCGGCGCGTCGACTTGCGCGAAGCAGGGCGCGAACCGATATTCAGTTCCGCGATTTCGGCAATTGGCGTCGCCGCGAAGAAATAATCGGTAAAGCCGGGGGTGTCATAGACCAGGTTGCGGTAAGCCTGGTACGCCCGCTCCGACAGTTGTTCCATGACGTGTTCGAACTGTGCCAGCTTCCTGGCGCGTTTGCCTTGCGCTTCGTGCGGCATCAGGCTGGCTTCAAGCGTGGCGGCTACCAGCAGTTCGAGATTGCGCCGTCCGATTTCCGGATTGGAAAATTTCGAGGCAATGATTTCGCCCTGTTCCGTCAGGCGCAGCTGGCCGTTGACGGTGCCCGGCGGTTGCGCCAGGATCGCCTCGTAGCTGGGGCCGCCGCCGCGTCCTACCGTGCCGCCGCGCCCATGGAATAGCCGTAGCCTGACGCCGGCGCGATCGAACACGTCGACCAGGCGGATTTCTGCCTTGTACAGCTCCCAGTTCGAGGTCAGGAAACCGCCATCCTTGTTGGAGTCGGAATACCCCAGCATGACTTCCTGCAGGTTGCCGTTCCGGGCAATCAGCCGGTTGACCAGCGGGAATGCCATGAAGCTTTCCATGATCTGCGCCGCGCAGCGCAAATCCGGGATGGTTTCGAATAGCGGAATCACCATCAATTCCAGGCCGGCCTGCGCCATGGCGGCGGTATCGTCCGATTCCGTCCGCAGCAATCCGGTTTCCCGTTGCAGGAGCAGGACCTCAAGCAGGTCGGATGCCGTTTCCGTATGCGAGATGATGTAGTTGCGGATCGCGCGCGCGCCGTAGCGCTGCCGGATGGTGCGGGCGGCGCGCAGCACCGTCAGTTCCGAATCGGTTTCCGCAGAATATGCGATGTAGGGCGAATACAGCAGGCGCGGCTTGTCGAGTTCGTCCAGCAGCAGCGCGATTTTCTGCGCTTCAGGCAGGCTGGCGTAGTCCGGCTCTACCTTGGCGCGGGCAAACAGTTCAGCCAGCACGCGCTCGTGCACATCGGAACTCTGGCGCATGTCCAGCGTGGCGAGATGGAAACCGAAAATTTCGGCGGCGCGCCTGAGCGTTGCCAGGCGCGGCCGGATCAGTGCCGCGCCATGATGCGCAGTCAGCGAATCGACCAATACTTGCAAATCACCGCTGAATTCGTCAGTGGCGGAATAGGGCGCGGCCGGTCCGACTTCCTGCCGCAGGATATGGGTGGCGCCAAGCTGCCGCGCAGTCGCTGCCAGACGTGCGTAGATGCCGGTCAAGGCACGCCGATACGGTTCGTCGGTCCGATGCGCGGAGTCATCGGGCGAAGTGTCTGCCAGCGCCAGCAAGGCGGGGCTGACATCGGCCAGGATCGAGGAAATCGATAATTCAGCGCCCAGGGCATGTACTTCTTCAAGGTAAAAATCGAGGATCGTGGTCGACTGGCGCATCAGGGCATGCTGCATCGTGCCTGCGTTGACGTTCGGATTGCCGTCCCGGTCACCGCCGATCCAGCTACCCATTTGCACGAATGGCGGCAATTCCGCTGGCGTGGCCTGATGGTGATGGCGCTGAGGGAATTGCGCGGCGATTTCCGCTTCAATATCGTCGTACAGGGCCGGCAATTCGCGCAGAAAGGTGATCCGATAGTACGACAGCGCGTTTTCAATTTCGTCGGCTACCGTCAGTTTTGAAAAGCGCAGCATGCGCGTCTGCCACAATGTGGCGACATGCGCATGCAGCAGCTCGGTATTGTTTGCATGCTCCTTGGGCGTTAGCGGTAAATCGCGTTCGGCCATCAGATGCGCAATCTTGCGCTCTGCATCCAGCGTGCTCTTGCGCTGCACCTCGGTCGGATGGGCAGTCAATACCGGTGAAATCAGGGCATCCCGAAGGAAGGACCGGACCGTCGCGCCGGATACGCCGGCGTCATCCAGCCTGGATAATGCATACGGGACGCTGCCTTGCTGCGGTGCGGAACCTGCCAGCAAATGCGCACGGCGGCGGCGATTGTGATGCTGGTCTTCCGCAATATTGGCCAGATGCGAGAAATAGGAAAATGCACGCACCACGGAAATCGTCTGGTCGCGCGTCAATTTCTTCAGCAGCCGGTTCAGATCGGCGCCGGCCTGCGCATCCGATTCACGACGGAAACGCACCGCGGTCTGGCGTATCGTTTCGACCACATTGAAAACGGCTTCACCTTCCTGGTCGCGCAGGACATTGCCCAGCAGGCGTCCCAGCAGTCGGATGTCTTCCTTGAGCGGCGCATCCTTGTCGGCAGCGGATCTGGTGGTGCGTGGCGCTGCATTCGGTTGTTTTATTGTCATGGCAAGCTGACGATTGGTTCATGAGAGAGATAAATGCGGCCTTGCAGCATAATCGGCAAAGAAGCGCATGCTAGAATTTATGCAAGCAGCGCACCATTTTCAGTGAATGCGCTCAGTATCAACGACAATCGAAAGAACTGTTTTGAAAGCGTCCGCTCCCTTGAAGTTAATCATCGCTTCCCGCGAAAGCCGTCTCGCCATGTGGCAAGCAGAGCATGTGCGCGCAAGGTTATTATCATTATATCCGCACTGCAACATAGAAATTCTCGGCATGACCACGCGCGGCGATCAGATCCTTGACCGTACCTTGTCCAAGGTCGGCGGCAAGGGTCTGTTTGTCAAGGAACTGGAGCTTGCCATGGCGGAAGGGCGTGCCGATCTTGCGGTGCATTCCCTGAAGGATATGCCGATGGATCTGCCGCAAGGATTTGCACTGGCTGCCGTACTGGAGCGCGAAGACCCGCGCGATGCCTTTGTATCCAATACGCATGCCTCGCTCGATGCGCTGCCGGCCGGCGCCGTGGTCGGCACCAGCAGCCTGCGCCGCCAGGCGCTGATTGCCGCGCGCTACCCGCAACTGGAGATCAAGCCGCTGCGCGGCAATCTGGACACGCGCCTCGCCAAGCTTGACCGCGGCGAATATGCCGCCATCATTCTGGCCGCAGCCGGGCTGAAGCGCCTGGGCCTGCCGCAACGGATCCGTGCATTGATTGAACCGGAACAGAGCTTGCCGGCACCCGGGCAGGGCGCGATGGCGATCGAAATCCTGTCCGGGCGCGCTGATTTGCTTGAACTGCTGGCGCCGCTCAACCATGAGGCAACCGCGCAAGCGGTGAACGCGGAGCGCGCGGTATCCAGGATTTTCGGCGGTAGCTGCCAGATTCCGCTGGCCGCATTCGCCACTGTCGACAATGGCGCCATGCGGCTGCGCGCGATGGTCGGCACGCCCGACGGCAAGCGGGTTGCCGCCGCCGACGCGACCGGCCCCGCCGATGCGCCAGATCTGCTGGGCCTCCGGATTGCCGATGCACTCAATGCGCAGGACGCAGCGGCAATTCTGTCAGCCTGCAAAGCGGATGCCTGATCCGGTTGTCATTACCCGGCCGCTGGCGCAAGCCGCTTCGCTCGCACAAAAGGTGGCGGCCATCGGACGCGATGCGGTCGTCTTTCCGTTGCTGGAAATCCAGCCATTGAGCGACCGGACCGGGCTACAGGCCGCTTTCAGCAACCTGCACGACTATGCGCTGATCGCGTTCGTCAGCCCGAACGCGATCGATGCGGCGTTTTCCGTGGTGCGCGAATGGCCACGCGATATTCTGTTCGCGGTGGTCGGCGAAGGTAGCCGTGCAGCGCTGGCACAGCATGGCATGACCGCTGCCAATGCCCGTATCGTCAGTCCGCGCGATCCGCAGCGCACCGATTCGCAGACGCTTCTGGAGGCATTGGATCTGGCAATGCTGAAGAGCAAGCGGGCACTGATCGTGCGCGGCCAAACCGGGCGCGAACTGCTGGCCGATGCATTGCGCGCAGCCGGCGTGCAGGTAACGCAGGTTGCCGCCTATCGGCGCACGGCGCCGGTGCTGGACCAGGCGCGCTGCGCGCAGTTGCTGGGATTGGTCAGTTCCGACAATGACTGGGTGGTGACCAGTTCCGAAGCATTGCACAACCTGCTGGGCATGGTGCAACAGGTCACCGACAAGAGCGGCGTGGCAAAAATGCAACAACAAAGAGTGATCGTGCCGCATATCCGTATCCAGGAAACTGCGCAGGCACTGGGCTTTTGCAATATCATTCTGACCGGTTCAGGCGACGAGCGCCTGCTGGCCGCGTTACAATCCTCAGCATGAACGAATTGCCTTCTTCTTCCCAATCCGATCCGCAGCCTGCAACTTCCATGAAGGACCCGGTGGCGCCCGATTCCAGCAAGGCTATCGGCCAGAGATCCAATCTGCCTGCCGTCGACAGGACGCTGTATGTCGCGGTTGCGGCGTTGGCCATTCTGCTGCTGGCGCAGTGGTGGTACTCACACACGCAAATCAGCAATCTGCGAACAGAGGTGGCGACCCGGCTGCAAAGCGGCGACGCCGCGAATACCGAAACCAAAGTGCTGGTGAAGTCGGCCCAGGACAGCTTGCGCGATCTGCAATCCAAGATCAGCGTGCTGGAGAACAAGCAGTCCGAGGCGCAAAACCAGCAGGTGGCGCTGGAGCAACTGTATCAGGACCTGTCGAAAAACCGCGACGACTGGGCGCTTGCCGAAATCGAGCAGGTGCTGTCGACCGCGAGCCAGCAGTTGCAGCTGGCCGGCAATGTGCAGGGGGCACTGATCGCGCTGCAGAATGCCGATAACCGGTTGTCGCGCTCCGACAAGTCGCAGTTCATCACGATCCGGCGCTCGATTGCCAGGGATCTGGATAAGTTGAAGGTATTGCCCAGCGTGGATGTGCCCGGGATCGCATTGCGTCTCGATAGCGTTATTGCGCAGATCGACGGCATGCCGCTACTGGCGAACGAAAAACCGGTAACGCCGGCAATGCCGCCGAAGCACGCGCGGCGCGTGGGCTCCAAGGTGGCAGCCAATGGACCCAAAGCGTCAAGGAACAAGGAAAGCACCGCCAGCGACTGGTGGGCCGATGTGCAGGATAAATGGCAAAGCTGGACCGCCGAAATGTGGACCGAGGTGCAGCAATTGATCCGGGTGCGCAGCGTCGATAGCCCCGAGGCGCTGCTGCTGTCACCGACGCAAGCCTACTATGTACGCGAAAACCTGAAGCTGCGCCTGATGAATGCGCGGCTGGCGTTGTTGTCGCGTGACGAGCCCGCTTTCCGCAGCGACCTGATGGCGGCGCAGGATGCCATTACCCGCTACTTCGACACGCGGGCGCGGCAGACCCAGGTGGTGCAGGCAATCCTGAAGCAGGTCCAGGGAAGCAATCTGGCGATTCAGATGCCGACTTTGTCCGATAGCCTCAACGCGGTGCGCAATTACAAGGCGAGGCCTTAGCGGTTATGCGACCATTTTTCTCGCTTCTGGCCCTGTTTGCGATCGCGATTGGCCTTGCGGTCACTTCCCGCTTCAATCCCGGCAATGTCGTGCTGTTCTATCCGCCTTACCGCGTCGACATGTCGCTCAATCTATTCCTGCTGCTGACGCTGCTGCTGTTCTGGCTGGTGTATTTTCTCTTGAGCGCAATTCGCACTACCCGTGAAATGCCGGCACGCGTCGCGGCCTATCGCAAGGAAAAGCGCGAGCGCGAAGGCAATCGCGCGTTGCGCGACGCATTGAAGGCCTTGTTTGAGGGACGCTTCGGCCATGCCGAGAAAGCTGCGCGGCGCGCGGTGGCCAGTCCGGAGAATACCGGTCTGGCCGCATTGATCGGAGCCCGGGCTGCGCATCGCATGCGCCAGTCAGGACGTCGCGATAACTGGCTTTCAACGCTGGCCGGGGACCCATCGCTGAAAACCGCGCGGTTGATGACCTCGATTGAATTGCTGGTTGATGAACATCGGCCGGAGACCGCGCTGGAAGCGGTCAGCGAATTGAACGCCTCCGGTACCCGCCATATTCATGCATTGCGGCTGGCGCTGAAAGCCAATCAGCGTGCCGGCAACTGGCCTGAAGTACTGCGCCTGGTGCGTTCGCTGGACAAGCGTAACGCGTTGCATCCGGCCCTGTCTCGCCGCTTGCGAGAACTGGCGTATGAAGACTTGTTATGCAATCGTGCCCATGATGCGGATTCAATCCGCCGGGTCTGGGCCGCAGTGCCGGCCGCTGATCGCGTGCAGCCGTTTGTCGCGATGCGCGCCGCACGAGCCTTCAATGCGCGTGGATTGCACGGCGATGCGCGGGAGGTAGTGGAAAAAGCGCTGGCAACCGAATGGGACGATCGCCTGATCCGCGCTTACCGCGATTCCGCTGCTGCGGAAGGGGCACCGGAATTGCTGGGACAAATCGAACGTTGCGAGGAGTGGACCGGCAAGCATCCTTCCGATCCGGAGCTGGCATTGACGCTCGGCGCCCTTTGCCTGAAACAGAAGCTGTGGGGCAAGGCGCAGCGTCATCTGGAGCAGGCGTTGTCCGATGCGACCGAATCCGGCATGGTGCGCGAAGCCCATCTGAAACTCGCCCAGCTCCACGAAGCATTGGGCCATACGGCGGAAGCTGCAGTGCATTATCGACAATGCGCACTGGTCAGCATGCTGGAGTAGTTCATGCGGGAAAGAGCGGCATGCAGGGCTCTTCATTCTCTGGATTGCTGGCATGCAAACCATGTGATTGATACACTGCGAACGACAATGGGCTGCACCCAACTCTACGCGAACGGCAAGAACTAGAAAATACCCAAAAACTGGACGGTTACGCAAAGACGATGGGAGTATAAGCTGATATATGGCATTACTCGCAGTAAATACGTGCCAGTTTAAAAATACACAATGGAGTATGTTTTAACGCTAACATTTGTATAAAAACAGGAAACAGCGCTAGAAATCATTTTTCCCCGCTTTGCCCATTCTCAAAAAAACCGCCCAGGCAAGTGTTGCAATGCACAATCCAATGGCGATAGTCGTTATAATCCCTTATCTTTAATTTGTATTAACTTCATTTATCATCGAGAAAGCTTCATGAGTCTGAACAAAGTTCCCGCTGGCCGCGATTTGCCAAATGATTTCAATGTCATCATCGAAATTCCGATGAATGCAGATCCCATCAAATATGAGGTTGACAAGGAAACCGGAGCAATCTTCGTCGATCGCTTCATGGGCACGGCCATGCATTACCCCTGCAACTACGGTTATATTCCGCACACCATTTCCGCCGATGGCGATCCGGTCGATGTGCTGGTGATTACGCCGTTTCCGTTAATACCCGGCGTAGTGGTGCGCTGCCGTACGATCGGTGTATTGAAAATGACGGATGAAGCGGGCGGCGATGCCAAAGTACTCGCGGTGCCGGTCGACAAGATCTTGCCGATTTACACGCATTGGCAAAAGCCGGAAGACATGAATGAATTGCGCCTGAGACAAATCCAGCATTTTTTCGAGCACTACAAGGATCTTGAACAGGGCAAATGGGTCAAGGTGGAAGGTTGGTTCGGTCCGGAAGAAGCGAAAGCGGAAATCATGACGGGTGTTGCTGCTTACAATGAGGCTGCCAACAAGCCGAATTTCTGAAGTTGGCCGCCGCGCACTTTGCGCGGTCGAACGCAAAGGCGCACTCTGGTGCGCCTTTTTGCATGGCACGCCTGTTTGCAGTCATCGACAAGCACAGTTGAATCCGTCATGATAAACGTCTTACCGAAGACTCCGTAAACCAGGAATTTCCCGCCGTGTCGAACAAATCCATCCCGCCCGTGCCCGGTATCTTCACTTCCTTGCCGAGCACCGAAGAAGCTACCCTGGCGCGCGATGAATTGCTGCAGAGAATCAGCAACGATGCGAATTTGCCAGCGCTTGGCAGTTCAATCGCGCGCGTGGTGCAGCTTGCTTCCTCGGACGATGAAGCCGTGCGCGACCTGGCGTATTTTGTTCTCGCGGACGTCGCCTTGACACAAAAAATTCTGCGCCTGGCCAATACCGTCAGCTACCGCAGAGTATCCGGAACGCCCGTCACCACGATTTCCAAGGCAATCTTCCTGCTCGGATTCGACATGGTGAAGGCTAGTGCGCTTGCAATGCTGCTGGTGGACCGGATGTCCGGAAAACGCGGACAGGCGGTGCGCACCGAATTGACGCATGCGCTGATTGCCAGCGTCATGGGCCGGGAGTTGGCGCGCCGCAGCCAATTCAAGGATGCTGAAGAAGCGGCCGTTGCCGCATTATTCAAGAATATCGGCAAAGTACTGGTGGCGGCGCATGATCATAAGCGCTACGGCGAGATTGCCGCCCTGATAGACAGCGGCGTGCCGCCGGCACGCGCATCGATGCAAATCCTGGGGTGCAGTTTCGACATGCTGGCGCAAGCGGTCCTCCAGGAATGGAATATCCCGGACACGATCATCCAGGCGCTCGCAGCACTGCCTTCGGGAATCCTGAAGCCGCCCAAGTCGCGCCAGGAATGGATGCAGCAGGTCACGGCATTCAGTACCGCCGCCGCAACGCTGATCCCGCACATGAGCGAACAGGCGGATGATGCGGCAAGCAAGGCGCTGTTAATCCGTTTCGGGCCCGCGCTGAACCTGGATCAGGACATGCTTGGACAATTGCTGACAACGGTGGCTCGGGAAAGCAGGCTGCTTACCGCCAGCGCGAGATTGCCGATGCCGGAATTCGTGGTTGAGGAAGGAGCGGTATCGACGCTTGCTGCCACGTCAGGCCACGATGGCATGGTGGAAAATGCGGCGCAACAAACTGCTGCATCGGATCTGCCAAGCGAATTCTTGCTGACGTTGACCGAAACCGCCACGTTGCAGACAGATGTGCGTCATCCAAGCGGAAAACCAGTCAATGCACGCGATTTACTACTGGCAGGCGTGCAGGATGCAACAGAAATGATGGCGTCCGGTCAGTGCAAGATAAATGACCTGATTTTGCTGGTGCTGGAGACGCTCCATCGCAGCATGGGGTTCCGGTTCGTGACCGTATGCCTGAAAGACGTGAAAAGCAACCAGTTCCGTGCCCGTATTTCGCTTGGCGAAAATAATGCCGTGCGACAGGCCGGCTTTGTGTTCCCGGCAGAATCCGCACACGACCTGTTTCATCTTGCGATGGACAATGATGCCGATTTACTGATTTCGGATGCCGATGACCCGAAAATCCGCAACCTGGTTCCCGCCTGGCATCGGGCATTGCTCGCCAATGCCCGCAGCTTTATCGTGCTGCCATTGGTGGTGCAGGAAAAAGCGGTTGGCCTGTTTTACGCCGACCGCGCCCAGTCGGCCCCGGAAGGCGTGCCGCCTGAAGAGACGGCACTGATCAAGACCCTGAAAAGACAGGTGCTGGGCGCGTTGAATGCACGTTGATTCGGCGTTGTCCTGATCGCAACAGGCGGGCAGGATGGCGGATTTTCTCGTCAGCGCAGCCAGAACAGCATGACCGCCGCAAGTATTCCGATCGTCCCGGCGACTGCCAACCCTGCGAATAGCTTGTGGCTGCCTGCGGCATTCGTCATTGCGTCAGCCAGCATGGCTTGCTCGGGCGCCAGGTCGGAAGCCTGCTTGCGCTGGCGTATCCGTTTTTCGCGCATCAAGTAGCGCTTCAGATCAAGCACCATGTCTCCGGCGGCCTGATATCGCTTTTCCGGGCGCTTGCTCATCGCTTTCATCACGATATGCGACAGCGCCGCCGGCACCTGCGGGTCAATGTCATGCGGCGCCGGAGGCGCTTTGTACGCGATCGTCTGCAGCAGCTGGTCGGTATCGGTGGAATGGAAGGGTTGGCGTCCCGTCAGCATCTCATACATGACCGCGCCGAGTGAATACACATCGGTACGCTCGTCCACGGACCGGCCCAATGCCTGCTCCGGCGACATGTAGTTGGGAGTGCCCAACAGGTTGTTGCAAAACAGCGTGTGCGGCTGATTGATATTATGTGCGGGCTGGTCCGACAACCTGTTGGGCGAGCGCGCAATGCCAAAATCAACGATCTTGGGCTGATGATCGCCGACCATGAAGATATTGGCCGGCTTGATATCGCGATGTATGACGCCATGCTTATGTGCATGATCGAGCGCATCCGCAAGCTTCCAGATGATGGATACGATGTCATCGGGACGGAATCGATGTCCCTTGTCCAGCATCCTGTTGAGTCCGCGGCCCTGCAGGTATTCCATTGCAATGTAGGTGCTACCGCCTTCGCTGGAAGCATCGTAGATCGTCACGATGCCGGGATGCGACAAGCGGCCTGCCGCGCGCGCTTCGCTGATGAATTGCTGTTCGTACTGTTTTCTCTGGAACGGATCCAGCCTCGCACTGAAAGTCTTGATGGCCACATCCCGGTCAATGACAGGGTCATGAGCCAGATAGACGACGCCGATGGCGCCTCTGCCAAGTTCGTGGGTAATGTAAAAGCGCCCGATTCTGCTAATGTCGGGAGCTGCAGCCTGGGTAACGGGAAAAGGAGCTAATGTCATAATGCCAAGAGCATGCCCTGCGCCCATGTGACTTTCAAGCAATTATGCTGATTTGAGTAAAAAATCCTTAAAATTTGATGTTTTCATGCTGGAAAGGGTTTCTTTCAAGTAATTCATCAACGTAAGAATCCATGCCGCCAGTTTCCTGCTCCAGGAATTCTGCGATCGCAGCGGCAAAAGCAGGATGCGCCAGCCAATGCGCCGAGAAGGTTTTTTGTGGCAAAAAGCCACGCGCCATTTTATGTTCCCCCTGCGCGCCGCCTTCAAAACATTGGATTTCCTGCGCAATACAGAACTCCAGCGGTTGGTAATAAGCAGTTTCAAAGTGCAGGCAAGGCACTTCCTCCAGCGCACCCCAATAACGGCCATACAAAGTTTTTTCATCATGGATCAACAGGGAGGAAGCAATCGGCTTGCCATCGCGTTCGGCAATGATCAAGCGTATGTGCTGCGGCATGCTGGTGCCGATGCGCAGGAAAAATCCAAGTTTGAGATAAGGCGTCGAATAATGCGCAGCATAGGTCCTGTCGTAACAGCGCTTGAAAAAACGCCAGTCGGCCTCGGTCGCCTGCTGGCCTGGCACATGGCGGAAACTGATGCGCGCATCTTGCACCTTGCGGCGTTCTGCACGGATATTCTTTCTTTTCTTTCGTTCCAGTGTCGCCAGGAAATCATCAAATGTGGCATACCCCTGGTTGAGCCAATGAAACTGTACCCCGGTGCGGAGCATGAAACCTGCCTGCTGAAATAGTTTAGCCTCTGCTTGCGGCAGATAAAGGATATGGGTCGACGACAGGCCATTTTCCTTTTGCAGCGATTGCAATGTCTTGATAAGTGCAGTCGCGCCAGCCTGCTCGCGCACCAGCAGCCGGTTTCCTGACACGGGCGTGAAGGGGATCGACGATAACAGCTTGGGATAATAATCCAGGCCATTTCTTCGATAGGCGTCGGCCCATGCCCAATCGAATACGTATTCCCCATAGGAATGGGATTTGACGTACAACGGCATTGCCGCTGCCAGTTGCTCGCCTTGCCATAGCGTGAGATATTGCGGCTGCCAGCCGGTTTGCGCGGACGCGCAGCCAGTTTCGTGCAGCGCATCCAGAAATGCGAACGACAGAAACGGATTGGCATCGGATTGCACTGCGATCAGCGCATCCCAGGCAGGCTGACCGATATCCGATAAAGAAGAAACGATACGCGTGCGATAATTCACGATTGAGTTCAATCTTTTAATGCATTGCAAGCGTTAATCCCCACCATGACAGTAAAAGTCGCCATTGCCCAAATCAATAGCACCGTCGGAGACCTGACGGGCAACCGCGCAAGAATCGTCGAATTTTCCCGTCGCGCAGCCGAAGCTGGAGCCGATGTGGTATTGACGCCGGAATTGTGCCTGGCCGGATACCCGCCGGAGGACCTGCTGCTGCGTCAATCATTCTACGCAAAAACCGCCGAAGCGTTTGATGCGCTGGCCGCGGACTTGTCCGGCTTCCGTAATCTGCATGTCGTGGTCGGTCATCCGGTCGTAAAAGACGGCGCGCGTTTCAATGCCGCCTCCGTGCTTGTCAACGGCAAGGTGCTCGGCACCTACTGCAAAAGCGAATTGCCGAACGACACCGTATTCGATGAAAAACGCTATTTCTCTTCCTCCGACCAGCCTTTCGTATTTAGCGTGAATGGCGTGAGATTCGGTATCGCCATCTGTGAAGACACCTGGTTTCCGCACGCATCGGCACGTGCCAGGGCGGCGGGAGCACAGGTGTTGCTGATACCGAACGGGTCCCCTTATCACATGAAAAAGCAGTACTTGCGCCATGATGTCATGCGCGCCAATGTGACGGCGCAGGGCCTGAGCCTGGTGTACGCCAATCTGGTTGGCGGCCAGGATGAGCTGATCTTCGATGGCAATTCCTTTGTGATGGATGAGGACGGTGCGGTCCATGCGCAGCTGAAACATTTTGAAGAGGATATGCAGATCGTGGAATTCGACGGGGCGCGTCCGACGAACGGCACTGTCGAAGCTGAACTATCGATCGAGGCGCAGGTGTACAAGGCCCTGACGCTCGGCGTGCGTGATTATGTCGGCAAAAACGGCTTTCCCGGCGCGATCATCGGCTTGTCCGGAGGCGTGGATTCGGCACTGACATTGGCGATTGCCGTCGATGCCCTCGGTGCGGGCAAAGTACGCGTCGTCATGATGCCGTCACCTTATACTGCAGAGATTTCCTGGCTTGATTCGCGCGATATGGCGCAGCGGCTGGATGTGCGGTATGACGAAGTGCCGATTGCCGATTGCTTTGCCGCTTTCCGCCGCACGCTGGCGAAGGACTTTGAAGGCTTGCCAGAAGATGCGGCTGAAGAAAACATCCAGGCGCGCATTCGCGGCACCATACTGATGGCGCTATCCAACAAGCACGGCTCGATTGTCCTGACAACCGGCAACAAAAGTGAAATGGCGGTCGGCTACTGCACGCTGTACGGCGATATGGCCGGTGGATTCGCCGTCATCAAAGACATTGCAAAGACCATGGTCTATCGCTTGTGCGAGTACCGTAATACAATTTCCGATGTAATCCCGCAGCGCATCCTGACGCGCGCACCTTCGGCAGAATTGCGGCCCGACCAGACCGATCAGGATTCGCTGCCGCCTTACGAAGTGCTGGATGCGATCATGCAGATGTACATGGAAGAGAATCTCGGCATCGCCGATATACTGGCGGCGGGCTACCGCAGTGAAGACGTGGAGCGTGTGACGCGCCTGATCAAGATCAACGAATACAAGCGGCGTCAGGCGCCGGTTGGCATTCGCGTCACGCATCGCGCATTCGGGCGGGATTGGCGTTATCCGATCACCTCGAAATTTCGTGAATGACGACATGCAAATTCATATGTCCTTGTGTAGATCTGCAGGGGCGTTAGCTGAAATTCAAACCAAGGAGCTTTTATGAAGCAAATAACCGCAATTATCAAACCATTCAAGCTGGATGAAGTTCGTGAAGCGCTTGCCGAAGTCGGCGTGACCGGGTTGACCGTTACCGAAGTAAAGGGCTTCGGCCGTCAAAAAGGTCATACGGAACTGTATCGGGGCGCTGAATACGTCGTGGACTTTTTGCCGAAGGTAAAGATCGAAGCGGTGGTCGACGAAAAAGTGGCGGATCAGGCAGTGGATGCGATCATTAAGGCAGCACGCACCGGCAAAATTGGTGATGGCAAGATCTTCGTGCGCAATATCGAGCAAGTCATCCGCATTCGCACCGGCGAAACCGGGCCGGATGCAGTCTGAAATCAGCTGCAGGAAACAAAGCCGGTGCTGGCAGGCCGGCTTTTTCATTGGCGGCAGTTTGTTATTGATCCGGCATAGACTTGTTCAACGTGGCAGGAGTCGCACGGCATATTTGACCGGTGCATGCTGAAACTGTTCATGTGCTTTCGACGCACAACAGCGATGGAGCTTCTTCAGACAGGCGTGGAACGTAAGCGTGATCGCCCTGTGGTTCGGACACGAGTCGAGCATGGCTGTAGCGATGCCTGGATGAGCAAATCACGTGTCCGAAGAGGAGCCTTGCCGCCTCATCCTCAATGAGGAATCTTCCTGTATGGCGCACCGTCTTTCTCATGCAGGCAAATAAGTGCGCCTGCCAATCTATCCCTGTTGTTTAAGTTTGAATTAGAGCGCCTTCAGGAAGGCAACGAGATCTGATATTTCTTGCGGCGTAAAATGAATGTCAAATCGTGTATTGTAGAAATTCACCACTTCCTCAAGATCCTTCGCCGAGCCATTGTGAAAGTATGGTGGCCGAGCAGCCAATCCCCGTAGAACGGGCCCCTTGAACCGGCCGATGTCTTGCCACTTCCCGGTAAGGAGTGCTCGGCCTGGATCCGTGGTTTCAACGGTTTCTCCCGTCAGGATATTCCTGAGCGTATATAGCGGTTGATCCGGTGTACGGCGTGAGGCGTCCGACAATCCGATATTAAGTGGCAATGGTGTCGAGTGACTGCCCGCACTGGGCGTGTTATGACAAGTAGTGCACGTTCCCTTCAGTACGGGAATTTTGAGTTCATCATTGATCCCGCTCACCCCGGCAATATTGATTGGTGCGGTATTGAACAGGGCTTCACCGCGAGCGATGGCTTGTCTCGCGCGTGCGATCTTCGGGTTGTCATACCCTTCTTCCTGATCTTTTTCTGTCGCCGACAGCCAAGCTGGATAGAGGGTCATTGCATTGGCGTCAAACGATGCGTGCGTCTTGTAATCCCCTGATAAGACGTCGTTAATGCCAAAATAAAAGTCTGCCATCGATAATGTCCGTGGCCCGCCACGGGCACCCGAGAGCGTCAGATTTTTTGCCTCGTCATCGTAGACCTGAGCAGTGAACAAGCTCATTTCGAACTGGACGATGGACCGCTGTTCGTCTGGGGTAAGGTCATCGGCCGCCTGCTCATGGCCACGTACCGCGCCATTGGACTGATGCGCCAGATTAAGATCGAGTGAGGCAAAACAATTGGTCGTATTGAGTATGCACAAGAGCGAATTGGGATCCTTGAATGTCTCGCGCGCATCCCACATCACGGTACTCAGGAATTTCAGGTTGGTTGATGGCAATGGCCGGCGAAACAGGGACAGTTCTTTTGCACTCGCAAAGCCGTAGGGATCATCTACTTTCTCAAGTACAAATTCCGCATCTGCTGGAATGCCGATGCCAATTCGAATCAAGCCTTTGTTAAGCAGCATGCTGTAAGCAGTGCGCCTGGCGGCAAGCGTGGAGACATCTGCCAGCGGTGAATTGGCACCATCCACCAAGGCAAAAATCGGATCTGTGCCCGCCGTCTGGTTAAACCTCGCCAGCAACTGCCTGGGAGAAATGCTCCATCCTTCATTTTCCTGATGACAGCTGGCGCAGGTGCGCCCATTACCAAAAGCCTTGAAAAATGGATTGGTTTTGTCTATGAATCCTTGCGTACTAAAGGTGGCTGCCTGCCCACTAGCGTTTGGTGCGACCGGTAATACCTTGTCGCTTTGCTCTTTGCCGTCATCGCCTTGCTTTTGACTGACGTCATGATTGTCGTGCCTCATTTGAAGTTGAGTGCCGCTGGACAAGACTTGATCGGCTTGTACTTTGATTCCACTGTCGAGGCCTGAATTGGCTTGATCTTGATTGCTGCCGCCACACGCTGCAACAAACAGAACTACTGTACCAAAAGCAGTGGCTATCGGTATTTTTTGGGGGATGTTAATCATCATGAACCACCTCACTTTTACTGTATTTCAAGTAGGCATATTTATGCAGCAATAGTAGGGTGTTCCCGAATTTCCAAGCGGATTGGGTAGTCTAGAATTGCCTTGGCCTTCGCTTAGTATAGACAGGGTTCGCCGTTCCGCAAGCCATGATCCCACGCAAAATTGCGAACCGATATCGAACAGTTGGAATGGCGTTATTGGTTTGCCGCACCTGATTTTCTGGCAGGCATTGCCCTATTGAATGCGCGGTAACCGGGAGCGCGCTGCTGGAATTCCGCGCCATGCCCATGCGTCAAACGGCATCGATGACGCATGCGGAGAGAATGCCGATGGAACGGTAATCGCGGCGCTCCGGTGCGCCGGATAATGATTGGGGACAAGGCGGTCAATACGGCGCTGCCGATCGCGTCCATGATCGCCTTGTGTGCGTACAAGTGCACAGCCAATATTCAGCGTTCAGCGGCATGGTAATGCGAGTCAGATCATGCATCAATTACACGATCAATTTCCCATCGGAGCAAAAGGAGCAATTCAGTGTTGCGCCTTGAGCAGCACCACCAGCGCCCCTGCACCGCCATCGGCAGCGCGCGCCTGGCAGAATGCGATTACTTCATCTTTTTGCGTCAGCCAGCTGCGGACCTTGTTCTTCAATACGGGCTCCTTGTTGGCCGAGCCCAGCCCTTTGCCGTGGATGATGCGCACGCAACGTTGACCGCGCCTGGTTGCATTGTGCAGGAATACGACCAGTGCTTCGCGCGCCTCATCGATCCGCAGTCCATGCAGGTCGAGCTGGCCTTGAATCACCCAGTGGCCGCGCCGTAGCTTGCGCAGCGTCTCCTGGCCGATGCCATCACGTGCAAAGCTCAATGCCGCATCGGTATCGAGCAGTGATTCGACGCTGAATTCATCGGATAGCGAAGACGCGAGTGCAGCGCGCTCGTCAGCCAGATGCTGGACAGGAATCGGCAATGGGCGGGGCGGGCTGAGCATTGCCTTGTCTGCGGGTGCAAGGGGCTTGACATTACCGGCCATGCGCCGGAACAGCTCGGCATCCTGGTTTGCCTGCTTTTGCTGGCGCAGGCGTTCGGCTTCGGCAGCTTGGCGCGCCTCATCCTGCGCTTTCAATTCCTTGCGCAGCGATTTGAGGGCGGAAAAATTCTTGATAGGTGCAGACATGGTGCGATCGATCCACAACGGATTGTACGGCGAGCCATCAAAATTCCAATAATATCCCGGCGCGCATTGCCATTGCACCAGGCATTTCGGTTCCATGTGAGAGGCGTGGCATTATCCTGGAAACGGTCGTTGGCCACGGATCCTTGGCTTTCCTCGACGCACCTACTGCATGCGACAGCGGATCAAGAGTGAGAGGTGCTGCCCGAGGGCCGGAAAAGCATACGCCAGCCCCCGTCCAGCCGCAGTTTCCAGGATGATTCGGCTATTCTTCCAGGGTTTCCAGGTAGCGCTGGGCATCGAGTGCGGCCATGCAGCCGGTGCCAGCGCTGGTAACAGCTTGACGATACACATGATCCTGTACATCGCCGGCTGCAAATACGCCCGCCATGCTGGTTGCGGTGGCAAAACCTTCCTGGCCGCCGCGGGTCCTGATGTAACCATTATGCATTTCGAGCTGGCCCTCGAAGATGCCGGTATTCGGCTTGTGCCCGATCGCAATAAATATGCCTTGCACTGCAATCGGCGTTATGCTGCCGTCAACGGTTGATTTGATCCTGATACCGGTCGCACCGCTATCGTCGCCGGTCACTTCATCGAGCGTATGGTTCCATTTGATATCGACCTTGCCTTCTGCAACCTTCGCCATCAGGCGGTCGATCAGGATTGCCTCCGCGCGGAATTTGCCGCGACGGTGGATCACCGTGACCTTGTTCGCAATGTTTGCCAGGTAGAGCGCTTCTTCGACGGCTGTATTGCCGCCGCCGATGACCGCGACATCCTGCCCGCGATAGAAAAAGCCGTCGCAAGTCGCACAGGCCGATACGCCCTTGCCCATGAAGACCTGTTCGGAAGGCAAGCCCAGGTATTGCGCCGATGCGCCGGTGGCGATGACTAGCGAATCGCAAGTATATTCGCCCGAGTCCCCGATCAGGCGAATCGGTTTTTCGCTTAGCTTGGCGGTATGGACGTAATCGAAAATAATTTCCGTGTCAAAGCGCTCCGCATGCTGCAGCAAGCGCTGCATCAGTTCCGGCCCCTGTACACCCATTGGGTCGCCCGGCCAGTTTTCTACATCGGTTGTCGTCATCAATTGGCCGCCTTGCTCGACGCCGGTAATCAATACCGGTTTCAGATTGGCGCGCGCAGCATAAACTGCCGCACTGTAACCAGCGGGGCCAGAGCCAAGAATGAGGACATGTGCATGTTTGGGAGTGGTCATAGAAATTATCCGAAGTAAATACATGGGTAGTCTTCCGGTTTTGCCGGGAAACTTGCAAAAAGTTGAACCATATGGCGGCCAATATAATATTTTTCCCCTGCCACGAGGAGGAAATCCGCAATGAAAGAGTACCAGAATTTAAGCCACTCAAAATGGGACTGCAAATATCACATTGTTTCAGGCCTTGTGCAGCAATAATTTGAGCGATTTTCAAGAAAATCTATGCTTTTGAGGAGGAGTGCAGGTCAGAAGCGATGATGCGTGATGACTTTGCACTGCGGCAGATTTGAATTCAAGCTTAATTCTTTTTCTCCGTTCTAACAGGGCACATCAGTTTCACTCTGATCGGAAAATGGTCCGACCCAACGCCGGTAACCGCTTGATGTCCGAGAGCAGAAAATGAGCATTGTGAACACGAGCAGGTGAGAAATCAAAACCATCCCGTGCTCCTTTGAAGATGCGATGGAGGGACCTGGATAGGCAAAATGTGGCAACACTGCAGGTCATGATGGAGTCCCGACCCGTCGAATAACGAGGGGGAAACTAGGATGGACTTCCGGGGCCCTTCGGCGCGAACCCTCTCCTCGTCGAAGTAGGCCTTTCCCTGTCCGGCAGGACATATTTTGATGGACCTCTAGAAAAGAATTTTCGATGACGATGCGAATCGACAGCGCCCGGACGTTTGCCGAAGCGACCAGACAGAAAAAAGCCCACGAACCGAGATTCGTGGGCTTTTTGTTTTATTCGTGGTAGGCCGTGCGGGGCTCGAACCTGCGACCAACGGATTAAAAGTCCGCTGCTCTACCAACTGAGCTAACGACCCGAAAGGACGTAATTATAGAGAGGTTCCACTCTTCTTGTCAAACAGGATCTGGCAATTTTCTGCAATCAATTTCCTTATCTTCTCTGTCGGCATTCATGTCATTTAAGTGATGTCAGTCGTTGTTTGGCGGTTTGCGCTGCGGGTGAATCGCCATATTGTGCGACCAGGGTTTCCAACGTCTTGCGCGCGGTTGATTTATCTTTCAGTTCCGTGTAACAGCTGGCAATGTTGAGCAAGGCATCCGGTGCTTTCGGGCTGTCTGGGTAATTCTTGACGACGACTTGTTGGGCGGTAATCGCATTGCGATAATCGCGCTGCGCGTAATAGGTATTCCCCAGCCAGTACTGGGCCGAAGCCGCATAGCCCGATTGCGGGTAACGACGCAGAAAATCGAAAAACGAGGCGCCGGCATTTCGGTAATCTCCCGCCTTGAACGATGCCAGTGCCGCGTCGTACGCTTTTTGCTCATTCTGTTCGACGCTTGCTTCCTTGCCGTCAATAGTCATCTTTTGCGGTTCCATCTTGCGCAACCGGCTATCGAGATCGACATAGAAATCCTTTTGCCGCTGTTGCATACTGGTGAGTTCGTTGGTCAGCATCTCGACCTGACCGCGCAATTTGGCAATTTCCTGACGCAGTTGTTCGTTCTGATTGACAAGGTCGAGAGCGCCGGCCTTGTCGGCCTTGTCGTCGTGAAGTGCATTGGTGTCACGCTGAAGTGCATCAATCCTGGAGCGAATCTCGAGAATTGCGCGGCGCGCTTCGTCATCATCGAACAGGCCAGCATGCGCCTGCAATGGCGCAAGCGAAAACGCGGCCATGAAGGCCGCAGCAATGACGGATTTGAAATGAGTATTCATGTTTATTGATACACGATGTCGGAACGGCGGTTTTCCGCCCAGGATGCTTCATCGCTGCCAGTCGCTTTCGGTTTTTCCTTGCCGAAAGAAACGGCTTCCATTTGTGATTCTGGTACGCCCAGCAGCGACAATGATTTGCGTACGGCCTCCGCGCGCTTTTGTCCCAGCGCCAGATTGTATTCACGGCCACCGCGTTCGTCGGTATTGCCCTGGATGACGATCTTGCGATTCTTGTTCGATGTCAGATAGGTGCTGTGCGCGGCAATGACCGGCTTGAATTCATCTTTCACGATATAGCTGTCGTAATCGAAATAAATGCTGCGCTTCGCCAGGATGCCGTTCTTGTCGCCAAGCGGATCGGTGGAGCCGGTGGCGACAGCGGCAACCGTGCGTGAATCTGCCTTGGCCGGTACGCTGCTGGCAGTGCGGTCTTCGATCGGTGCTTTGTCATCAAGCTTGACTGACGAGCAGGCGACGAGCAACACCGCGCTGGATACGATGATGGCGAGAGTGGTCAACGGGCGCATTTTTTCTCCTGTGATGTGCGTGCGGGCAGGGTGTCCTGCATTTGATGCCGCCTAACTGCAATTTGGCAGAGACAGAATGATCCGGCGCGCTACGGCACTTTCCCAATCCTGCCTCCTACAAGGGATAGACGCATTATTTCATAAACGGACCCCAGGTTGGTTCCCTGACATCGCCTGCCTGGGTCGTCAGGCTGTATTTTATCCGGCCATCCACCGATACTGCCGCAAGTGATCCGCGGCGGCCTGTCTCGGTTGCGTACAGGAGATACCGGCCATTGGGCGAAAAGCTCGGCGACTCGTCTTTGGTGGTATCGGACAGACGTTGTTCCTGGCTGTTGGTCAGGTCCAGCGCATAGAGCTGGAAATGCCCATCGCGCCGCGAGATGTACGCCAGGGTTTTTCCATCGGGGGAGATGCGCGGGCTGATATTGTAGCTGCCGCTGAATGTGACGCGTTGCGCATCGCCGCCATTGACGCCCATCCTGTAGATTTGCGGGCCGCCGCTGCGGTCGCTGGTGAAGTAGATACTCTGGCCATCCGGTGAGAATTGCGGTTCGGTATCGATGCCGTTGGTATTGGTCAGACGGCGCAGATTGCCGCCGTTGGCATTGACTATATAGATTTGGGTGAGTCCGTCACGCGACAGCGCCACTGCGATGCGAGTCCCGTCCGGCGACCATGCTGGCGCGGAGTTGCTGCCCTTGTAGTTGGCGACGATGGTGCGCTGCCTGGTCACAAGATCCTGCACATAGACGACCGGTTTTTTCTGCTCAAATGATACATAGGCGACTTTGGTGCCGTCTGGCGACCAGGCGGGAGAGATGATCGGCTCGTTCGACCGCAGCGCCAGATGCATATCCTCTCCGTCGGCATCGGCGATTTCCAGATGGTATTCGCGACCGACCTTGGTCACGTAGGCAATGCGGGTGGCAAATGCGCCGCGCACGCCCAGCAGCTTCTCGTAAATATCGTCGGCGATCTTGTGGCCTGCCACGCGTGAAAATTGCGGTTGCACGGCAAATGCCAATGCCGATAGTTGTGACGACTTGATGGTATCCAGCAGCTTGTAGCGCACATCGAAGCGGCCGTCGGCCAGGCGTTGCACGCTGCCGACCACCAGCGCGTCGGCGCCGCGCGATTTCCAGTCATCGTAATTGACTTGCGTGGTTTCCGACATCGCGTTGCCGGTATCGATTACCTTGAAATAGCCGCTGCGGGTCAGATCGGCCTTGATGATTGCACTGGCTTGCGACGGCATGATCGATTCGTCGGCGAATGCCGCAACTGCGACGGGAATCTGGTTGGCGCCAACGCCGGAAATTTCGACGCGCAATTGTGCATGCGCGAGTGCGGGCAGCATGAGGCCAATCAGGATGAGGCTACGCGAGAACAGGTTTTTCATCATGGATCACTGGTCTTTCGGTTGATGTACCACGTTAAAGCCGGACGGCACCTTGCCGGATTTGTCCGGCGGGTAGGGTTGCGATTTTTCAATGGCGTTCAATACCGCTTCATCAAACCCGGGCACGCCGGATGACTTGATCTTGCGGACCGGGTGGCGGATCGACCCATCCGGCAGCAGTTCAACAGCATATTCGACCGCGGTATTCCGAGACAAATTTTCCGGCACATTGAAGATGGTATTCGATTTTATTTTTGCGCCAACCTTGCCGGCATATCCCGCATCACCGCGCGTACCCTGGGTCTTCGGTGCATCGCCGCTGCCGCCGGAACCGGCTTGCGCCAGCATGCGCTTCAAGTCGTCGGCACGCGATTTTTCACGCGCCGCCTGCTCGGTCAATTCCTGCTTGCGTTTCTTCGCTTCGGCCTCTTTTTTCCGCAGCTCTTCTTCGCGCTTTCTAGTAGCAGCTTCTTCGGTTTTCATTTTTTCGGCGCGCAGTTTCTTTTCACGTTCTTCCTCAACGCGCTGCTGCTTGAGGCGCTCTTCCTCCTCGCGTGCCTTTTGTTCCCGTTCCTTGCGTTTTTTCTCCTGCGCTAGTGCGATATCCGGCTTGACGACCGGTGGCGCTGTCGTTTCCGGTTTGGGTGGCGCTTTCACTTCAGGCTTTGGTTCGGGTCTGGCTACAGGCTCGGGTTCCGGTTGCGGGCGCGGCGCGGCTTCGCGCACTTGCGGGCTCCAGACTTCGGCTTCCACTGAAACCGGGGTTGCGTTTTGCCAGCGTACGCCAATCCAGAGAAAGGCGAGCAAGGCCGCATGCACCGCCGCCGCCAGCGTTAGCGCACGCCAGCGACCGGGTTCTTTCGGCACGTGATACGGCGTTGCATCAGTCATGGCGCTGTCATTGTTTGGTTGCAAGTCCGACGCGATTGATGCCGAATTTCTTCGCTTCGGAGATCACCTGGATGACTTCATCGTACTTGATCTCCTTGTCGGCGGAGATCATCACCGGCAAGTCCGGGGTTTGCTCGTGTAGCGCCCGCAGTTTTTGCATTAATGCCGCCCGGGTAGCGGCAGCCTCGGTCTTGCCGCTTCCTGTTTTTTGGCTATTGACGCCAATGGTGGCTGCAGCGTTCGGCTTCAATGTGATTTGAATATATTCGGTTGGCGGCAATGCCGATTTCTCCGCGGTGGGCAGGTTGATGACACCGGGATTGGTTAGCGGTGCGGCGACCATGAAAATGATCAGCAGCACCAGCATCACGTCGATATACGGCACGACATTGATTTCCGACTTGAACTTGCGATTGCGTCCGCCGCGCATGGAAGAGGTGGCCATGGCGCTATTCCCTAGCTTGCCTGACGCTGCAGGATATTGGAGAACTCTTCAATGAAGCTTTCGAAGCGAATCGCCAGCCGGTCGATGTCGTGCGAATAACGGTTGTACGCCACCACGGCCGGAATCGCGGCAAACAGGCCGATTGCAGTGGCAATCAGCGCCTCGGCGATGCCGGGCGCGACTGCCGCCAGCGTCGCCTGCTGCACGTTGGACAGGCCGCGAAATGCATTCATGATGCCCCATACGGTGCCGAACAGGCCGACATAGGGCGATACCGAACCGACCGAGGCGAGAAAAGCCAGATGCGAATCGAGCACATCCATTTCACGCTGATAGGCAGCGCGCATCGCTCGGCGTGCGCCATCGATCATGCTGCCGGTATCCGCGCCATTCTTGTTGGCAAACGACGCCTTGACCTTGCTGAATTCGCTCATGCCCGCTTCGAAAATGCGTTCCATTGCGCCGGTTTTGCCGGCGCTCTGGCGCCGGTTGGATGCCGCGTCCTGATACAGTGCATGCAGGTTGCCGCCCGACCAGAATGCCCGCTCGAATTCTTCGGTCTGCCTCTGGGCGGACTTGATCGCAAACATCTTGCGAAAAATATACGTCCAGCTCATGACCGATACGCCAAGCAGTAAAGCGATTACCAATTGCACAAGAATGGAAGCGTGCAGGATCAAAGAAAGAAAATCAAGGTCTGGGGTAACGGTCATGGGTTCGCTGATGGATGGAATCTGTTAATTGTATTCGGTCAAATGTATTTCCGGAACTCTATTAGTCTCCGGAAAGGAAGAATAAGTTTCTTGCTGGCAGCTTGAATTGTGTTTTGCCCGGTTATCCGGTCGATCACGACGTTGCCAAAGAGGGCGGCTGGTTTTTCAGCATTAACTTTTCCAATACATCATTCGGAAACGCAGTCGGCCGTAATGTTGCCGTATCGACGCAAGCCACCTTGATGCGGCCGGTTGCCAGCAATTCCGTGCGGTGCGTACCGATACGCCATGCTTCCTGCACAAAATGCACTGAAACACGTCCCAGTTTTTCAATCACGACCGTGAGTTTCAATTCGTCATCGAGTTTTGCCGGAGCATGATACTCGACAGCGGTGTTTTTCACGACGAACATGATACGGGAGGTTTCTGCCAGCGCCTGCTGCCCGATGCCTGCCGCACGCAGCCATTCGGTGCGCGCACGCTCGAAAAACTTGAGGTAATTGGCATAGAACACTACGCCGCCGGTATCGGTGTCTTCATAATAAACCCGGATATTCCAGCTGAAATCGAGATGGTTGATCATATAGAAGCAGGGAGTATAACTAAACTTCCATCGTATATTAAAGGAAATGTGGGGGTGGCATTTGGAGTATGGTTATTGATGGTCGCCAGAACCCGTTTTTCAAGCGCTGGAGACTGCTCGCCACTCCGTGCCGTCATTGATTTCGCTTGATCGCAAACGGCGAAAAGCCCTGGCAAGTCGGCATCATTTCGATGTAATTGATATTCACATGCGCTGGAAGAGTGGCGATCCAGTATGCCGTTTCCGCAATATCTTCTGCCGTCAGCGGTACCGTGCCCTCATATACCTTTGCGGCAGCGGCATCGTCGCCCTTCATGCGCACATTGGAAAATTCGGTGCCGCCCACCAGGCCGGGCGCGATATTGGTGGCCCGTACGCCGGTGCCGGCCAGATCGGCACGCAGATTAAGGGTGAACTGATCGACAAATGCCTTGGTCGCGCCGTACACATTGCCGCCGGGATAAGGATAAGTGCCGGCAATCGAGCCGATATTGATGATAAGGCCGCGACCGCGCGCCACCATGGCGGGCAGGATACGATGCGTCATTGTCACCAGTCCCTTGCAATTGGTCGCAATCATCGTTTCCCAATCATCCAGCGCCGCGTTCTGCGCCGCGCCGAGTCCGAGCGCCAGGCCGGCATTATTGACCAGGACATCGATTTCCCGCCATTCCGGCGGCAGTCCGGCCAGCGCATGGTCGATCGATTCCTTGCTGGTAACGTCCATTCGGACCGGCAGGAGCAGGGGACCGAGTTCCGCAGCCAGCGCGTCGAGGCGATCCTGGCGGCGTCCGGTAGCGACCGTTTTATGGCCGTGCTGCACGAATTTGCGCGCCATCTGGGCGCCAAAGCCAGCGGTAGCGCCCGTGATGAAAACAATCATGGCAGTTCCTTTCGTGATGCGTCAAAGTGGCAAAATTGTAGCCGAAACAAGGCGGCATGCCTTGAATGGTTGGCCACGCTTGCCGAAATGATGCGCCTCCCGTAGAATTTCGACACCATTTTCGTCTCACGCAACTGGCGAAAAACCGGGCAAAGCCCGGCAAAAGGTGGATATCCACCGGGGAGCGTGAGATTTCAATCAAGTCGTGCGCCTGGGCAGCCAAGATGGTAAGGACGCGTGTGGCTGCCGTCATGTCTCTTTTCCGGCCCGCATTCGATTTGCATACCCATTCTGCCTATTATCAATCGGAGTCATTCATGTTTGCCAAAGACCATACCCTCGCCAAAGTCGATCCCGACCTCTGGGCCGTCATTCAGCAGGAAAACCATCGCCAGCAGGAGCATATCGAGCTGATTGCGTCTGAAAATTACACCTCGCCGGCCGTAATGGAAGCGCAAGGGTCGCAACTGACCAACAAGTATGCGGAAGGCTATCCCGGCAAGCGCTATTACGGCGGCTGCGAATTCGTCGATATTGCGGAGACGCTGGCAATCAACCGCATCAAGGAACTGTTCGGCGCCGAAGCGGCCAACGTGCAGCCGAACTCCGGTTCGCAAGCCAACCAGGGCGTATTCTTTGCGATGCTGAAGCCGGGTGACACCATCATGGGCATGTCGCTGGCCGAAGGCGGGCATCTGACGCATGGCATGGCGCTCAACATGTCGGGCAAGTGGTTCAATGTCATTTCCTACGGCTTGAACGACAAGGAAGAGATCGATTACGACGCGATGGAACGCCTGGCGCATGAGAAGAAGCCCAAGCTCATCATCGCCGGCGCATCCGCCTATGCGCTGCGCATCGATTTCGAGCGCTTCGCCAAGGTCGCCAAGGATGTCGGCGCGTATTTCATGGTCGACATGGCGCATTATGCCGGCCTGATCGCGGCGGGCGTGTATCCGAATCCGGTGCCGCACGCGGATTTCGTTACGTCCACTACGCACAAATCCCTGCGCGGCCCGCGCGGCGGCTTCATCCTGATGAAGGCCGAGCATGAAAAGGCGATCAATTCCGCGATTTTCCCCGGCATCCAGGGCGGCCCGCTGATGCATGTGATTGCAGGCAAGGCGGTCGCCTTCAAAGAAGCGCTGATGCCGGAATTCAAGACCTACCAGCAGCAGGTGGTGAAGAATGCCGACGTCCTGGCGCGTACGCTGATCGAGCGCGGCCTGCGCATCGTGTCCGGCCGCACCGAATCGCATGTGATGCTGGTCGACCTGCGCGCCAAGAACATCACCGGCAAGGCTGCGGAGGCGATCCTCGGTTCGGCCCACATGACCTGCAACAAGAACGCGATCCCGAACGATCCGGAAAAACCGTTCGTTACCTCCGGCATCCGTCTCGGCAGCCCGGCCATGACCACGCGCGGCTTCGGCGAGGTGGAAGCGGCCAGGGTCGGCAACCTGATCGCCGATGTACTGGATCATCCGAACGACGCGGCCACCATCGAGCGCGTGAAAGCAGAAGTCAAGAAACTGACTGACGCCTTCCCGGTCTACGCACGATAATTATCGCTATCGCGCATCATGAAATGCCCCTTTTGCCATCACGAAGACACGCAAGTCCTTGATACGCGCGTGTCGGAAGAGGGGCATGCGATCCGCCGCCGGCGGCGCTGCCCGCATTGCGACAAGCGGTTCACTACGTATGAGCGGATCGAACTGACGATGCCGGTGGTGGTCAAGAAAAACGGCAGCCGCACCGAATTCGACCCCGCCAAGCTGCGCGCCAGCCTGATGCTGGCATTGCGCAAACGCCCGGTATCCGCGCAGACGGTCGATGCGGCGATTCATCGGATCGAAGAAAAGCTGCTATCCAGCGGTGAGCGCGAAGTCATCTCGGGCCAGATCGGCGAACTGGTCATGCGTGAACTTCAGCGCATGGACAAGATCGCCTATATCCGCTTCGCTTCCGTATACAAAAGCTTTGAGGATGTGGCGGAGTTCCAGGACGCGATTGCAGAAGTCGATCACGACCGCAAGACGCCCGGCAGGTAATTTCCTTCGATCGATTACGATCATTTTCCTTTCTCCTACCGAAATGCCGGCAATGTTCGCCGCGCACAGATTCATATTGCTTAAAATAAACTAAAACAGGGGGAGTATGTTGGAATATGTTGGCATATGCGCACTGATTACGCTGGCTTTTAAAAATACACCATGCTGTATAAAAAATATAAAACTGCATAAAAACAGGTGATTGTTCCGGATGGTCGCTTCCGATGTCGCTGAAATACATTTGTTGCTCTTTTTCATTCTGCCCTTGCCGCCTGACAAACGGCACATGTCCGCCGATCAACGGCATTGCACTATGACATTGCCCATGTAAAATAATTTAACAAATACCAATGGTCATGGGAGTGCCATGTCAATGCGCGGAAAAAACGGTTTTACGATGGTCGAGGTGCTGGTGTCGATCTTCGTGCTGTCACTTGGCGTCATCGGCGTCGCCGGCATGCAGCTCAATGCCATGCGCGTATCGCAGCAGTCTTCCTATCAAACCGTCGCGCTGCAACTGGCGTCGGAAATGGCGGACAAGATGCGTTCCAACGATACCCAGATGAAGCTGGCCGACAGCCTGAATCCGTTTCTGGCCGTAAACTACAATGCCGCGACGGACGGCGCGCCCACTGCGCCCAACAAGATCTGCTACTCGAGTGCCGCCGACTGCAATGCGGAAGAGCTCGCCAAGTTCGACATTTATGAACTCGAAACCCGCATCAAGGATGTGCTGCCGGGCGGCAGAATAACGATTTGCCGCGACACGACCCCATGGGACACTTCGGTCGGCGCATTTAAATGGGCTTGCACCGCCTCATTGTCGGCGGTTGACAATGCCTCCATGGTCGTCAAGATCGGCTGGCAGGCCAAAAACCCGGATGGCACCCTGGTCAGGGATGCGGACAAGACATTTCCGCCGGGCGTGGCGCTTACCGTGGAGCCTTATACAAAATGATCAATCAGTGCACAAGACGGAACGGAGCCGCGCGGCGGCCGGAATGGCTGGGCCGGCAGGCCGGCCTGACGCTGGTCGAACTGATGATTTCCATTACCCTGGGGCTGTTCGTGGTGCTGGCGGCAACCGCCATGCTGGTTTCCAGTAAAACCATTTATACCTCCCAGGATGACAGGAGCATCGTCCAGGACACCGGCCGTTATGCCATCGAAGCGATTTCCCGCGCAACGCGCCAGTCTGCCTATGAAAACTGGGATAAGGAGGGCGCGCCCATCATTGCAGAATCCAAGATGGGCGCCAATCTGGCGGGACTGGATGCGAATGCATTGAAGGAAACGGAAATCGGCATGGACTCGCCGCTCGGCGCCGCTGCGGCGATCAACGGCAGCGATGTGCTGGCGGTGCGTTTTTTCGGCTCTGGTACTGGGGCCCAAGGGGATTCCACCATGCTCAACTGCGTCGGATTCGGCGTTCCGGAACCGACCAGCCAGAATACGGCAGAAGAGGATCGCGGCTGGAGCATTTTTTATGTAACCGACACGAATGGCGAACCGGAACTGCGCTGCAAATACTATAGCAGCGAAAAAGGCACCTGGAATTCCGAAGCGATTGCGCGCGGCGTGGAGTCATTTCAGGTGCTGTACGGGCTGGATACCGATGGCGATGGATTGATGAACCAGTATCTGACCGCAACCGAAATCGACGATCTGGACAGCAAGCTGGTGCTGGTGGGCGCGGATGAAGCAGCAAAGCAAGAGGACAAGAACAAGAAAACCAATTGGAAAAAGATCACGGTCGTCAAAGTCGCGCTGCTGATACGCGGCTCGCAACCAGCGCGAAGCGATACCTTGGCGGGCCAGTACGATCTGTTCGGCAAGGACTATGCAGATGAGCATGCCGCAACCGATATCGGCACGCGCATCAAGGAAGCAAATATCCCGGTGGCGGTACGCAACCGTGTCAGGGCGCTCTTTACCTCCACGATCCAGATACGCAACCAACTCAAAGGCAGCGGTAAATGAGATCACGTCATTCACACTCCATGCGGCCAGCCATGGCTTCAGTCCGGAGCATGTCGTTGTCCTGCAGGCAGCGCGGCGCATCGCTGATTGTCTCGCTGCTGATGCTGGTGGCGGTATTGCTGCTCGGGATATCGGCGGCGCAGATTTCCATGCAGGGAGAAAAGGCCTCCCGCAGCGACCGTGACCGCCAGATCGCGCTCCAGGCAGCCGAAGCCGCCTTGCTGGACGCTGAACTGGATATTGAAAACTCTCCCAGTGCGGCGCATGGCCGCAGCGCACTGTTCGACAAGAGCAGCGCACAGGGATTTGTCGAAGGCGAATGCGGAGCAGGCGAGTCCAACCAGTATCTCGGCCTGTGCAAATCGATTGTCGGCGTGACACCTATCTGGCAAACCGTGGACCTGACCGATGCTGCATCGACAATGCAATCGGTGCCCTACGGAAAATTCACGGACCAGGTGTTCCAGACAGGGAAAGGCGCATTGCCGGGCCGATTGCCGCGCTACATCATCGAACTGATGAATTTCAACCAGCAAGGCGACAGTGCGGACAGTAGCGGGCTAACCTATTTTTATCGCGTCACGGCGATCGGGTTCGGGACGCGCGACACGACCCAGGTCGTTTTACAGACGTTCTACCGCAAGGGGGCGTAATGTCGCTCAAGAAGAAAGCCATGATGAATCCTGTCAAACGAAGCGTCCTGCTGTGCGTGGCGCTCGCGGCGTTCGCATTCGGCGAATGGAATGCCGTCGCCGCCGATGTGCCGCCAACGGATATCGCAAGCGGCCCGCTATTCAGCGGGCGCGGCAACGTGCACCCCAACATGCTGCTCGATCTGTCGGTGGAATTCCCGACCGTCGGCGCGGCTTATCGGGGATCGAGCGGTTACGACAAGACTGCCGAATACATCGGTTACTTCAATCCGGCGAAGTGCTATACCTATCCGGGCACGGAAAAGCCACTTTCCGATAACATCACCTACGCGGGAACGGGGAACACCTATTACAGCAGCTTCAAGAGCGGCGCGACGGCAATCTACGCGAGCGTCGCGGACTTTGACGCTAACGTAATAAAGGGATACCTGAATGGCAAGGGAACAAATATGGGGAAAACAACCGCAAGCGACATCACGAACGTTATCCACCCATCGCCCTCAACCATCTTCATGCCGGACCTGACGGACAACGCCGGCTATTTTTCCGTATCCAAGGATGCGGACGCCAACCATGAATGCGGCGGTGATTCATTCAGCGGCAACTTCATGAACTGGTCGAGTTCCTCGGCAATCGACATGCTGCGCTATGCGATGACGGGAGGCGACCGCTACATCGACGAAACCGCCCGCACGGTGCTGCAGCGCGCCTACCTGCCGGATGGGACCTACAAGGGTAATTTCTATGCGGATGGCACTTACTTTCCGCGCAAATCGATCAATGGCAGCGGCAATGCAAGTGCGCCGAACCAGGTGACACCCTTTACCGCTGCAACCTTGTATGTGGTCTCGTGCCGCAACCGCATCCTGTTCAGCAATACCAATGGCGGCGGCAATTGTGACAGCGCCCGCACCAATGGCGCCGGGAATACGCTGCTGACCAGTGATAAATACTTTGGCGAATACCTGGCCCGCGTCAAGGTGTGCGACAGTGCGGAAGGGGCGGACAGAAACGTGCTTTGCCAGAAATACGGCGACAATTACAAACCGGTGGGTGAATTGCAACGGCATGCCGACAAGATCCGCGTCGGCGCGATGGGTTATCTGGTGGAATACGGCAACAATAATAACAACCTGTATGGCGGCGTATTGCGGGCGCCGATCAAATATCTCGGCGCCAAGAAATTTGTTTCACCCAGCTACAGTGAAAGCCCGAACGACAAGCCGGAATGGGACGCGACCACCGGCGTCTTCTACAATAATCCGGAAGACCCGGCCAATCGCACCAGCGCATCCAACAGCGGTGTGGTGAATTACCTGAACAAATTCGGACGCACCTCCGCCAGCAGGCTGGGCGAATACAAGGGCTTCGATCCCTTGAGCGAACTGTACTACGAGGGGATGCGCTATCTGCAGGGAAAGCAACCGACACCGGATGCCACCTCGGCACTGGGAGAATTGACGCTCGATGCCAATTTTCCAGTGCTGAAAACCTGGAGCGACCCGATTTCCGCCTCCTGCCAGAGCAACTATGTGGTCACGATTGCCGACGTCAACACGCACTATGATCGCTACATTCCGGGCAATACCAGGACCAACTATACGGATACGGCGCGCACTGCGGATGCACTGGTGGCAAATGTGACTCCGGCGCTGGACGTGATGACCTGGACTAAAAAAGTGGGAGATATGGAAGCGGATGCGTCCGGCATCTATGGCAATCCCTCTCCGCGCACCAATCTGGCCGGCCTGGAAACCATTGACACCGGCTCTGGCGGTCACGGCACCTATTACATGTCGGGCCTGGCTTACTGGGCTAATACCAGCGATATCCGGCTGGACAAGCCGGTCCGCGTCAAAACCTTTGCGATCGACGTGGACGAAGGTGGCAACGGTTCCTACGAGGACACCAATCCGCGCGGCACCAAGCCGAGAAACAGCCAGATGTATCTGGCCGCCAAATACGGCGGCTTCAATGACAAGAACAAGGATGGCAACCCCTTCAAGACTTTCGATACCGACAATGTCACGGTAATTAGCAGCAACAAGGAATGGGATAGCGACAACGATGGCATACCGGACAATTATTTCCTGGCCAGCCAGCCATCCAAGATGATCGATGCCATCAAAAACATCTTTCAGGCAGTATCGATGAATAGCGGCACGATTTCAGGCGTCACGCTGACCTCCACCAAAATTTCGACTGACAGTCAATATGTGTACCAGCCGGGATTCGATCCTTCCAAGTGGAATGGCAGCCTGCTGAAACTGCGCATCAACCTGGACGGCAGCGGAAATGTCACCATTCAGGATGCCAAATTTCCCACCTGGGATGCGGGCATCGTGTTGAGCGGATCGCCGGCGATCGGTGCAACACCGGCCAAGTCGCCTGATCCTGCGCCTGCCGATCGCAAAATTTACACGGCCAGGATCAACGCCGACAAGTCCCTGACGACCACCGAATTCAAATGGGACAGTTTGACCACGGACCAGCAGACCGCGCTGGATATCTCACCAGTGACCGGGCTGGCAGACGGACTGAGCTCGAAGCGCGTGGATTTCCTGCGCGGCGTGCGCAGTGATGAAATCGGCAAGCCGAACGGCATTTTTCGCGCCAGGGATGGCGTGCTGGGCGATATCATCAACAGCAATCCGACTTATGTCGGAGCGCCGGCCTTGAATGTGCTGGGTGCCGATTATCAGAAGTTTTACGACGATCACAAGACCCGCACCAAGGCGGTCTATGTCGGCGCCAATGACGGCATGCTGCATGCCTTTGGCGCAGCGGATGGCAAGGAATTGTTTGCGTACGTGCCGAATGTACTGATTCCCCGGCTCAATCAATTAACCAGCCCATCGTACATCCATCAACCGTATGTCGATGGTGCATTGACAGTGGCGGAAGCGAAAATGGAATCGGGATGGAAAACCGTGCTGGCTTCCGGGATGGGCGGCGGTGCGCAAGGGGTATTCGTGCTGGATGTCACCAACCCTGCCGATTTTGCCGGCGGATCGGGCGCCATCTGGGAATTTACCGACAACGATGATCCTGATATCGGCAATGTCGTCAGCGCGCCGCTGGTGGCCAAATTCAAGACCAGCATAACGAATGGTGTTCCGGTGTACAACTACTTTGTGGTCGTCCCGAGCGGGCTGAACAACTACAAGGATGACGGCGCCAACAAATTCAATGCCAATGCCCCCGGTGCATTGTTCCTGCTTTCGCTCGACAAAAAGTCGGCCGATCCATGGACGCTGGGGGGCAATTACTACAAATTCACCACGCCGATCAAGGATGTTGCGTTGCAAAATGGCCTGAGCTCGCCTGCGCTGGTGGTGAATAACGACGGCGCGGTCATTTATGCCTATGCCGGCGATTTGCAGGGCGATCTGTGGCGTTTCGATTTCACGGGCACTGCGCCATGGTCGGGCGCGCGCCCCAGTGATACACCCCTGTTCACCGCGCAGGACAAGGACAGTAATCGCCAGCCGATCACCATGCAACCGAAAGTCGTTTTCGCGCCCGGAGGCGGTTATGTGGTGCTGTTCGGTACCGGCAAATTCGTGGAAGACGCCGATGCCGCGCCCGGCAATTTCAAGACCCAGTCGTTCTACGGGATTTACGATACGACCTATCACGCCGATCGCGTTACCGGACGAAGCCAACTGGAAAAGAGAACGCTGGCGGCGACGAAAGTCAATGGCGAGGATGCGATCAAGATTACCGGGAATGAGTTCAGCTATGGAACCACATCGGGCGCCAAAAAAGGATGGTATTTCGACTTCCTGAATTCGGCCACGACAGGAGAACGCGGCGTCACCAATCCGCTGGTCGTGTATGGCCGGCTGTACTTCAACAGCCTGATCACGGGCAGCGATCCTTGCTCAACCGGCGGCGGTAGATCATATACTGTGGATACGCTGTCGGGGTTGCCATTGGGTGGTGATACGACCGGATTCCTGTCACAGGTCGGATTGCTGAGTTCGCCGGTACCGATGGAAACGGCAGGTTCTACCAGTGACAGAAATGCGGTTGGGGGAAGAACAGTGAACAAGGACATTGCTGTTGTCAATTTTGGCACAGGCGGCGTCAAGGGGACATCCGCTCCAGCGCAAAACGGAAAACAGTCGGTTGCCTTGCGAGCCGGACGCTTCAGCTGGCGCGAAATTCTGAACTGGCAGCAA
>DATEZO010000323.1:0-9831 GCA_035255485.1 Burkholderiaceae bacterium
GGCTGCGAAGGACAGGCGGCGAAAATCAAGCCGATTCCGCTGGAGAAAATGGCCGAAAGGTACAAGAAGGGCGAGTTGGCGCAAATCGTCAACTGAACATTTTTTCTGGTGCGGCAGGGCGGCCGGCAGCGCCGCCTTGCCGGAGTTTCGCTCGACAGTCGCGGAACGCGGAAGCTGGCGGCGCTTGCAAACATGAGCGCAGGTGCGTTCTGTGGAATAATGCCGGGTTTCTCGCCGTGCGGTGGCATTTCAACCTCTTGAAGCAAGAACGGTAAAAACATGTCTGAAAAAACATTGGTCGGCATCGTCATGGGTTCCACTTCCGATTGGGACGTGATGAAGGAAGCGGCGCAGGTCTGCAAGGATTTCGACGTCACCTATGAAGCGCGCGCCTTGTCCGCGCATCGCACGCCGACCGAACTGGAAGCCTGGATTGCGGATATGGAAGCACGTGGCTGCCAGGCATTCATTGCCGGCGCCGGCGGGGCGGCGCACCTGGCCGGCGTGGTTGCGGCCAAGACGATCCTGCCGACGTTCGGCGTGCCGATTCCATCCAAATACCTGAAAGGCCTCGATTCCCTGCTGGCGATGGTGCAAATGCCAAAGGGCATTCCGGTACCGACGCTGGCAATCGGCGAAGCCGGCGCCGGCAATGCCGGCTTGTCCGTAATCGCGATGCTGGCGTTGAACGATCCGGTGCTGAAAGCGAAGTTGCTGGCGTTCCGTGCAGCGCAAGCCGAAAAAGTACGCAATGCCACATTGCCCGAATTGAATTGAACAATTTCATGATCGCCATTTCCGCCCCGACTGCATTGTTTGAGGTCGGGCTTCGCGGCAATGACAGGCGAAACAAACTTTAAATTAGAGGATCATCATGTCTGGTTTGCTGCAAACAACCATCAAATCGCTGCCTTTCCTGCATCGCGGCAAGGTGCGCGATATCTATGCCGTCGGCGACGATAAATTGCTGGTAGTGCAAACTGATCGCCTGTCCGCGTTCGATGTGATCCTCGACGATCCCATTCCAAACAAAGGCAAGATACTGACTGCCATGTCGAATTTCTGGTTCCGGAAATTCGGACATCTGATGCCGAATCATGAAACCGGCATCGATCCGGCATCCGTCGTTGCGCCGGAAGAGCGCGAGCAGGTCGAAGGCCGCGCAATCGTGGTGAAAAAATTCAAGCCGCTGGCGATCGAGGCGATCGTGCGCGGCTACCTGATCGGCTCCGGCTGGAAGGATTACCAGAAAACCGGCTCAGTGTGCGGCATCCAGTTGCCGGCCGGCCTGCAGGAGGCGCAAAAGCTGCCGCAAACGATTTTCACGCCGTCCACCAAAGCGCCGATGGGACAGCATGACGAAAACATTTCGTTCGAGGAAATGGAGAAAATCGTTGGCGCCGATATCGCCCGCCAGGTGCGCGATGCAACCATCACTCTCTATACGCAGGCTTCCGAATTTGCCGCCACCAAGGGCATCATCATCGCCGACACCAAGTTCGAGTTCGGGCTGGACGACAATGGCACGGTGCATCTGATCGACGAAATCCTGACGCCCGATTCATCGCGCTTCTGGCCGGCATCGAGCTACCAGGTCGGCATGTCGCCGCCATCGTTCGACAAGCAGTTCGTCCGTGACTGGCTGGAACAGCAGCCATGGAACAAGCAGGCACCCGCACCGCATCTGCCTGCGGCAGTGGCGCAACAGACTGCCGAGAAATACGCCGAAGCGCTACGCCTGCTGACGGCCTAGCCGTTATCGCCAATGACCGCAGCACAGATCCGGCAAGCCGCCAGGATTCTTGAATCCGGCGGCCTGGTCGCTTTTCCGACCGAAACGGTGTATGGCCTTGGCGCAGATGCGGAAAACCCGGCGGCCGTCGCAAAGATCTATGCGGCCAAGGGCCGCCCATCTAACCATCCGGTCATCGTGCATCTGGCGCCCGAGGCCGACATCGGCCATTGGGCGACGTCGATTCCGCCTGAAGCGCGCAAACTCATCGATGCATTCTGGCCGGGGCCGCTGACGCTGATATTGCAGCGTGCCGCGCATATTCCCGATGCGGTATCCGGCGGCCAGGAGTCAATCGGCTTGCGCTGCCCTTCGCATCCGGTTGCCCAGGCATTGCTGCGCGCCTTCAAAGGCGGATGCGGCGGGATCGCCGCGCCATCGGCCAATAAATTCGGCCATGTCAGCCCCACCACCGCGCAGCATGTGCGTGATGAATTCGGCGTCGGGCCCGACAGCCCGGTTCAGTGCGTACTGGATGGCGGGCAGAGCGAAGTCGGCATCGAATCGACGATTCTCGACTTGTCCCGGATCGCCACCCATGGCCCGGTGCTGCTGCGTCCCGGGCAGATCGATGCGGCCCGGCTTGCCGCCGTGCTGGGTGCGATGCCAAACCTGCCGGATGCTGCCGCGCCACGCGCCTCGGGCACGCTGGCAGCGCATTATGCGCCGCACACGCCGGTCGCATTGGTCAATCCGGAACAACTGGCCGGCATCCTGGACCGGTTGCAACGTGCCGGCCGGCGCGTCGCCTTGATGCACCGATCGACCGTTCCGTTTCCCGCCGTTGCCGCCCAGCTTGCCTTGCCCGATACGCCGGTCGGGTATGCGCATGATCTCTATGCTGCCCTGCGCAGCATGGACGCAGTCGCGGCCGATATCATCCTGGTGGTCGCTCCACCACAGGACCCTGCCTGGCAGGGCATCAATGACCGGTTGCGCCGCGCTGCATTCGATTCCATGGATGCGCTAGAACAACTCCTCTAGAAATTGTTGATTGTTTCCATTGGCAGTCGCTATGCAATGTCTTGTAACAATGACATACTAATCCTCGAAGAATGGAACGGACGTTCGTTTTTCTTCCCCAAAAGAAACTTCCGAGGAGATAAAATGCATCACTTCAAATTAACGGCGGCGCTGCTTGCAGCGACTGCCCTGGCTGGTTGCGGCGGCGGCAGTAGCGGGCCGGATATCGATAATTCGCTGGCGCGCGGCGCGCTGGTGGCGAATCCACCGAATCTTGTGCCGATTCCGCAGGCGGATGGCACCGCCGTTCCCAAACTCGAGCCGGCAGTCTTCGCACAGATGCTGGAGGCCGGCAAGCCCGGCACCACGCAAGTCACCGGCACGCCAAAGTGCGCGATCAGCACGTATTACATGAAATACGGCACCGTCGGCGGCGCAGGCGAAACCACCGATGCCACCGGCGCAATCATGGTGCCGTCGGGCAGCGATCCGGCCTGTTCCGGGCCGCGGCCGGTCGTGCTGTATGCGCACGGCACCACGGTTGATAAAACCTTCAACATGGCAAATCTCCGCGACAATCAGGAAGCTTCGCTGGTAGCGGCGATGTATGCTGCGCAAGGATTTATCGTGGTTGCTCCGAACTATGCGGGCTACGATGTCTCGTCGCTCCCTTATCATCCGTATCTCAATGCCGATCAGCAAGCCAACGACATGATCGACGCGCTGCGGGCGGCGCGCAAGGCATTCACCAAAATCGATGCGCAGGATGCCGGCAAGCTGGTCATCGCCGGCTATTCGCAGGGCGGTTTTGTCGCCATGGCCACGCAGCGCGCCATGCAAACCTCGTATGCGTCCGAATTCCAGGTAAATGCGCTGGCGGGCATGTCCGGTCCGTATGCCATGTCGCTGCTGGGCGATGTCGTCTTTGCCGGCAGCCCGAATGCCGGCGGCACGGTATTTCTGCCACTGATCGCCACCAGCTGGCAAAAATCCTACGGCGGCCTGTATGCCACGCCGAACGAGGTGTATGAGGACCGGTATGCGACCGGCATCGAAACGCTGATTCCAGGCGCGTTGAGCCTCAGCGGCTTGTTTACCTCAGGCAAGCTGCCGCAAATGGCCCTGTTTGCCACGGACTCATTGCCGGGACCGTCCTCACCCGCATTCGCTGCCTTCTTTGGCGCCAACAATCTCATCAAGAGCAGTTACCGCAATCTGTATCTGGCCGATGCGGCACAGCATCCCTGCAATGTGAATCCGGCCGATCCGCTCAACTGCAGCCCGGCAAATCCGTTCCGCAAGGCAGGCGTGAAAAACGATCTGCGCACGTATGTGCCGACTGTTCCGGTTTTTCTGTGCGGGGGCAATGGCGATCCGACCGTGTTTTATGCCAGTACCCAGGCAACGCAAGGCTATTTCCTGGCCAACGGCATGCCCGCTGCCGCGTTGAACGTGCTTGATGTCGACTCTGCGCCGAGCGGGGCGGCCGATCCTTTTGCTGCGGCAAAAATGGGCTTTGCCCAGGCCAAGACCAGCACGATCAATGCGGCAGTCGCAGCCGGGGCCGATCCTGCGACAGCGGTTGCCAGTGCCTATCATGGCTCGCTGGTGCCGCCATTCTGCAATGCAGCGGCGCGCGGCTTCTTCCAGGGCGTTCTGGCCCAAGCTCACTAATCGAGGATTCATCATGAAAATTACCCGATTCATGGTTTGCGCCACGCTCGGCATGGCTGCCATTGCCGCGCATGCCCAGCAAAATACGGTACGTGTTGGCGTCGCCCATCTGGCGATCCATTCCGACTCGCCCAACCTGTCCAGCAATGGCCCGGCATTTCTCACACCGCAACCGGCAGGACTCACGGTGGGAGATGCCACGACGCTATTGCTGGCCTACACGCGCAGGCTGGACCAGCATTGGGCGTTCGAAGTGGACATGGGCGTGCCGCCGCGCCATGATGTCAATGGCACCGGCACGCTCCAGCCTTTTGGCGTGATCGCGCGCGTCAAGCAGGCCGGGCCGACGGTATTCGTCAATTACAACTTCGGCGCCGAAGAAAACAAATTCAGGCCGTTCCTGGGCGTGGGCGTGAACTATACTCACTTCTTCGACGCGCAATCCTCGAGTTCAGGCAACCTTGCCTCGGGCGGCCCGACCAAGATTTCCTTGTCCGACTCGGTGGGACTGGCGGCACAGGTCGGCGCCAGTTACCAATTGACGGATCGATGGTCGCTGGTGGGTTCGATCGTCGCCGCGAAGGTCAAATCCGACATGACGGCAACCACGGGAAGCCTTGAACGCAAGACCACGATCGATTTCCGTCCGGTCGTGTATACGCTCGGCGTGGCTTACCGCTTCTAATCCGATTTGCCTCTTGAAGCCGGCTGTGGCAGCAGCCGGTTTTTTTGCGTCCGCATATCCGGGTGGCCGCCTTTCCATACGGGCGTCGGCGCGCATGCCGCCCGCTATTGCGTGGCGACAAAGCGGCCGTTATGGAAAACCAGCGCGGCTTGCGGCGTGGCATCGCAGCGTTCCACCTCGCCCACGAAGATCACGTGGTCGCCTTCCGGATAACGGCTGCGGTTATGACATTCGAACCAGGCGGCAGCGCCTTTCAGGATGGGCAGGCCGGTATGCGACAGCTCGAATTCGACACCCTCAAAACGATTGTCGATGCGACGCGCGAAGCGTTCCGCCAGGCTGGCCTGATGTGCCGATAATACGTTGATGACGTAATGCGAGTTATCGGTAAATAACGGCATGCAGCTTGCCCTTTGCGCAAGACTCCACAGTACCAGTGGCGGATGCAGCGAGACAGAATTGAAGGAACTGGCAGTCAAGCCGAAAAAGCTGCCGTTCCCCAGGCGGGTGGTGATGATGGTGACGCCCGTTGCAAACTGCGACAGCGCAGTGCGGAAATGATGCGGATCCATATCGGGCGGCAACGCGGTGGAATAACGTGTGGACATCGAAAAACCTGAATCCCTGGAATATTGTTCATTATGCCGAAAAAGCCATTTCCGTGACGATTCGCGCGCAAATTGGATGCACGCCGCAAAGCTTTGCGCTAAAGTCATAAGCAGGTGCATCGATCCTGTCAATATCGATCGCGTAAATGGAGGTGCAATCATGGCAACCGAAATAGCGACACTGGCCGGCGGCTGCTTCTGGTGCCTGGAAGCGATTTATCAACGGCTTGGCGGCGTGCAGGCGATTGAATCGGGCTATACCGGAGGCCGGACCGAAAATCCAACCTATGAACAAGTGTGCGAGGGCACGACCGGCCATGCAGAAGCGGTACGGATCAGCTTCGATCCGCAGATCAGGAGCTATCGCGAAATTCTCGAAATTTTCTTCACTATCCACGACCCGACCACGCTGAACCAGCAGGGCAATGACGTCGGCACGCAGTATCGTTCCGCCATTTTTTTTCATTCCCCTGAACAGCAGCAGATCGGCAGGCAGGTGATCGCCGAAATGGCGAATGTCTGGGATGCGCCGATCGTGACCGAATTGAACCCGGCGGGCGTGTTCTACAAGGCCGAGGATTACCACCGGAATTATTTCCAGAATAATCCGATGCAGGGTTACTGCGCCTTCATCGTGGCGCCCAAGGTGGCGAAATTCAGGAAGATGTTCGCAGACAAATTAAAGAAGGAATAGGCCTATGACGGCGACTGTGTTCCAGAGGATCATGCGCGGAGAAATCCCGAGCGTGAAAGTGTATGAGGATGAATTCGTGTACGCCTTCATGGACGCAGGCCAGGTCAATCCCGGGCATGTGCTGGTTGCCACCAAACAGGCGTATGAAACATTGATGGATGCCGATGAAGAGTCCGCGGCGGCCATGATGCGCGCCGCGGCGCGGATAGCGAAAGCGGTGCAGGCGGCATTCAGTCCGGATGGCATCACGATCCTGCAGGCCAACAAGCCGGCCGGCTGGCAAACCGTGCCGCATCTGCATCTGCATGTATTGCCGCGTTATGTGGATGACGGCGTCGAACTGACCTGGCCGCGCAAGGAGCCAGGCATGGAAAAACTGCGCGAGTATGCAGCAAGAATCCGCATCGACTGAGGCATCAATGGCATCAGTGCGGATACATGTAGCGGCGCGACCATGGCAATAGCGTCATGCCCTGTCCTGCCTTGGCGCAGACCACCTGATACAGAGATACCCAGTCCTGCTCGAAGGCGTAGGACGAGCCGGCCAGGTACACACGCCAGATACGGAAATGGCGGTCGTCCACCATGTGCTTGATCTGCTCTGTGTGGGATTCGAAGTTATCGGCCCAGATGCCGCAGGTTTTTGCGTAATGACGCCGCAGGTTTTCAACATCCAGCGTCTCCAGTCCGGCTTCCTGCATGGCCCGCAACACCAGGCCGATATGCGGTAGCTCGCCGTGTGGAAACACGTATTTTTCAATGAACTCGCCGGCGCCGTACGCCGCTCCGCCGCTGTTGACATCGGTGGTCGTGATGCCGTGATTCATGGCAAGGCCATCGTCCTCGAGCAGCGCGTGGATTTTACCGAAGTACATCGGTAAATTCTTGAGTCCGACATGCTCGAACATGCCGACGCTGGTGACGCGGTCGAATTTCCCGGCAATATCCCGATAATCTTCCAGGCGGATATCCACCTGGCCTGCCAGGCCGGCGCGCTGTACGCGCTCGCTTGCCAGCGCATGCTGATTTCGAGACAGCGTGATGCCGACGCAGGTCGCGCCGAATTTTTGCGCCGCGCGCATCACCAGCGCGCCCCAGCCGCATCCGATATCCAGCAGGCGGTCGCCCGGGCGCACCCGGATCTTGGTCAGGATATGGTCGATTTTCTTCAGTTGCGCGGTATCCAGGTCTTCGTCGCCGTTTTCAAAATAGGCGCAGGAATACACCATGTTCCGATCCAGCCAGGTCCGATAGAAATCGTTGGAAACATCGTAGTGATACTGGATGGCTTCCAGGTCGACTTTTTTCGTATGGCGCGCCATGCGCACGATGCGCGCGAATCTTCCCTCGGGCTTGAGCATATGCGTGGCAAGCGCGCTGCCGACGCGGATAATTTCATTGACTCGGCCTTCGACGTCGATCCTGCCTTCGACATACGCCTTGCCAAGATTGGCAAGCGAAGGCGTCAGCAGATAGGGCAGCGCGGATGCGTGCGGTACCCTGACAGTGACTTGCGGGGCGATTTTGCCAAGATCGAGCTGTTGCCCGTTCCACAGTTCCAGCCGCAGTGGCAGCGCGGCATGGTGGCGAATATCGTTAACCCAGTTTCCCAGCTTCTTTTCCCAAAACACGTTCGACCTCCGTGCATGCGAATCGATGCTCCCTATTTACTTGACAAGCCTGGCACCCCGGAGGGCGCTCAGCGCATCAGGGTTGTAACCGCTGGCATTGCCAGCTGCCATCCTCTTGTTGTATGTATTCAATGCGATCATGCAGGCGCGACGGGCGCCCCTGCCAGAATTCCATGCGGTCCGGCGTTAGTCGATAGCCGCCCCAATGCGCGGGGCGTGCCGGATGCTCGCCATACTGGTTTTCGACCGCGGTGAATTTTGCTTCCAGGGCCTCGCGGCTGTCGATCGGCTGGCTTTGCGCCGAGGCAATTGCGCCGAGCCGGCTCTTCAGCGGGCGGCTGTGGAAATAGGCGTCGTTTTCCGCGTCTGTCAGGCGTTCGACGCGGCCTTCAATGCGCACCTGGCGTTCCAGTGCGGTCCAGAAAAACAAGAGCGCCGCATAATGGTGGCTGCTCAGCTCATGTCCCTTGCGGCTGTCGTAATTGGTAAACCAGGTGAAGCCACGCTGATCGACATCCTTGATCAGGATAATGCGGGACGACGGACGGCCATCCTCGCCCACCGTTGCAACGCTCATGGCATTGGCTTCGGGTATTTTTGCGTTGAGCGCTTCATCGAACCACTTCGAGAATTGCTTGATCGGATCCGCATGCGCTTCTTTTTCGGACAAGGTGGCGCGGCTGTATTCCGTGCGCAAATCTGCAATCGACATTCCTGTTTCTCCCTTAAAGGTCGCGCCGTGTGCGCATCGCATTACCCAGTTGCGTCATCTGCGCATGACTGAAGATGCGTTTTGCCATTGGTGCGATCATTGTTTCTTCTTTTTCCATGTGCGCGGCATACATTTCTGCAAAATGCTGCACTTCCTCTGCGGACAATACGGCAGACTGGCCAGTGGCGATCTGCTGCAGTTGCGGATGGAGGATACGCCATGATTTATCCATTTGTACATGTTCTTCCAGGATGCGCGGTATCAGCGTTGCCAGCGCTGCGGCATCATCGTTCGTCGCGCTGGCCTGCAACATGGGCAGCAGGTTCTCTTCCTCATCGGCATGATGCAGGCGCGCTGCGTTATTAAAATACCGCAATACGGCATCGGCGCCTTGTCTTGCGTCAGGGTCCGCACCGTATTCCGGTAAATGCACAAGGAGTTTCTGCATGGTCCGGATTTGCTTGCGGATCCGGTCGTGGCAATGCTTGAGCACGGCAATTGGCTCATCAAAGCCGGGAATGCGTGTAAATGGATCCATCGTGTTTCCTTTCTTTTATTCCTGGAATACCTTGCGCCAGGGGATTGGCACACCCGACCCGATCCTGGCATCCATTGCGTCGAAAATGGCGCGCAGTTCCAGCGTTATGTCGGCGGCTCCGAATGCAATGGGTAGCGCTACCTGACTGGCATTGCCGGGGAGGAGACCCGCTGCCTTGGCGGGGCGGCCGGCCGGTGACGCGTGAGGTCGCGAGGTTGGCACATTCGGCTGGCGGGAGCCCGGCGCCAGGCGACCGACGCCGAGCGGCATCGGAGTGGGTAAATTGATTGCGCCGACTGCCTGCCGGGTCGACACGCGGACTGGCAGAAAACTGCTGCCGATCAGCAGTGCTGCTATGTATGCTACGTAGAACATCGGCAAGTCACTGGTCATGCCTGGGATTGCGCATCCGATAGTGATCAGAATGCCGCCGCCGGCCATTGGTTTCAGAATACCGATTCGGTCAATCATGCGGTCCTTCAATACCGCAAGCAGCATCCAAAACAATGCAAGCAAGGCAATCGGGAGGCTGGC
>DATEZO010000324.1:0-2252 GCA_035255485.1 Burkholderiaceae bacterium
ATCGGCCGCGCGCGCGTGGTGCCGCTGCGCAACATGGGCGCGGCAATCTCGCCGATGAATGCCTTCCTGATCCTGCAGGGAATTGAAACGCTGGCCTTGCGCATGGACCGCATCTGCGAAAATTCGCTGGCCATCGCGCAATATCTGAAGAACCATCCTAAAGTGGCGTGGGTCAATTACGCTGGCTTGCCGGACCATCCGGAACATGGGCTGGTGCAGAAATACATGGGTGGCAGGGCTTCCGGCATCCTGTCGTTCGGCGTCAAGAGCGACGGCAAGGGCGACCCGCGCGCCGCCGGCGCCCGCGTGCTGGATGCGCTGCAATTGTTTCTGCGGCTGGTCAACATCGGCGACGCCAAATCGCTGGCAACCCACCCGGCATCGACCACCCATCGCCAGCTCAACCCGGACGAACTGGCCAGGGCCGGCGTATCGGAAGACATGCTGCGGCTATCGATCGGCATCGAGCATATCGACGACTTGATCGCCGACCTGGATCAGGCACTGGCGGCAGCGTAAGCGGCGTCCTCGAAGCAGCCGGAAAATACGAGCGGCACAAGCAAATGGGGCGCACCGTGGTGCGCCCCATTGCTTTTATATACTGCTGCTTGTATTTTTAAAATACCGCGTTTTTACTGCGAATATTGCAGTGTTTTTGCCTATACTCCCGCTTTTTCATGTAAAGATGCCACTCCATGAGTAGCCTGGATGAAGCGTTGGCGGCATCCGGGGAAAGCAGGCATGCCAGGTGCGCATGCCATTTACGCAAGCGCAGGCCTCGTCACTTCCTGCTCGATGGCGCCGAAAATATTGTTGCCGTCGGCATCCAGCATTTCGATTCGCACTCGGTCGCCGAAGCGCATGAAAGGCGTTTGCGGCTTGCCGCTTTCAATGGTTTCATACATGCGCACTTCGGCCAGGCAGCAGTAGCCGACGCCGCCGTTGTCGATGCTGGAACCGAACAGGCTGCCCTGCTTGTTCGACACGGTGCCGGAGCCGATGATCGAGCCGGCTTCCAGCTCCCGCGTCCTGGCCACATGGGCGATCAGTTGCGGGAAACTGAAGGTCATGTCCGTGCCGGCATCCGGACGACCGAACGGCTTGCCGTTCAGATTCACCAGCAGCGGCAGATGCAGCTTGCCGCCGTCCCAGGCCGCGCCCAGCTCGTCCGGCGTGACCGCCACCGGTGAAAACGCCGAGGCCGGCTTCGACTGGAAGAAGCCGAAGCCCTTGGCCAGTTCGGCCGGGATCAGGTTGCGCAGCGAGACATCATCGACCAGCATCAGCAGCCGGATCGCCTCGGCGCATTGTCGCGCCGACGCGCCGATCGGCACATCACCGGTGACCACCGCAACTTCGGCCTCGAAGTCGATGCCCCAATCCTCGCTTGATGCGATGATCGGATCGCGCGGCCCGACAAAACTGTCGGAACCGCCCTGATACATCAGCGGATCGGTCAGGAATTCCGGCGGCAGCGCGCTGCCGCGCGCCTTGCGCACCAGTTCCACATGATTGATATAGGCCGAGCCGTCGGCCCATTGATAGGCGCGCGGCAGCGGCGAGTGGCATTGCGCAGGATCGAATGCCTGCGCCGCACCGGCTTCGCCGCGATTGAGCGCGTCGTACACCGCGCGCAATTTCGGTTCAGTGTCCGCCCAGTCATCCAGCGCCGCCTGCAAGGTGCGGGCGATGTCGGGCACGTCCTGGCACAGCGTCAGATCGCGATTGACCACCACCAGCGTGCCGTCGCGGCCGCCCGCCTTGAGTGAGGAAAGTTTCATGAGAATGCGCTTTCTTGCAATGGTTGTTCGAATTATTGCCGGCAAACGGATAGCCCGGATGAAGCGGGAGCCCAATCCGGGAAAACACGCCCCGCTCCGCCGCCTTACTTGCCGCGCACCTTGTCGATCTCGCCGAATACTTCCTTCGACAAGCCTTCGCCGACTTCCTTGTTGAATTCGGCCCAGATCGGTTTCATCCGGTCGCGCATGCGGGCACGTTCGGCCGGGGCCACGTCGTTCACCAGCAAGCCCTTGGCGGCCATCGCCGCTTGTGCGGATTTGGCCTGATCGCGTGCCACCTGGCGCTGGTAGCTGCGCGCTTCGACCGCGGCATCCGTCAAGATCTTGCGGTCGGCTTCAGACAGCTTGTCCCAGAACTTCTTGCTGACCAGCGGAATGAATGCGCCATAGGCATGGCGGGTCTGCGACAGGTATTTCTGCACTTCATTCAGCTTGAGCGCCGCGATCACC
>DATEZO010000325.1:0-12530 GCA_035255485.1 Burkholderiaceae bacterium
TGCTCGCCATGTTGACTGTCACCGGCGTGTTGCTGCCGCTGGCACGCTCGATGGAAATGGGCGGAGATACACTGCGGGCAGCCATGTCGATGCTGCCCGCAGTGTTGCAACAAACCCACTTCGGTCACGTCTGGATCCTGCACTTGGTTGCTCTGCTGTTGCTCTGGATTGGCTGGCGTGGGGCGAAGGGAAACGCAGGGCGCAGTTCGGCAATCGGCATGCTGGTCACCGCTGTCCTGATGACGTGGACCTATAGCGCGACTTCACACGCAGCAGATCAGGGCGACTTCTCCATGGTTCAGCTCGGCGACTGGGGGCATGTGATCGCAGCTTCGCTGTGGGGTGGCGGCATTCTCGCCACGGGCATGTTGTTGCCGGCCCTGTGGACGATCGCTTCCAAGCAGAGGCTGCTGATTGGGCAATTGGTCAGCCGGCTGTCGAAGTTGTCCACGGTTGCCTTGGTGCTCGTCCTGGTGAGCGGCGTGTATAACGCCACGACCAGGATCAACAGCGCCGAAGAACTGCTGCATACCAGCTATGGACACGTCCTGACGGTAAAACTGCTACTGGTGGCTGCCATGGCTGTCATCGGTGCGCTGAACCGCTTTATCCTGGTCCCTGCGACTGTCCGCTGGGCTACCGCCCTCAAAGGGATGGACGATCGTCCGCTGCGACGCTTCGTCGCGGCGATCCAGGTCGACATGGTTTGCGTCCTGCTGGTCCTGTGCGTCGTCGCCTTGCTCATTCAGAGCATGCCACCTTCTTCCATGTCCGGCATGGCTGAGGCGCTGATGCAGCGCTTGTACGGATAATGGCGACGATGACCGGAAAAACCGACAACGCAAGTGTGTTACTGGCCTGATAACGAGGTTGACTGTCCTTCTGGTTGCGCTTGCTCCGCTGATTTCCTATTTCTTTGTCTTTTCGCAAATAGTCAAATATTTCCTAAAAAGGGGTTGCCTCAGAAAACGGAAAATAAAGCACGCTAAGCAGGTTGCGGCTGGCGTAGCGGCCTGAATTTGCCCGCGCCAAAGGTAATCGCCTGTAAGGTCGATGTGCTCCCAGCCCGGGTCTGTTGCCACTGCCCGTACTCGCCCCAGTTTCGATACCGATATTGAGTTGGTCGGCGACCAGTTTCAGCAAGGGCGGAAGCGGCGGCTCATCGACGCCAAGGATGACGCTTGGAAAACACAGGTAGTAGAGCTACACAGCGAAGCCCAACCGATTGACCGGATCGCGCCGCTGTCGGATGACGACCCACTGCGACGTGTGTCAATCAATGTAAAAATTAGACCCTATCCTGACGCAATTGGCCGCATCTCCCTGACGCGTTGTCAGGGTATAACGTAATCTGACAAAACAGGAGAAAGAGAAGCCGTCTGGAGAACCAGCATATCGTCAGTTGATCAAATACCGATTTGGCGTTAATCACTAAATTCTGCAAACGAAGGGCCCCGATGAATAACATGACTTCAAGGGTGGTCGAACAAGGGGTCACAAAAGTGCCTGCGGTCACGCTAGGCTTCTGGTTGGTTAAGGTGGCCGCCACCACGCTGGGCGAGACCGGTGGCGACTGGGTCACGATGTCACTTAGGCTCGGCTATCTCATCGGGACCGCAATTTTTGCGGCGATCTTCATAACTTTGGTCTCCGGACAGGTTAAAGCAGCACGCTTTCATCCGTTCCTCTACTGGGCAACGATTGTGGCCACCACGACTCTGGGCACCACTATGGCCGACTTTTTCGACCGGTCGCTTGGTGTTGGCTACCCGGGCGGCGTCGGCATCATTTTCGCACTGCTCCTCGCCAGCTTGTACGTCTGGTATCGTGCCGAAGGTACCGTGTCGATTAAAAGCATCACGACGAGGCGGGTCGAGTGGTTTTACTGGTGCACGATCCTCTTCTCGCAAACCCTCGGCACGGCCTTGGGCGACTGGACGGCCGGTTCGGACCGGGGAGGTTTGGCGCTTGGCTACGAGTATGCGGCGCTGATCTTTGGCGCCGCCTTGCTGGTGGTAGCTGCCATGTATTTTTGGATGCGCATTTCGCACACCATCTTGTTCTGGTTGGCTTTCATACTCACGCGTCCGTTGGGTGCTACTGTCGGCGATTTTCTCGACAAGCCGATTTCCCAAGGCGGTTTACATCTAAACAGGCTCTACGCATCGTTGGTCTTGCTTGCGTTCATGACCGCTTGCATCCTGCTTATTCCCCAGCAACCAGCCAAGGCAGGGCACGGCGGCTGACTCTTGCTGTCAGCCATTACGGAGATCTATTAGCGAGGGGCAAGTTCAGACCGCTGCATTCATTGTCGCCGGCTTAACGTGCTTTATTTTCCGCTTTCTGAATCGACCCCAAGCATCTGACGCTGGTCTGGCCAGAGCGCAGGGATGTCGTTACGCATCAGTCGCAGCAGGGTCAGCCTTCAGGGTCGGCAACTCATCGTAAACTGTTCAACGATGTCGGGGACAACCGATGTGTTCGGGCTTAGTTGAACCACTTCCTTCGCAAAGGAGAAATTCATGAGCGAAGATACAAAATTCGTCTTGAGCAACAATTCCGCTCAGAAACCACCACACCGGCTACTGGTAAGCGCCTTGGTAGCGCTGATCGCCCGCCATAACGACATCAACAAGGCAGAGACAAATAGGCCCACTGCGGCCAAATATCGGCGCTTAACGAGATGTTAATTGCTGTAGCACAAAACGCCATGTCGGGTTGCTGTAAGACTAGGCCAACATATTGCGATCCTCGACTGCTCAATTGCACTATGGCATGAACGGAAATCGAGCGAATCAATCAAAGATTAGGCATTTCATCCTGTTTGCCTGGTAAGAGCCTTTTGATGAAGAAGAGCATCCTCGACACTCTCGCCTTTCTTGCTCAGGACAGCGAAGTCGCTTCGGTGTTGCGCTCCTTCGATTGGGCAAGATGTGCACTCGGCGCTCCGGAAAGCTGGCCGCCGACATTAATTGCTTTGGTGAGCAATATTCTTGCGTCCAGGGTGCCGATGATGGTCAGTTGGGGGCCCAGTCTTCTTTCAATCTATAACGACGCGTACCGCCTGCAATTTCTCGGCAACAAGCATCCCGGGGCGCTTTGTCAGCCATATCACGCTATCTGGCCCGAAGTCTGGCCTTACCTTGAACCCGTCATAGAGCGAGGCTGGGTGGGCGAGGCTACATTCTTTGAAAATGCACTATTCGCCTTCGAGCGGAGCGGATACCAGGAACAGATCTGGGCAACGTTTTCTCATTCCCCCGTCTTCGATGCGGGTGTTGTTGTCGGTGCTTTGGGAGTTGGCATAGATGCCACCGCGAAGGTTCTCGCGGAAAAACGGCAGAGCTTTCAGCTTGCTTTCGTAGATGAGTTGCGTGGATTAACAAACGCTAATGACATTATTTTTGCAGCGACAAAGCGGTTAGGTGAGCATCTTGGAGCAACACGAGTCTTCTATGCTGAAATCGACGATGATGCAGAAACGTTCTCCATCAAGGCAACCTGGTCTGCTCTTATGCGCACACTACCTTCAGAAGGACGAATCGGTGACTTCGGAGCGGAAATACTTGCAACTTTGCGTTCGGGCATGTCATTGGTGATTAATGATATTAATCGTGACCTTCGCACCATCCCTTATGCGTCGGCGTATGAAGATTTAGGCATCCGCTCGCTTTTGATCGTTCCGCTTATCAAAGCCGGCTGCCTTATTGCCAATCTCAATGTATCGCGTCTTGAACCCCACCACTGGACGAAAGAAGAAATCTTTGCGGCGCAAGATGTTGCCGAGCGAACGTGGGCGGCAGTCGTGCGGGCAAGCGCAGAGGAAGCGCTCGCGCTGGAGCGCGACCGTAGCCGCGACATCCTGGAAAATATGGATGAGGGCTTCGTGCTGCTAAACCATGACTTTCACATCGTGCAGATCAACGCAGGCGCGCTACGCATCGAACAACGAGTAGCATCGGATATGATCGGACGTACTGCCTGGGAAGCCTGGCCTGGCATAGAATCCACGGAAATTGGCACGCTTTATAAGCGCGCAATGGCAGAGCGCATTCGGGTCAAATGTGAACATAGTTATACCTACCCAGGCGGACGTACGCTTTGGCTTGAGATGAGTGCCTTTCCTTTTGGCAAAGGGCTGGCAGTTTTTTACCGGGACGTCACAGATGCCAAGCTTGCCGAACAGCGGGTGCTCGCCGCAGCGCAGCACGACACGCTGACTGGGCTACCGAACCGCGCCTTGGTTTTCGAGTACGCGAATCACTTGCTTGCTGCTGCCCTGCGCAGTCATGCGCACGGCGCAGTCCTGTTTATAGATCTCGACCGGTTCAAACCCATCAATGATCTTTACGGACACGAAATTGGCGACCGGCTGCTGCAGGAAGTGGCCAGACGCCTTCTGAAATGCGTGCGACGTGAAGATCTGGTCGGCCGCCTTGGGGGCGACGAGTTCATCGTCGTGCTTCACCAGCTCGGCAATGTGCATTCCGCTGCCACGGTGGCGCAGCATATCCTCGACGCGCTTTCGCATCCGTTCGAGATTGATACACTGGATCTTTCCATATCGGCCTGCATTGGTATTAGCGAGTTTCCGCAGCATGGCAATGACGTGGACACGCTCATTCATGCTGCCGATTTGGCAATGTATCATGTCAAATATTCCTGCCGTGGGAGCTATTTCACATACACGCCCGAACTGGATCATCGGGCTGACGCAAGCTCGGCTATTGAAGCACGGTTAAAACGGGCTCTGCAACGAGGAGGTCTGTCACTGCACTATCAGCCCGTGATTGACATGAAAACCGGACATCTTGTCGGCGTCGAAGCCTTGCTCCGGCTCATCTGCGACGATGGGCGGATAATTAGCCCCGATCAATTCATACCCGTTGCCGAAGCAGCAGGGCTTATCGGCCAGCTTGGCGAATGGGTCATCCTTGAAGCATGCCGCCAGATCAACAAGTGGCAAACGGAGGGTTTGCCGCCGATCATCATGGCGTTGAACGTGTCCCCACTGCAGTTCCGGCAACGTGGTTTCGCTCAGCAGCTCCAGTCGATCGTAAAAGATTCTGGTCTGAATCCATCCTGTATCCAGATCGAAGTAACCGAAAGCACAGTGATGGCGAACATCGACGAGGCCGTCAACACCCTGAAAAATATTCGGTCCAGCGGCATCAAAGTCGCATTGGACGATTTTGGTACGGGCTATTCAAGCCTGAGTCATTTGAGCAATCTACCGCTGGACAAGCTGAAGGTGGACCAGTCCTTTGTGCGTCGGCTGGAACACGACAATTCAAGCAAGGCCATTACGACGGCGATTATTGCTTTAGGGCGAGCGCTGAACCTTGAAATCGTAGGGGAAGGTATCGAGTCAGAAGAAGCGCTGGCCTACCTGAAAGCGCAAGGGTGTAGCCAAGCGCAAGGATATTTCATCAGCCGCCCCCTGTCAGCGAAAGATTTCACCAGCTGGCACCGGAAAAGAGGGGCGATAATGCTGATATGAGTTAGGGCTACGCTGAACAAGCGGGGATATGATTATTGACCGCTTACGCTGAAGCGCGCGTCCGCCGTGGATTTATGATCAAGCCACCCCTTATCCAAGGGAGGATTCCTGCATCATCGCCACCTGTTCGCGTAACTCAAGAATCCGATCCTGCCAGTAACGAACGCTGCCGAACCATGGAAAGGCTGCGACAAAGGCAGGGTCGTGCCAGCGTCTGGCGACCCACGCGCTATAGTGGATCAAGCGTAGCGTGCGTAGTGCGTCGACGAGATGCAACCCGCGGTCATCAAACTCTCGGAAGGTCTCATATCCTCGCAACAGTGCCGCAAATTCGCTACGTACGTCGGCCACCCTGCCCGGGAGTAGCATCCACAGATCCTGGATCGCCGGCCCCATCCGGCTGTCGTCGAAGTCGACAAAATGTGGGCCGTTGTCCGTCCAAAGGAGGTTTCCAGGATGGCAATCTCCATGTAAGCGTAGGATCTGTACATTGCCGGCGCGTTGGTAAGCGTACCTCACTTCATCGAGTGCTTGATCAGCAACACTAATCCAAGTGGTCCGCAAATCTTCCGGCAGCCAATCACCGGCGACGAGGAATTCGCGCGAGTCGATACCATAAGTGTGAATGTTTAGAGCGGGTCGTACCTGGTATTCAGCGCTTGCACCAACTGCATGAATACGGCCGATGAATCGGCCTAGCCATTCGAGTGTCTCTTCCCGCTCAAGCTCGGGGGCCCTACCGCCACGCTTCTCAAACAGTGCAAAACGATGCCCTTCATAATGATGCAGTGTTTTACCGTCGAACGACAGCGGTGGTACTGCAGGGATCTCTTGCTCTGCGAGGTCAATAGTAAACGCATGCTCTTCGAGGATCGTCGCATCGCCCCACCGGCCAGATCGATAGAACTTCGCGATGCGTTGGGTGCCATCCTCGAACCAGACTTGGTAAACGCGATTTTCGAAGCTGTTCAACTGCAGCAGACGGCCATCACTACGGATCCCTAGGCTATCGATCGCGTTGAGTATGCGCTCAGGGGTTAGGTCAGCATATGGGGTCTCGAGATTTTGTCGCTTGGTTTCCACTGGAGCACTAGACGGTTCGGTTGAGCAAGCAGAACGCTACAATTGTTGTATACAACAGTTTTGAACCTCCTCAGTAACAGGCATTCATTGAAACTATTGTAGGTTGACATCTTATAACGCAATGAATTGTTTGCAACGAGCGCGCGTGGTGTCGCATCGCGTCGATCGAAGATCGGCGATGTCCTGGCATGGGAAGTGTGCAGCGCCGGTGCGATGCCGGCGCGGTCAGATCATGATGTCGATGCCTCGGCGTTGATCTGCTTGGCGTAGCGGAACGGCAGCAGATCGGTGACGTCGGCATCCGGGGCACGTTGCGGCAACTCGGTCAGTACATGCAGCAGATACGCATACGGTTCGACGCCGCAGGCGCGGCACGTCAGCGTCAGGCTGTACACCATCGCGCTGGCCTTCGCGCCGGCGACGCTGTCATTGAACAGCCACGATTTCCTCCCGGTGCAGAAGGGCCGGATGTCGCGCTCGATGACATTGTTATCGACCGGCGCCCGACCGTCATTGACGTAGCGGCTCAGGTATTCCCATTGGTTGCGCGCATAGGCAATCGCTTTGCCGAGCAGGCTTTTCGGCAGCGTCTGTGGCGCCAGTTCGTCCAACCACGCCTTGAAGGCATTGAGCAACGGTACGCTGTGCTGCTGACGCAGCCGGTACGTGTGGGCGACGCGCATTTCTCCTGCGGGGACATCCCCCTTGGCCAGCGTCTCGACGTGGTACAGCGCCTTGAAGTACTCCAGCGCCTGCGCGGCACGACCGCCGGGCTTCTTCTGTCCCTTCATTGCGTCGACGAACATCCGGCGGCAATGCGCCAGGCAACCGAAGTGCGTCGGACCGTCCAGCGTGCGCCAGGCGGCATAGCCGTCGCTCATCAGCATGCCGCGCCAGCCGGCCAGGAACGCCTGCGGATATTCCTGGCCGCGGCCGGGCTGGTAGTCGAACAGCACCACCGGCTCGGCACAATCTTCGGCGCTGCGGTACACCCACATGTCCGATTTGCTCTGCGCGGTCTTGCCCGGCTCATTGAGCACTTGCACCGTTGTCTCATCGCCATGGATCAGCGGCTGCGACAGCAATGTCTTGTGCAGCGCCTCGACTAGCCGGTGGTAGTGCAACTCGGCCGGCCGGATGATCCAGTTGGCCAGCGTGCCGCGGCCGACCGGGATGTTCGCGCGCGCCAGCACGTCTTCCATCCGGTACAGCGGCGTGCCATCGACGAACTTGCCGGCCGTGACGGTGGCGATCACCGATGCGCTCGCCTGGCTGCCTGGCAGCGGCTGCGCCGGCATCGGAGCGGTCACGATCGGCGTCTGGATGCCGTGGCGCTCGCAGTGGCGACACGCGTACTTGAATCGTGCATGCTGCAGCACCGAGGCCTTGACCTCGATGTGCAGTTGCTCGGTCACTTCCTCGCCCATACGGTGCAGTGCGCCCCGGCAGCAGGGGCAGATCTTCCGGTCTTCGGGCAGGTCGTATTCGATGCGCGTGCGCGGCAGGTTGGCCGGCAAGGGCTTGCGGCCGCGCTTGGCCGACGCCGGCGCTTCGGCTTGCGGCAGACCAGTATCAGGCAACACGAACGCCTCTTCGGCATCGTCGCGGCCAAACGCGTCGGCCGCCATCTGCTCGGCTTCATCAAATACCCGGTCGGTCAGCTTCTCCCTGCTGGGTGCGAAACGCTTGCTCTGCGCCAGACGGAACTGTTCCTCGAGCAGCTGGATGCGTTCGTTCAACACCGAGACTTGCGTCTCGAGATTGCGGATGTAGTCCTGTACGGCAGCCGGAAGTTGGGAGAGGTCGTGCGTATTCATGTCCGCCACGATAGCCAAACCGCGGACCGAATGGGTTTACGTGAATTTGTAACAGTCGCCCGGCGTGTTGTTAACCCGCGGCAGCCGGCTTGTTCAGCTCGCGTGCCGGTATTGCCGTGCCGGGTGCCGCTGCATTGCCTCGATGTCGATGCCGTCGAGCAGCCAATGCAACTGCTCGGTCGTCAGTTCGATCACCGCTTGCGGCTGACGGGGCCAGACGAAATGGTCGGCCTCGAGCCGCTTCATCATCAGCCAGAAGCCCGAACGGTCGTACAGCAGCAACTTGATCCGGTTGCGGCCGCGATTGTGGAAGGCGAAGACGGCGCGGCCGAAGGGATCGAGCTGCATCGCCTGCTCGACCAGCATCACCAGGCTGTTCATGCCGGCCCGGAAATCGATCGGCTCGCGGTGCTGGTAGACCCGCAAATCGGCGGCGAGCCGGAACATCATTGCGCTCCCAAGGCGGCGATCATTGCCGTCACGAGCGCGGCATCGTGACCGCCGCATGCCAGTTCCACCGTCACGCCATTGGGCAGGCGCACCGTCAGCCGGGCCGGCGGCACCGGTTGCGGCAGAGGAGGTGCGACGACATGCCGTGTCGGCGCCTGCGGTGGAGCGCTTTCGATCTGCACCACCGGTATGAACGCCGATGGCGCCGGCTCGACTGCCTCCATCCCGGCAGGCAATTCAATGTGCTGACGCGCGCGAATCCATTTGCGCAGCTGGTTCGCGTTGATGCCGGCCTTCAGAGCCATGCCGGAGACCGACACGCCAGGCCGCAGGCATGCTTCGATCAGCCGTCGCTTGCCGTTCGAATCGAAGGTCCGCTTGCCGCTCGGTCCTGTGCGATTTACCTTCAGTGGGAGAAATGCTAAGTCATCGGAAGAGATCATGGTTGCGTCCGCAAAATGTCGTTGCGGACGCCATCGTGCTCTCTTTTACTCAGCCAGAATAGGTGTGCTCAAATTCACGCTTACGTTCATTCTCGACTGGCTATAGAACATGGAATTGCACCGACGCGTGCATGCCGGCTTGAACAAGGGCGCGGCGCGCAATGCGCTGGCTAGGGCAGTGTTTTTCAATCGACTCGACTCGACGAGATGCGGGCCCGCAGCTTCGGGCAGCAGCGCTGCCGCGCGAGCGTCTTGAACCTGGTCACAGCCGCCATCGTGCTGTGGAATACGGTGTAAGCGGGCGCTGGATGCACTGCGCGCGTCAGTCCGTGGAGTGGTCCGGCTGTTGTAGTATTTGTCGCCCCTGAAATGGGAGCACATCAACCTGACCGGCGATTATGCCTGGCGGCAAAGCTCCAAGCTCGACGCCGCGCGGTTCCGGCCGCTGCGGAACCTGGTCATGTCTTAGCGTACAAAATTTTCCGAATCCTGTGAGCTTCCTTATTGGGCCTTCAATTCGAAAGTGGACGCCTCAACAACGTTTCGATTGTGTCGTTACCCACCAATGAGATTTAAAAGCAGTAGATTTTTATTCTGTAGATTCATTTGCAGTAGAGACGCACGCTTCTGGGCTATGAGATCAAAAAAGCCCAATCCATGTAACGCCAGGGTGCGGATTGCCCACAATCTAAGGCGGCTTCGCAAGGAACGCGCCTTGAGCCAGGAACAAATGGCTGAGGCGGCCGACTTTCACCGTACCTATGTTTCGCAGTTAGAGCGCTGCGTAACCAATATTTCCATAGATGGTTTAGAACGGCTGGCACACGCGCTGGAAGTCGACATCCGCGAGCTGCTCGACCCAATTGAGTAGCTCTCCGTAAGAATCGTCGGGATCAGGCCATAGCATGTCCTGCCTGGGCCATTTTCATCTACGGCGCGAATACTGACCCTAACTTGCCTCATATCGTGCATTACTTGCTCCGCCCCATTCCAACGTATGCATCAATCTACCCTAAGCGTTTTTCCCGATGCGCCGGTCGGTGCAACGATGTTTTCAAGTTATATCGCATACCACGTTCTGTCGGGCCATTCATCGATCACGCAAACCCAAAGAGCTCTTTTTGGAAAGATTGTTAGGTCTCCAATCGACAACTTTGGCGAACACATCCATCTCATTAAAAGAAAACTACCCCAGTCGCTACAGTTCGATGCGGCAGGCCATATTCAGTGGTCGACCGCACTCGGTTTCTACGCATGTGCCTTACCAGAGGATCAAAGGAGAAGTTGGTTGCAGAGCCAGATGGTAGGTGAAATATCGCCAGTGAATAAATTTTTATATGGCCCCAATCGACGATTCGTCAAAGATCATCTTCATTTCTGCTCAGAATGCATACGCCGCGATATGCAATCACACGGGATGTCGTTTTGGCGGATCGCGCATCAGTTGCCGGGTGTGCACCACTGCCCAACTCATCGTGCATTGCTCAATGGGGCATGTAAAACATGTGGTTTGGCTCAAGCGTCACGTGCTGCCTGGAACATGCCTTCCGAGTTATGCCCTCACTGCGGCAGTTCGAGCTTTGACGTATGCGATATCTTTACGTCCGTCGCATATTTGAAATACTTAACACTGTGTGAAGCTGCCAGCCAAGGTAACAATGTGGGTGCAGATCCCTTGGAACGCCTTCAATTGTATAGATTGGTCGTGGAGGCATCCGGTGGCCTGCGAAGCAGACATGTAGAAGACCTAAGAGAGATCGTTCTTTCACAGTGGTCATGCGAGTCGCTGGAAGATCTGGAGAAACAACTCCAGGCGCCATTTGATGTCCATTTTCTGGGTGGGGCATTAGTCGGGCACGACGTTATAGCGAATCCTGTTGCCCATCTCGCCTTGATTGCTGCCCTGAGAAGCAGTCGTTTAGATCTTCCCAGGACCACTAACCCGACATCGCGTGAAGCAGATAAAGCGCCGCCATTCATATCCAGAATGGAAGAGGTTGATTGCGCTTCGGCGCTGCAATACGAACTGGCACTACTCATCTCCAAGCCATATCGATTCACAGAAATAGTTACCAATGCAGTGCTATCCGGAAAATCTAATAACTATTTGGACGACCATTTCAACTTAAGCTGGAACAGAGTTGAGGCATTTCGAAAGGAACTGCAAAAGCACGGAATCATCGAGCATTTCAAGAATATCCAGGACGCGAAAGTTCTCGAAATTCTCACGGAAGGGCTCCCGATAGGAAAACAAACAATTCGTGCACGTGAACGGGAAATTGATCCAAGGAGCCACTTTCGTTCAAAGATTTGCATTGCGATTCTCAATGGGGCGAGTTCCAGGGAAGACGTAAAGAAGACTTCATCTTCGCTCGCTCTAAGATGGTGCCGCAAACATGACGCCGAGTGGCTTGCAGAAAAACTGCCCTTGGAACGGGCGGCTTCCATTGTAGATGACAAACTTACAGCTTATCGCCACCAAATTCTTGAATATCTGGCCAACAACAAAGATCTGACCGTAACTCGCTTGGAAAGAGAGATACGGGGCCCGTATCGATGGTGTGTACGAAATGACCTCGAGTGGCTTGAATCAAAAGTCGCCCCCTATCGCCGGCGAAAAAGGCGAGTCGTCACAAAAAAGAGGCGAACTAAAAAAGCTCCTGCTCTTGGAAATAGCTAGTCGACGGCATGGCGAGAGCAAGCTGAATGGCTCGTTTCGTGAGTGGCAAACGGTGTAGCGCGCTTAGCTTTGCTCGAAGATCGGGGACATGCTGGGATAGCTCCCATAGGTGAAGTCGTTTTCCACCATTCCTTGACCGGAGAACAAGTCCAGCCCGTTCCACCAATTGCGCAAGATCACTGTCTCGCTGATCCCAACTAACGGATGCGTGATTCACCGCCTGTTTTTCTCTTTCCGGCAAATGAGCCTGCAACCAGACTCGATCATTCCGGTATAACCATGCATATGCGGCCGGTACTATCGATCGTATTACTTTCGTTCCAAGCATGCCCGCCTCACCGGTAGCGGCTTGCCACTTCTGGCGTGCTGCATGACGTTCTCGTTCTTTTCTGGCAGCAGACCATAAGTGATGCAACCCAACCTCGGTTCGCAAAAGTGTTGTTATCGTCTGTATGGAGATCAAATATTTTTCGGCCGCAATAGCCTTGTCCATGCCGGACTTCAAATCGTCGAGTAATTGTTCACGGATCTCCACTTTGAGAAGTTTCGGTCGCCGT
>DATEZO010000326.1:0-8727 GCA_035255485.1 Burkholderiaceae bacterium
CAGGATGCGCGGCCGCGCCGCCGCGCCGGCGACATAGCGGTCGATCCGGATCCAGTGCATCTCGCGCCCGCGCATCACCTCTTCCTTGCCGACCACCGGGATATTGTTTTCCGCCTGGCAGGCGATGGTGCAGGCATTGCAGCCGATGCAGGCGTTCAGGTCGATCGCCATGCCCCATTTGTACTCCTTGTATTCCCATGCCGGATACAGCGATGCGTCGGGCGTGCGCTGGCGCGGCGCGGCGCTGGCAAAGCGCGGATCGCGCCGGAACTCCTCCAGCGTCGCCATGCGCACCGGGTCGCGGCCTTGCATCGACGTCTCGTGCTGGGTCACGGCAAAGGCATGCCGCCGCCCGGTCTTGCGCACCTGCAAGCCGATTCGGCCGCGCCAGGCATCCAGGGTGCGCAAGCGGTAGGCGTCGAAACCGATCCGGTCGCCGACCCGGCCCGCTGCCTGGCGGCCATAGCCCAGCGGCAGCATGACGATGCCTTCGGCGTGGCCGGGCAGCACCCAGACCGGCGCGTCAAGCGTCACATCAGGGCGGTTTTGCACGTTCAGCCGTACGATGTCGCCGCTGGCCACGCCCAGCGCCTGCGCGGTTGCGGGGCCGAGCAGCGCGGCATTGTCCCAGGTCAGGCTGGTGAAGGGGCGCGGCAATTCCTGCAGCCATGCGTTGTTGGCGAATGTGCCGTCGCCGGTCGAAGGATCTGCGCAAAACAGCGCCGTCAGCGCCGCGCCGCCGAAATCGGGCGGACTCAGCCTGCGCATCGGGCGCAACGTGAGCGCAGCGGCGGCCGTGCCTTCGATCACGCCCGTCAGCAGCGCCTCCTGCCAAAATGCATCGAAGCCGGCCGCGCCGGCATGCTGCTGCCAGGTGCGCCGCACCTGCGCATGGCCGCTGCGTTCCGGATCGTCCGCCACGAGCGCCAGCAACTGATGCGACGAGCGGCCGCCGTACAGCGGCGCGATCAGCGGCTGCACGATACAGGCCGTGCCTTCGTCGGCACGGCCGTCGCTCCACTGCTCGTAATCGTGTGCCTGCGGCAGATGCCAGCTGGCGCGCCGTGCGGTCTCGTCGCGGTACAGCCCCAGGTGGACAGAAAACGCGACCTGGCGCAAGGCTTCCCCGAATTCCAGATCGACCGGCGCGTCGTAGACCGGGTTGCCGCCCACGATCACCAGGTCCGTAACCCGGCCCGCATGCATGTCGCCCGCCAGCGCGGCGATCGATGCGGCGTGGCTTTGCGGCCGCGCTTCCACCGGCGCGATAGACAGCACCGTGTGGCCGGCATTGCCCAGATGGGCATTCAACAGATGCACCAGGGCCCGCGTTTGCGGTGACAGGCTGCCGCCGGCCACGACCAGTGCCGCGCCGTGATGCGCGGTCAATTCGCGCGCCAGCACCGCTTCCCAGCGTGCGGCGCGCGCATCGGAGGAAGGCGCGATCCCGGGCGGCACACCCGGCACACCGAGCCGCGCCGCGACGCGCCAGGCCAGGCGCTCGATTTCCGGCGGCGGCAGCGCCAGCCTGTCGTCGGCGATCGCGCCGCACAGGCTGGGCGCAGGTTCGACCGCCAGCAGGCGATTGGCGAACAGCGGTGCTTCGCTCCTGCGCTGGCGCAGGAAGTCGCGCGCATGGCGGATCGCGCCCGGCCAGTCACCGAACAGGTCGGCATCCAGGCTGACGATGAGGACAGCGCGGTCGAGCCGGTACAGCGCATCGGCGGCGCGGCCGAAGGCGATCTGCGCCGCCTCGTGCACGGCATCGTCATGCAGCGGATCGTAGCTGTGCCAGCGCGCCTCGGGATAGCGCGCCAGCAGCATTTCGATCTGCCGCGCCAGGGTCGGCGAAGTGATGGTCCCGGTCAGGAGGCGCAGCCCTGCACCGCGCTTCTCGCTCCAGGCAGCACGGCGCGACCTCAGTGCGGCCTCGAACCCGTCCCAGGTGGCGAGCGCATCGCCGTGCTGCACCGTCAGCGAGCGGTCCGGGTCCCACAATTGCAGGATCGAAGCCTGCGCGAACACATCGGTCGCGCCCAGGCTGGCCGGATGATGCGGATTGCCTTCAACCTTGGTCGGCCGCCCCATGTTGCTTTCCACCAGCACGCCCTGCGCCAAGCCGCGCCGGATGAAGGCGCTGGCGTAATACAGGGGCCGGCCCGGCGTCAGCAGCTCCGGCATGCGCGCATACGGCATGATCTGTTCCTGCGGCGGGCCGCTGCAGGCGCCGCTTGCCAGCGCGGCGGAAGCCGCCATCAGTTTCAGGAAAGCGCGCCGCCGTGCATCGTCCGGCGCAAGGTCCGCCGCGTCAATCGGGATGATCGGATGGCGGCTCATCGGTGGCAGGTGGAGCAATCGGTCAGGCGGCGCGCATCCTGCAGCCGGTACAGGCGCGCGATCTGTTCGATTTCCCGTGTCGACAGCGGTTTTGCATCGGTCATGCTGAACACCTCGCGCAGCGGCCGGACATGTGCCGGCGCATTGCGATGGCATTGCAGGCACCATTGCATGTCGAGCGAGGCCTTGCGCCACAGGAGCGGCATCTGATCGACGCGGCCATGGCATTCGATGCAGGCCACGCCCTTGCCGACATGGATGCTGTGGTCGAAATACACGAAGTCCGGCAAGTCGTGCACCCGGTTCCACGCAATCGGCTTCCCGCTGCGCGCGCTGGCATGCAGTGGCGCCAGCGCCGGCGCATCGCGAAACAGTTGCGAATGGCAGGTCAGGCAGATTGCGCTGGAAGGCAGGCCCGCAAACGAGGATTTCTCAACCGAGGTATGGCAGTAACGGCAATCGATGCCATCGTCGCCGACATGATGCTTGTGGCTGAACGCGATCGGCTGCGCCAGCGGTGCATTTTCGCCTCCGGCCGGCGTCATGCGCCAGCGAATCACTGCCACCGCCGCAATCAGCAAAACGAGAGCCGCGATCAAGCACAATTTGATCGCAAGCACGGCGCTCTGGCTGAAAGCCTGGGACATGGATGATGCGCGTCAAGTGGGTGGCACATCCCGGTCGAACGCCGGGCACTGCCGATGCCCTTGCAAGTTGGATGCCAGCCAGCGACTTGGCGGAGTCGAGGCGGCCGGACTTCAAGCGCATGCGTGTGGATCAGGCAAACCGATTCGCGCAAAAAATGGGAGTATGTGTAAAAACTACCCATATACGGAATGGTTATGCGGCGCACGAAAAATACTGGTGCCCGTATATTTCCTGGCAGAACGTCCCTATCCGCGCCGAAGCAAAGTTTGGCGGCCCGCCATGTTCAATGGACAAACCATGCATACGCGCAATGGCGCTGACTTTTCGCTGGCAACACGCCATTCACGGTGGGAATCCCAGTGACATGAATTTCCTTTGAGGGAACCCCGGCATATTTCTTCATGGCGCTGCCCAACAGCCGGGTCAGATCGTGGCTCGCTTCGCGACCACGATTCAGCGTATCGTCACGGCAGCAATTCGATGCCGAATTGGCGGACCATAACAGCGAAAACGGCGAAGCAGACGACGGTAATGCCCACGCTGGCCAACATGGTAAGCCAAAAACCGATGCGCGGAAGCAGGACCGGAAAGGCCAGGAACATGGGCAGCGTTGGTACGACGTACCAGAACGTGTACCAGGCATGGTTGGCAATCTTGGCCTGTGGCTGCTTCTCGACGTAGAGCCAAACGAGTGCAAGAAAGGTCACCAAAGGCAGGGCAGCAATAAAACCGCCGAGCTTGTCACTGCGCTTTGCCGCCTCCGAGACCAGGACAACGACTCCGGCTGTCAGCAGGTATTTGGTAATCAACCAGCCCATGATGGCTCCAGTTAGGCTCAACGTTTGACATGAGAGGCCTGACCCGGCTTGCCGGGGCAGATCCTCTCGATGGAAGGGTTGGGTGTCATTCTCGCCAGAGCACGGTTCGATTCACGGGGCGTCTCGTGGTGGCAATGGAGGACGATTTTTCCGATAGGAATTCTTGATGGAGATCTTGCCGTCTCGAAAAGTGAACAAATCACATCCATTCACTTCGACGCGACTGCCGTCAGCTTTTGTGCCTGTGAACGTCCACTCGGAAACCCCGCGGTCCCCTGTGATGAAGTGACGCGCGCCGCCCCAATGAGCGTCAGGAAATGCTGACCAGACATCAACGTAGCCTGCACGCACGGCGTCGCGGCCTACGTAGCGTGTTCCGGATGCTTCAAGTCCGCCGGATGCTTCAAAGACGCAGTCCTCGGTCATGCATGCCATGAGAGCGTCAATGTCATGTCGGTTCCAAGCATCGGCAAACGCCTGCAGAAGCTTCACTGTGACTTTAGTATCAAGCGGCATGTGACCTCCAGTTGGCTTAAGCGGACTGATGACGCCCAACTTGTTATAAATCGCAAAACGCCAATTTAACACGGCAAAATGTCGTTTAACACATTTCAGCCAAACCGCTGAAAGCAATTCGGAGGTGCATCTGTTTTCACGCCCTGTGCTGTTTGGATAGGAGCGCAACCGAAATCAGAACCTCCCCGCCATGCCTGACCAACCAGCACGGCATCATCGACGCACAATCCCCACACAAAAACGCGCAGCGCAGGACGAAGCCCCGCGCTGCGCGTTGCAACTCGATTAATGATTAATCTCAGCCGAGATCGATCGGAACGAAGAGTAAATAGGGGACAGAGCAAATAGGGGACAGACCCGAATGGCACTTACTTAAGAGATAAGCACTTGAATTATTGAGGAAAAACAGGCTGGCCTGATGGTATCGTTTAAGTCGCCAAACCATCACGCCCACCGAAGCCAGCCCTCATGCATAGTAGCCGTTCTGTCTTGTCTCAACAAGATCGCGTTCAACGTTACGCCGCCGCCACGCGCGTGGAAGTGGTGCTACGGCGGCTGCAAGTGGGCAACCAGTGCTGGCTGGAGCTAATCCTTGTCGATAATGGGCGCGGCCTCGGCATCCCTTCACCGGCGGCCGGCAGCGGGCTGGGCCTTGGCTTGAGCGCGACGCGCTCGCGCTCGGGCAAGCGTCTGGAGATACTGCTGTTGATCGGTCACTTGACCAGTTGGTTGATGCGCCTGATCGGCGAAAGCGCCCAGCAGTGCCGGATGCAGGGGCATTTCCAAAGTGTGCCCGGCCTCAATCACAAGGAAATATCCGTGCTGACCTTGGCGCGCCGCGTCATTGACGCCGGACCGAGGTGGCTTCGTCGCCTTCGCCCCAAAGATGCTGTGACAATTCTCCGTCGGCAAGCACAAGCGACTTATCATGAAGCGTAAATTCGTGGGGAAACCTCAGGGTCTGTCCCCTATTACGCGCCCGCTTTGGCGCCATCCACCTTGCTGGCGTCATCTGGCTCGATGAATAGCATGCCCCAGGAACTATCGCAGCAGTTTAGCCGCAATAACTTGCGCCTTTATTTGACTTGAATGGTGCCAAGGTAGTCGATGAGCGCAGAAATTCTTCCAAATACCTGCCACTCTGGATTAGGGGCACCTTCATTCACCTTCAACACTTCCTTGCGAAGCTCTTGTCCCCATACCGGCATTTCGCGACTTCCATGCGCAGGAATTTCTGTCCTTCCATCGATAACTTGCCATGCAAGCTGTGTCGGTAACGTGCCGCCATTTCGCTTTGCATAGGTCGTGAGATTAGCGGGCGCTTTGGAAAGAGCGCTTCGCACCGGTCCATCGCCCTTTCCTGAGACGCCATGACATGAGGCGCATTTCGACATGTATTCATATTTTCCAAGGTTTTCCAGGGCTTGCTGAGCGAATGCAGTCCCGGAAACACCGAAGCATACTGACACCAGAATCGTCCGCCAGCTCGTGAGCATAATGTTCCTCCGTTAACCACAGAATTTGTTCAACCAGGATCAGCTGCTGCCGGCAGCTGCACTGCCAATTTCTCCGTGCGCCATGTATTGGTAGTTTGCTAAGGTTAGATGCATGGGGTAGCCGGAGTTTTGATAAAAATTAAATTTACAACTGTCTTGTTAGAGCGTCTGACAAAATCGAAATCGCACTCCAATGGCTTTTCCAGCAAATTGCGTGGAAAGATGACATGACGCACAAATCCCACGCAAAAACGCGCAGCGCAAGGCAAAGCCCCGCGCTGCGCGTTGCGGTTCTACCGCTATCAGCCGAGATCGATCGGAACGAAAATACGCGCCTCCTCGCGCTGCACCAGCAAGGCGACGTTGCGACCCGCCTTGCCGGCCAGGCTGCGCAACTGCTCCACGCTCGACACCGGCACGCCGTTGATCGACAGCACGATGTCGCCCGGCTGAATGCCGGAGCGGGCCGCCGCTCCGGTCACGTCTTCCACCAGCAGCCCGCCGGACACGCCGGCCTGTTGCCGCTCGTCACCGGCCAGCGGGCGCACCGCCAGGCCGAGCCGCCCCTGCTGCGACTGGGCGTCGCCCCGTTGCGCGACGGTCTTGTCCTTCAGCTCGGCGACGGTCACGCGCAGGGTCTTGGGAGAGCCCTTGCGCAGCACCTCGAATTGGGCCGACGTGCCCGGCTGCATCTCCGCTACCATTGCCGGCAGGTCGGACGAGCGGTTGATGTCGCGGCCATCCACGCGCACGATCACGTCACCCGGCTCCAGGCCTGCCTTTTCCGCCGGGCTGCCCTTTTCGACCGAAGCTACCAGCGCGCCCTGCACTTTTTTCAAACCGAAGGAATCGGCCAGCGACTGGGTCATGTCCTGGATGCTGACGCCGATCCGGCCGCGCGTGACTTTGCCGTGATGCACCAGTTGGTCCTGCACTCGGGCCGCGACATTGATCGGAATCGCAAACGACAAGCCCTGGTAGCCGCCGGTCTGGCTGTAGATCTGCGAGTTGATGCCGATCACTTCGCCTTTCAGGTTGAACAGCGGCCCACCCGAATTGCCCGGATTGACTGCGACGTCGGTCTGGATGAACGGTACGTAGGTGTCTTCCGGCAAGGAGCGCGATTTGGCGCTGATGATGCCGGCAGTCGCGGTGTTTTCAAAACCGTAGGGCGAGCCGATTGCCAGCACCGGTTCGCCGACCTGCGCTGCGGCAGGGTCGCCAATCTTGACCACGGGCAAGTCCTTGGCGGCGATCTTGATCACCGCCACGTCGGTCTGCCGATCCGCGCCCAGCACCTTAGCCCGGTATTCGCGCCGGTCGGTCAGCTTCACGGTCACTTCCTGCGCGCCGTCCACCACATGCGCATTGGTCAGGATCAGGCCGTCCGGGCTGACGATGAAGCCGGAGCCCTGGCCGCGCATCATCTGGCCACCGTGTGGAACGCGCGGCCCTTGCGGCCCGAAGCGCCGGAAAAACTGCGAAAACGGATCGTCCGGATCGATGCCGGGTTGATCGTTCATGGCGGGCGTTTTTTCCGCCTTGCCAACCACGCTGATATTGACGACCGCCGGACCGTAATGCGCCACGATCCCGGAAAAATCCGTCGCGGTCGCCAGCCCCGGCGCGCTGACGGCGGCCGCCTGCGCCGGCACGACAGCCTGGCTGGCCATGGCCGCATGTGCAATGCCCCATTCCGGTTTTTCAAAATGGATATACCCGCCTGCCGCCACGGCAATCACGGCCGCGGCAATGACGCGTCGATTGAATTTCCTGTGTTCCATGATGCACTCCTTTTTGGATGCGCAGGTTCTCCTGCATGAAGTGCATTCTGGGCGGGCAGACTTAAACAGGACTTAAAACCGTGCGGAATTCTTGTCGAAGCAGAATCCGGGAAATACGTCCGAGATGTCCGGCTACGGGTGCTCAAGCCGGGCTTGAACGCGGAAACACGACCGAGACATGCAGCCCATGCCCGGTATTGTCGAGTGCGACGGTGGCCTGGTGCGCATCCGCGATCTGTTTGACGATGGACAGACCAAGCCCGCTGCCCTCCGCCTGTGTGCCCGGAACCCGATAGAAGCGGTCGAACACGCGGCTGCGATCCTCTTTCGGAATGCCGGGGCCGGTATCCTGCACCTGCACCGAAAACGCGGCATCGTCCGCCACAACCGATACATTCACCTTGCCGCCGTCCGGCGTGTAGCGGATCGCATTGTCGATCAGGTTGTTCAGCAGGATGCGCAACGCTTCCGGATCGCCCGTGATCAGTGCCGGCGCGGCGGCATCGAGGCTCAGCCTGATCTGCCTTGCCTGCGCGGCCAGCGCCATGTCGGCGACGGCCTGCTGCGCCAGCGCCGCCAGGTCGACGGCTTGCCGGTCGGGCGACGATGCGCCCGGTTCCTGCCGCGCCAGGGTCAGGAGTTGTTGCACCAGGTGTGTGGTGCGGTCGAAGCCCTGCCGCAACTCCGCGAATGCGGCCTTGCGGGCCGCCTCGTCCTGCGCGCGTTCCGCCAGCTGGATCTGCAGTTTCAGCGCGGTCAGCGGCGTTCTGAGCTCATGCGCGGCATCGGCAATGAATGCGCGCTGAGCATGGATGGCATGGTCCAGCCGCAACAGCAAATCGTTCAGTGCATGTGTCAAAGGCCGGATTTCCTGCGGCAGATCCGCATCGGCGATCGGCGCCAGCGCGCCGGCATCGCGCGACTGGACTTCCACCGCAACGCGTTGCACCGGGAACAGTCCTTTACCGACCGTGTACCAGATCAGCACGCCCAGGAACGGAAACAGCAGGAACAGCGGCGCCACCGTCTTGAACGCCATGTCGGCCGCGACTTCGCGCCGTGCGGAAAGCGGTTGCGCCACCTGCACCACCGTGTCGCCCAGCTGCACGCTGTACACGCGCCAGGCGC
>DATEZO010000327.1:0-29273 GCA_035255485.1 Burkholderiaceae bacterium
TCACGCGGGCCTTCTCCATCTGCGCATCGGCAGCCCATGCATTGCCACCGGCAAGCACCGACGCGATCAGCATCGGCAAGAGCCTTCTCTTCATGCGGGAAACCATCGGGGAAACCTCTCCTTGTAGGCGTGTCTCGTTGCATACGCGGCGACCACAATTCGCCCGCACGCCCAAGACTTTCTTCTGATGAAAATTGCTTAAAGGTAAGTGTGAAACCCGCCGACGTCAAGGCACCACGAAGAACCCCGTGCATGAATGAAACAGTCGAGGCTCCACAAGCGAGCACGACCCATAAAGAACGTAGGGTGGGAAGAGCGAAGCGAATCCCGCCATGCCCCTGCCCTCCCGCGACGATGGACACAGAAACCCTACGCCATGCGCATATGCCTGCAACACCTCGAACGACTAAAGCAGGCGGCTTGAGATCACGCGACAACTACCTTGCAAACGCCTTTGAGCCGGTAATATAAGGCGACGACAGCAACCGACACCTCGGGCTGCATGCAGGCCGCGACTGCATCCGCCTTAAATGCCGCGCCGCCGCGACGACGCCGCGTCGGTTGTTCTTCAGTATTCGCTTCCATGATGTACACGTCCACTTAAGTTTAGGGCGGGTACGATGCTCACCGAGCTCGACCAGCCGATTCAAGACGAGGTCACTGGGTGCTGAGCACAATTACTTCGCACTTCACATTGTAACGTTCGACATAGATATGGGATGGTACATGGGCCGTGATAAGAGTCTAATGTCGATTCTATTCGCCGCAGAAACGATATAGTGATCAATCAGGTAATCAGCCAAGCGATTCGGAAAAAGCGCTTATTGAAGCTTGTGTACAAAAACCGCACGGTGACTGTTGAGCCGCATTCCTACGGCTTGAATGTGCTAGGAGCACCTTCGTTACTCTGCTATGCGGTATGCCGTGATGAAGCGGAGCGGCAAGTCAGCGGCTGGAAACTTGTAAACCTTCGTGAGCTTGTATCCGTCTCGGACACAACGGATTCTTTCACCTCGCCTCGGCAAGGCTACCGTCGCAACGACACGTCCATTTCGGCACTGTTTGAGCAGTTATAAAAGAAGATCCGCATTCCGTCTGCAAAACGGCCCCGCCTGGCATTACTTCGCAAGCAAACAACTTGGCGCGGACAGCGCACTGATCCGAAGACGCACTGAATGAGCCGGTCGGCCATGAACATAGTGCAGATGTGTCAGGTCCGTCGAATCATCAGACATTCCGGATCTTCTCGGCCACTGTGATCACTGCGATCGTTTCGCTATTTCCAGTTATATTCACCGTCATATTCCGATGCGTAAAGATAATGCATTGACGGCGTCCGGTCATTCAGCGAGCGATCTTACTACCGGCATATACGGGCAGTGAGCCATACAACGAAGCGAGGTAGATGCAAGGATGCTTTAATCGAGCGCCATGCAAAAAAGCCCCTCCTGGATTTCCAGGAAAGGCTTTTATGTGAACAGGTGAACGTCTCTATCTCGAGCAACGCTCCCGAACCGCCACTAGAATCAGCTGGACGCACCAGTCGTCGCAACGTAAGGCGTGGTCTTCTGCGCTTCGGTCTTGACCGCGGTAATGACCGTTGTCTGCGGCTTACCCTCGGAAGTGATCACGGCTGCTGCCTTCAGGACGTCGAGGTCCTTGTCACCAGCGCTCTGCGTGCCGCCCTGCGGCGTGGTGATCGTCGCAGTCAGGAAGTTAGTAGTAGAAATGGTAATGTTGAAATTGGTCTTGATCAATGTGACCAGACCAGTCTGTGCCTGATTCAGTGCGGTGGTATCGCCAATGATTGCCTTGCCGTTATTATTGCTCAGCAGATTATCAGGAGTTGTGCCGGCGCGGGTTGCGACGTACTCAACCAGCATGTCGGTCAGCGGAGTAATGTTGGCTACGCCGGCCGCCGGAGCGATAGAACGCAGGACCGTTGCACCCTTCGTTGCAACCAGCACGCACGGCGCCTTGCCATTTGTGATGCTGACGTTATAAGTACCATCAGTACCCGAAGTGGCAGAACCAGTACCGGACGCACAGGTGGCGGTGACGTTTGCGCCACTGAGCGCTGCACCCGTTGCAGCAGTACCAGTTACCGAAATCGAGGAATCGGAACCACCGCCGCCGCAAGCGACGAGGCTAGCTGCAGCAGCAGAAATTGCGAGCCACTTGAAAGCGTTGCTCAGATTTGTATTGTGAATTGTATTCATCAGGTTTCATCTCCTTAGGCTTAGGTAGTGGGTCATTCAAGTGGAGCAAATAACACTGCTGCCTCGCGCATACGAGGCAACTGACTGACCAGGTAATTTTTACCAACCCGGCCACGATTCAATAAAAAGTTACGAGCACTATACTCAATTGGTATCTCTTGGGCAACATCACGGGTAATACAATTACATTCGCCACTTGATGCAATTCGTGTTTCAAGGCCATAAGCAAACTGGCTTGCGCCCTCGATGTGTGTAAGTCCTGGACGCATGCCTTGACGCGGTGTTAGCGGGAACGCCAGTTGGAAGCCGGCGAACGTAGCCTGATCACTGCGGCGGATATAAGCCTGAGCCTGGATATCGCCGAACCAGCGGCTGACGCTCACAGAAGGGCCACGATCTTTCTGCGCGTACTGGCTATAGCCTGCTTCGACCCAGAGATTCAATGGCTGATAATTCCAGCGATAGAACGCTCCAGAATTGACCAGGGTTGTCTTCTGAAAGGCGTCGGAGTACTTCAGCCGCGTGTATGCCAATCGGACCTGATCCTCACGGCCCGGCACGAAAAAGGTCGCCTCATCCTGCATCCCCGTATAGTTGTAGAGGTACTTGCCGACACTTACTGTATTCAGCAGTCGATTAGTGATCCAAAACGACTGATTGAGCGTCGCCGTCTTAAGCCCCGAACGCAAACTGGCATAGTTGAATGGACCATTGCGGACATTGCTGGAATCGGAAATGTTCTCAACATATGTCGCAACACCTTCTGCGCCTTTCCACAGCGGGACGATCGTACGAGCACTCGCAGCGAGCGAGTAGTCGTAGACACCAACCTCCGTGCCGACGAAGGACTTCAGCAGCGGCTCTAGCTGTATTCTCGAATAACCTCGCGCGCCCTCTTGTTCATCAAACCACTGCACACCAGATTCGTTATTCGGCTTCAGTGTGAATTCCAACCCCTCACGCGCTTCATAGACGTCGCCGTCCTTCATGAATATCTGATAGCGCTGCCGGTCTACGCTGGTCGCATACAATACCAACCCGGCCTTTTTCGTCACCGCCGCGATGTGCGTCACCGTCGCCGGCGCCAGACGGGTACCAAGAGCGAGTGCAATGCCGATGGCGTCAACCTCGCTCCGGTTGTACCGATGGTTTTCATATTCGATGACGAGCTGACTGTTCGCCACTCCGACTCGAACGCGCTCAAGGCCGGCTTTTTGCAGGGCATCCTGCAGTGCTTGTAGTGACTGTGCACGTGGCATGCTGCTCGTTGAGCCTGCCAAGAGTTCTGCCTTCCCTTGGCCGACGATAGCTGGGCCATCAAAGGACGATGCCGTTACCGGCGGGACTGCCTTCGCTCTGTAACCCGGTGGCGGGGTCCATATCGCATCGGTCGCCGGCTCGGCCTGTTTGACTGTGCGTGCATTATCGCCAAAAGGAATGATGAGGTTAATGCCCCAGGTCGTGTGATCAAAATCCCGACCGTCCGTCGCGCGAGCACCGAATGATCGCTGCACTGTCGCGACAAGATGTGAATTCCCGAGACTCGCGATCGGATCCGATCCGAAACGCAGCCCCGCGTAGCTGGCACCATTATTACGTTCCGCCAGAGCGGTAAACCCATTGCCCAGGTTCAGTTGCAGGCCACCGAATATGCCGTGCAACGTAGACTGACCGGTCGCACCACCCAGCGTTGCTCGAAGTGGACCGAAGTCCTGGCTGGCAACCGCATAAGTGGAGCGGAAGAACGTCGCGCCGCCACCCAAGTCATTAACACCAACGGCAAGATCAGGCTGAACCTGAAAGAGCTTTGGAAGCCCGAATTTCACGTTTGCCGATAAATCCCGCACAACATACCCGAAGGTGCTGTTGTCGGGATAATTCGCGAGGCGTCCGGAGATTTCGACATGGGGAATGAAACCCATCCCGAACATATAATTCTCACCATTGGATGCCCCTGAAAACCGCGGGTCGTGATAGTTACTATATGCGATGGAGACTGCTCCATCAGGCAGTAGCCGCGCGTCCGGAATGACGAGTCCACCGGAGGCACCAAACACGGAAATACCAGTAGATCCTTGGGCCAGAAGAGTCTTGGCCTCCATAGGCAACTCGCCTGCATACGTGCAGCCGGCAGCAAGCGCCTGAATCGCAGCAACGATGGGAAGAACCCGCACAAAATCACAAGGCATAAAACAAGAACTCTTTCTAGCAAAACTGTTTGATTTTGACGGGAAGCCTTCGGGCAAAGAAAATGTTGGAAAGAGATTGATAAAAACTTATTCGAAAAAAATCTTCATCTTCATGGGCACCTTTCGTAAGTCGATCATGGCGGCAGCTAAATGGACTATCGCCAGGAAACTAAATTCGAGCTATTCATAACGTGCCAGCAGTTCACCGAAACGGTTGATCTACAACTCATCGATTTACTCGCCACTCCACTTAGCGTCGGCGCGACTGAACGATTCTTTTGACAATGTCGTCTAACGACAGCAATCACGGAACATAAACACGAGGCCTTCGACAACCTGGTGTGCATCTTTTCGTGGGCGTACCGTAAGGCGCTTGTGTATATGCTGACGGTTCGCAAGGCGCGCCGCGGCACCAATGGTTCAATCCAATTCCAGGAATCACCCGAACCTTCCTTGCATCGAACCTTACTCATCGTCTCCGAGTATCACAATTCAACTTTCGGAAGAAATGAATACGTTACAGATGCGTGATCGGAAAGCTTCGCCAAATTTGATACGTTTTTCCCAGCCTGCAAGATTACCTAAGTAGTGTCCATGCAGCAATACCATACCTATGGGATAATTTCGATTAACCAACTATTACTTTCAGATGTAGCTTCGTCCCTCAAGTAAGGGAATATTCGCTTTTTTTACCAAATCTCAGAACATTGACGATCCGCAAGATGCTCGCATAAGAGCATTGCTAGGATAAAACACGATGCCATTTGTTACGCAACCGCAGACCGGCCATCAGTGGTGGCCATTGATCAGTACACCTGAATCACGAACACCGCGGAAGGATGTATGCGTCTAACGCTAAGCCCTGAAAAATATCTTCGACACGGCGCAGATATGCTCATCCTGCTTGGTATAGCGCTCGTTATACTGCGCGGCTCCATTGGACTTGGATATACACTCCCGATTCACAACATTTCTCCCATTGACATCGTTCTGGCCACTGGCGTCTTGGTTCGTCTCAGCCTAAGTATTGCCTCGTGGTGGTCACTTCCCTCGTTTATTCGCACACGCTCTCATTAGGAGACCTGGTCGCTCCTCCATAACAACGGCACCAACGCCAAAAGGGGCGCTTGGAACTCCGATCACTCGGATGCCGTTCTCCCGCCAAACGTGGTCATCCAGTTCTAGAACCTTGCATCATCGATGCCGCATATGGCGCATAAATCTGCTGCATTCGTTCTGGCTTCAGCATCTTTTTGAACGACGATCATTCACGCTTTAGTGAGTCGTTTGTTCATACCCGCATCCTATCTACAAACTGTTAATTAGTTATTGACGATCTCTTGCGAGCAGCAGATCAAAACTTACCAAACCGCCTACCATGATCATGGGATGTTGTCGGTAATTGACTGACAAAGCGCGCAAATTGCTGCACGTATTATAAAAAAATGCTTAGACATTTCCCATTTAGAATGATTTCTTCATATAAAATTATCGAACGGTAAGGGATGCTGCGTTCGGACTAAGTGAGACAGACCGACACGTTTTCGTTACCGTGAGCGCCTTCTAGCACCACTAACGAGTGGAGGTTTGACACAAACAGCTGAGGGGGCTGGTCGATCTCGATCGCACGAGATACGAATAAAAAACTATAACTGCGTCAATACGCCCCCTATGAAGTACTCCCTCTTTGCGCTTTTATGTTCAAGCTTGATAACCTTTTTGGTTGTCCGTTTCGAGCATTTGCATGGGCATGTTAGTGCCGATCACGATTTGAACGGCATACAAAAATTTCATGCGGTCCCTGTGCCACGCATTGGCGGTGTCGGAATTCACAGCAGCCTGCTACTAACTGCCTTGCTGCTTCGAGCAGCGAATTCCATCCACAGTCATTTCATACTGATTTTCCTAATACCCTCGTCGCTCGTCTTCGCCATTGGCTTCACAGAGGACCTGACCAAGCGTGTTTCGGTCACCATGCGCCTGGTTGTCACGATGCTGGCCGCTCTCATTGGCTGCCTGATCCTTAATACAACGGTACGGACCTTTGGTATCCCGATGATTGACACACTGTTTCAGATCAATTTGATTGCGCTCGTTTTTACCGTGGTCGCAGTCGCCGGGGTCTCAAATGCAATCAATCTGATCGACGGTTTTAACGGTTTGGCCGCATTTGTCAGCGTAACGGCGTTGGTCGCACTTGCCGTTGTCGCGCACATCGTCGGTGATGAATTGATTTTTACAATTGCGCTCACAACCGCTGGCGCTGTTGTCGGCTTTCTGATCTGGAACTATCCGACGGCAAAAATATTTTTGGGAGATGGCGGCGCCTATCTAGTGGGATTCGTCATTGCAGAGCTTTCTATTCTTCTTCATGAGCGCAATGCTGAGGTATCCGTCCTCTTCCCTCTCCTCCTCATGATCTACCCGATTTTCGAAACTTTATTTAGTATTTACAGACGCAAGTTCGTACGCGGCCAGTCCCCTGGCGCACCAGACGCAATGCACTTGCATCAAATGATCAATAAGCGGTTGGTCAGATGGCGCGTGGCTTGCGACGGCGTGTCCATTCGATCTCGTGGGAATGCAAAGACCTCTCCCTACCTTTGGGCTCTCAACTTATCGGCGGTGATTCCTGCTGTGGTTTTTTGGAACAACGCGTGGATGCTTTTTATTTTCATTATCTTGTTTGTCGTACTTTATGTTTGGCTTTATTTCTGCATTGTTAGATTTCGCACACCGCGTCTGCTGATACTCTCGGTTAAACGTCACTAAGTCGATGCTAGTAGATCATCCAAATAGAATTTACAGAACTAACTCCGCGCCAACGATGCTTCTACTTCTGCGAAATATTTTTTATGATGGTGTGGACCGAACGGTAGTGCACTAGGTACAATGTTCAACTTCTTACCGAACTTTACTTCCACCGTGACTGCGCTTGCTGAACGTGATACAGCATGGCGGTAGCGTGCCTAAATCACATCCCTCCCACACCACAAAGAGAAAACTCGTCAATTTTGTGACGGTCGTGAATCAAAACTACAGGAAGACAGATATTCCCGGGTAATGGGTGTCCTGCAACATAACTCAGATCTTACGCAGCTCGAATTGACCGAGAAACTGGATATCAGCATCGGTGGACTAAACTACTGCCTCAAGGCCTTGATGGACAAAGGTTTGGTGAAGATGAAAAACTTCGCCAATTCCAAAAATGAATTTGGCTATGCCTATATGCTCGCACCAGGTGCTAGGATCGAAACGGCTGCGATCATACACCGCTTCCTTAGGCACAAGATGGAAGAGTAAGAAGCATTGAAGACAGAAATTGACGTGCTGAAGTCTGAAGTTGAAAACCAGGTGGAGAAGGAGCTCAAAAAATATGATCAGTGTTAATCTGAGACATAAATAAAAATGGCCTTGGTGACTTTAGTCTCTGGTAAGAGCTTTCAAGCTCCTACAGGAATGTCGATCCTCGATGCAGCATCACTAGAAAAGATTGCAATCCCCTACAGCTGCAAAACAGGTCGATGCAACACCTGCAAGTGCAAAGTTATAAGTGGCTCTACTCGCGCACTGCACCTAGAGGTCGGATTGACTGAGAACGAGAAGGCGGAAGGCTGGATTCTTAGTTGTGTTCGCTCTGTCGAATCCGATTCGTTACTGGAAGTCAGTGATTTAGGTGACATTGAGTTACCTATCGCCAAAACTTTGCCATGCCGTATCAGCGAAATCAGACGTCTTACATCCAATGCCGTTCAGGTTTTCTTGAGGCTTCCACCACACACAGACTTTCGCTTCATGCCTGGACAATACATCGATGTGATTGGCCCCAATGGTGTCCGTCGCAGCTATTCACTGGCTAATTCCAGCTTTGCTGAAAAGATGCTGGAGCTTCATATCAGAGAAGTACAAGGCGGAGTCATGAGTGACTACTGGTTCAATCAAGCCAAATCTAATGACTTGCTTCGATTGAACGGCCCGCTTGGGACCTTTTTCTTACGAGAGACAAAAGGCGTCGATCTGATATTTTTAGCGACTGGTACCGGCATTTCCCCTGTCAAGGCAATGCTGGAATCGATGATAAGTGTCATACCTGACCAGAGACCCAAGTCAGTTACGGTTTTATGGGGCGGTCGCCGGCCGGAAGATCTTTATCTAAATATTGCAAATATTTCGGGCTTCCATACATACATACCGGTGCTATCGCGCCCCGATAAGAACTGGAGCGGCGCCAATGGGTATGTGCATGATGTGTTGATGGATACGGATCCAGATCTAAAAAATGCCGCTGTATACGCGTGTGGGTCAGACGCCATGATTCACAGTGCCAAGACCCGTCTGGTACAGGCCGGGTTGCCCGCAAAACGTTTTTACTCGGATGCGTTTCTTAGCTCAGAAGCTACTTAATCTGATAAGGAAAATCACATGAAGGCTGTCATTCTTGCAGGGGGCTTGGGCACCCGATTGAGCGAAGAAACCTCCACCCGACCAAAGCCTATGGTGGAAATTGGTGGTAAACCGATCCTATGGCACATTATGAAAATGTATTCACACCACGGGGTTAATGACTTCGTAATTTGCTGTGGCTACAAAGGCTACGTGATCAAAGAGTATTTTGCCAACTATTTCCTTCACATGTCAGATGTCACATTCGACATGCGTAGCAACCGGATGGAAGTGCACCAGAAACGAGCTGAGCCTTGGAACATCACCCTGATTGACACCGGGGACGAATCAATGACTGGTGGCCGTTTGCGTCGTGTAGCCGAATACGTCCATACAGACGAGGCTTTTTGTTTCACCTATGGCGATGGCGTTAGTGACGTTGACATCACTGCTTCCATCGAATTTCACAAGTGCCACGGTAAGGCAGCGACGCTGACCGCAACTGTTCCTCCTGGACGTTTCGGTGCGTTGGATATCGAGGGGCGAAAAATCAAGCGATTCATGGAAAAGCCGAAGGGTGACGGTGGCATGATTAACGGTGGTTTCTTCGTACTTTCACCTCGTGTACTAGATTACCTCGAGAGCGACGCAACTGTATGGGAGCAACAACCTCTACAACGCTTGGCTACTGATGGTGAACTGATGGCGTTTGAGCATCACGGATTTTGGCAGCCTATGGACACATTACGAGACAAGACTTACCTGGAAGAGCTTTGGGCAGCTGATATTGCGCCCTGGAAGACCTGGGAATGAACACTATCGCAAAAACTGATCCAGTTTTCTGGCAGGGAAAGCGTGTTTTGCTGACGGGCCATACTGGCTTCAAGGGAAGTTGGTTGAGTCTTTGGCTGCAATCCTTGGGGGCTACTTTGCGCGGCATAGCACTTCCTCCCTCGACTGAACCCGCGTTGTTTGAGGCGGCTCGAATTACTGAAGGACTGGAGCATCGCATTGTCGATATCCGTGACTTTTCCTCTGTAAAGTCCCAGTTTGACGAATTTAAACCTGAAATCGTCATCCATATGGCAGCACAGCCTCTGGTGCGTTTATCTTACAACCAACCTGTCGAGACATACGCTACGAATGTCATGGGCACAGTGCACGTTCTTGAAGCAGCGCGACACTGCAACTCAGTTAAAGCCATCGTTAATATCACTACCGACAAGTGTTATGAGAATCGCGAATGGGTTTGGAGTTATCGAGAAAACGAGCCCATGGGAGGCCACGACCCTTACTCAAGCAGTAAAGGTTGCGCTGAGTTAGTTAGTAGTTCCTACCGCAACTCTTTCTTGAGGCGCGCCGGCATCGCGATGGCTACAGCGCGCGCGGGCAATGTAATCGGCGGCGGTGACTGGTCGGCCGATCGCCTCGTACCAGACATTCTTCACGCGCTTGAAATGGGCGAGGCCGTACTCATCCGCAACCCGCACGCCATTCGCCCATGGCAGCATGTTTTGGAACCATTGTCCGGTTACCTGCTTCTTGCAGAACGCTTGTACACAGGAGGCCAGACCGACGCAGAGGGATGGAATTTTGGCCCTCTAGATGAAGATGCGCGCCCCGTTCAGCGGATCGTAGAGTATGCCTGCCAAAAATGGGGGGGTGGTGCCACCTGGACATTGCAGCCTGGAGATCATCCACATGAAGCAAGTTTTCTAAAACTGGACATCTCGAAAGCCCGGCAGCGTCTCCATTGGGCGCCGCGTTGGTCCCTTGAAAAAGCGCTGGATCACATCATCGACTGGCATCAAGCCTGGCTTGCAGGCCAGGATATCCGCGCTGTTTGTCTGCATCAAATTTCTCTTTTCGGATCCGAGCAATGACCAAAGCCTCTGTGAACTTCCAACCTGAACTGAACAAGCTGCGTAGCCAGATCCACGAGTTGGTACAACAATTCGCCGATATCGCGTATGCACCAAAAGCGTTTTTGCCAGGAGAAAGCCCTGTGCCGGTATCGGGCAAAGTGATCGGTGCTAAAGAACTGCAACTGATGGTGGATGCATCTCTCGACGGATGGCTGACCACTGGCCGTTTCAACGCCATGTTTGAAGAACGTCTGGCCAAGTTCCTAGGTGTTAAGTACTTGATCACCGTTAACTCAGGCTCGTCAGCCAATCTGGTAGCGTTTTCCACGCTGACGAGCCCCAAACTGGGTGACCGAGCCATCAAGCAGGGTGACGAGGTGATTGGTGTGGCTGCAGGTTTTCCCACCACGGTTAACCCGATCATTCAGTTTGGATCTGTGCCAGTATTTGTGGATGTGGATCTAGCTACACACAACATTGACGCGAGCAAGATCGAGGCGGCGATCACGCCCAAGACCAAGGCCATCATGCTGGCCCACAGCTTGGGCAACCCGTTTAATCTGGACGTGGTGACAGCACTGTGCAAAAAATACAACCTCTGGTTGGTGGAAGACTGCTGCGACGCTTTGGGCGCAACCTACAAGGGCCAGATGGTGGGCACTTTTGGCGACATTGCCACTCTGAGTTTCTATCCGGCGCACCACATCACCATGGGCGAGGGCGGCGCTGTTTTCACCAACAACGCCGAACTCAAACTGATCGCTGAATCCTTCCGCGACTGGGGCCGTGACTGTTACTGTTCCCCTGGCAAGGACAACACCTGCGATAAGCGCTTTTGCTGGACGAAGAAAGATTTGGGCGGTGACCTGCCTGACGGGTACGATCACAAGTACACCTACAGCCACTTGGGCTACAACCTCAAGATTAGCGACATGCAAGCGGCTTGTGCGTTGGCCCAGATGGATCGGGTGGACGAGTTCATTGCCAAACGCCGCGCCAACTTTACATTCCTAAAGAGCCGTTTGGTCAGCTGCATCGAATTCCTGCATTTGCCGGAGCCCACACCGAATTCTGAACCATCCTGGTTTGGCTTTCCTTTGATTGTGAAGGAAAGCAGCGGCATCAAGCGCAATGATCTAATTAATTTTCTGGAACAGAACAAGATCGGCACACGCCTGTTGTTTGCTGGCAACCTGACGAAGCAGCCTTACATGACTGGCCGCAACTACCGCATCAGCGGGGACCTGACCAACACCGACATTGTGATGAACCGGACCTTCTGGCTGGGTACCTTCCCGGGACTGAGCCAAGAGCAACTGGATTACATCGCCGGCAAGCTGGAAGAGTTCTTCGGTGTGAACTTCTGATTCGCGGTGGCAGCACCTTGAAACGCATCTTCCTGACGGGCGCAACGGGCTTTCTCGGCTCGCACGTGTTGGCCGCTCTGCATGCAGAAAACTACTCGATCGTCGCAACGACACGTGGCGATACCTCCACGTTGCCAAAGCGCCTTGTCGATCGCCGCACCGAGTGGATTTCCACCGTGGATGCGGCGAGCGTCATCGAGGCGGTAAAGCCGCATGCGGTTATACATCTGGCCACGGACTACGGCGGTGCCCCCCGGCTTCAAGACACGCTTCTTGCTAACGAGGCGTGGCCGCTCAGGCTTCTGGAAGCGGGAATTCGCTCAGGCACAGAGATCTTTCTCAACACCGACAGCTTCTTTGCCAAACCAGCCTTCGCATACCCCCATATGAGGCCGTACACGCTGTCGAAGTCCCACTTCCTCGCATGGGGCCGGCTCGCCGCGACAGGAACTCAAACGCGCTTCATCACCTTGCGGCTTGAGCACGTTTTTGGCGAGAATGATCGCCCCAACAAATTTGTCCCGTCCATGCTTCGCCAGCTGAAAATCGGCGAGATTGTCGAAGCAACGGCGGGCACGCAGCGTCGAGATTTTATCTATGCGGGCGACGTCGCGAGCGCATTCACGACAGTGCTGAAAAATCACGGCGCGCTGGGCCAGGAGATGGATGAGATCGACGTCGGTACCGGCCAATCCATCACCGTGAGGTCTTTCGTCGAGCTTGCTAAATCCCTTTCCTGCTCATCGAGTCCGCTGCGGTTCGGCAGCGTACCGATGCGGCAGAACGAGATCATGGATTCGTTCGCCGACATTGCCATTCTCAGGATGCTGGGCTGGGCGCCTCGATCAAGCGTAGAAGACGGTCTGCGACGCTGCATCGCGGATCTGCAGCCAGGCGAGCAATGAGACCATGCAATCCAAGCACCATCAGGACGGCAGTCGATATGGACGGTAAACACGCTGTCAGGGTCACTTTCGTATATCGGGCATGGCAATTGCTGAGTGGCTTGCTCAGCCTGTTCTTCGTCACTTCGTTCTATTCTGCGGAGGTCCAGGGTTACTACTTCACGTTCGTCAGCTTGCTGACGATCCAGACAGTCTTCGAGCTTGGGATCACCTACGTCATCACGACGGTGACGGCGCACGAGATGGTTGGCACGTCCTGGAAGCCGTTCGATGCGGCTCCACCTCCCCGTGACGTGGCTTCCCGGCTGTCTGCTCTCTTTCACGTCATCTGGCGACGCGCCCTGAAGCTTGTTATCGGCTTCATCCTGGTCGTGACGGTGCTGGGATTCATGGTGATGCGAACGGAGAAGGCCTCCGCGCACCATGAATGGGTGACGCCATGGGTGCTGGTAGTGGCGTTTTATGGTTTGAAGATCTGCATCACCTTGTTCGAGGGCTTCCTCGAAGGAATGTCACAGGTGAAACTGGTAGCCCGCACGAGATTGTTCAGTTCGCTGGCCACGAGCGTTACTCTCTGGGCAGGTATTTCAGCTGGGGCAGGCTTGTATGCGGTCGCGATCTCCGCTGCCATTTCGGTGGCCGTGTCGTTGATGATCTACCGCTGCAAGTTCCTGCCCTTGGCTCTGCGACTCTACAGGCATGAGGAGCGCCCGCCTGCGGCAAAGATCTGGGACTCGAAAACGCAGTCCTTTCAGACCCGCATGGCCATCAGTTGGATTTGTGGCTATGTGGTCTTCCAAACGCTGGTCCCCATCGCCTTCTATTTCCTTGGCGCAGTGGAAGCGGGTCGCATCGGCCTATCCCTTTCCTTGTGCAGCGCGGTCACGGCGATCGGCAGCGCGTGGATTGGCCCCAAGGTGCCTGAACTTTCCCGTCTCGCCAAGGAGCTGAATCTGGATGCCTTGAAAGAGTGTCTGCGTCGCATGCTGAAGGAAGTCGGCTCGGTCAATCTGTTGCTAGTAGTCCTGATCGCGGTCGGCAATGAAGTGGTCCCATTGTTTTCCACTAAGCTAGCCGACCGGCTCCCGAATGGTTCAACGCTGCTCATTCTTCTGATCGCCACGGTGGCGAACCAGTACATCACCGTGATCGCGACATTCTCCCGGTCCTTCAAGATCGATCCTTTCGCCTGGCCCACGGCATTCTCGGCCTGCGTATCGATCCTTCTTGGCATCTATCTGACAAGGACCATGGGGGCGACAGGAGCCGCTGCAGCGTATGGCCTATCCATGCTGGTGGGGCTCTTCCCATTCAGTGTGTATCGCCACATCCTGCTGGAATCTGGCAGTTCAAAGTTCTACGGAGCAAAGGGCCAATGACTATTGCCAATACACAGTGCAAACTGCTGGCTATCTGCCTGCCGACCCGCAACAGGGCCGCAATGCTGGCCGAATCTCTCGCCGCACTGATCGAGCGCATGCGTCCGTTCGGCATACCGATCCATGTCAGCGACAACAGCACCAACGGCGATACCGGAAAGGTCGTGCAAACACTTCAAGCCCAGTACCCGTTCCTACACTACTCGCGGTGCGAACGGGAATTGGAGGCCGACGCGAACTTTGAGCGCGCTCTCCGTCTTCCAGACACGAAATATCGCTGGCTTTTTGGCGATCACTACAAGATCGAGGAAGGCTTTGATCTGAACATCCTCCTATCGCTGCTCGAGGCAGATCATGAACTAGTCGCGCTCAATTCCAGGAACAGAATCCAGGGCATCAAGTCCGGAAAGTATGCAGACTCCGTGTTCGTATTAGAGAAGCTCGGTTGGCATCTCACCATGATGACCGCCCTCATCTATTCTGATCGCCTACTCGATCGGATCGACTTCAAGCGATATTACGGTACGTTCCTGACCCAGACGTTGTCTATTTTCGACGAGTTCTCTAGCCGCGAACTGGATTTCTACTGGCTCGCCAATATCGCGATTGGCAGTTACCCGATCGATCCCCACGAATCCTGGCACCCCAGGGCGCTCACCGTGTTCGTCCGAGATTGGTTCCACGGCATCATGTCGCTGCCGCCGAAATACGGCACCGCGGCCAAACAAGTGGCTATCATGGCTCATGCTTCTAACGTCAGCTTATTTTCCCTGCGCGGGATGATTTATCTGCGGGCGCTCGGCGCTATCGATCACGCGAAGGTGAGAGCGGTCAAAAAGGAAATCCCGTTCGTTTTCCGATTCGATCGGAGAGTGTTCCTCTATTGCAGCCTGATGATTCCTCGTTTCGTTGCCGAGCTGGCCCTGAAGGGCTATGAATCCTTGCAGCGAAGGCGCCGCCGTAGTAGCTCTCCACGGACAGCGACGTGAGATTCTAGCCAGATGAGCATCCAAACAGCACATTGCGTCGCTGCGGTTCTGACGACCTATAAGCCAGACGCAGCCTTTAGGTCACGGATCGCTGAGTTGCCGAAGCTCGCCAAGGTGATCGTTGTCGATAACACGCCAGGCGGCCATCGATTCAGCAGCGAGGATTCCGACGGGCTGGTCATCCTGCAGGACGGTTGCAACAAGGGGCTGGGCAAAGCGCTGAATCTCGGAATCAAGGAGGCGCGCCGGCTTGGTTGCGAGCAAGTCATCTTGTTCGATCAGGACAGCACACCTTCCGCCGACTTCGCGTGCGCCCTCCTGGATGGTCTACGCAAGGCTGGATACAAGGCCGCCGTGGGGCCCAAGCTCATTGATGATCAAGAGCTTTTCTCGCCGCGCGTCGAATCTAATGGTACGGCGACGGAGGTCTCGTATCTGGCGACCTCTGGTATGGCTTTCAACATCTCCTGCTCGATCTCCGACAAGGAGTTTGCTGAGGATCTGTTCCTCGACTTCGTGGACATGGACTGGTGCTGGCGCATGCGCTACCAGGAGGGCTGGAAGTTCTATTGCCTCGACTCCGTACTGATGCCCCACCGTCTGGGGTTGGCACAGCGTAAGCTGTTCGGCGTAACTTATCATGTGCCGCCGCCCTATCGCCACTATTTCCAGTTCCGGGATACCTTCCGTTTGACTCGCCGAAACTATGCGCCATCGCGATCGCGTTGGCGACTGCGACTCATTCTCCTGCCCAAGCTGTTGGTTTATCCATTCATCCTCGGCAACGGCGCGGAACGCGTGCTTTGGATGGCTCGCGGAATCCGCGACGCGATTCTAGCGGTGAAGGGCATCGGCGCTGCAGACCATAAGCTACAGCGAAATTCTTAAAACATATCTAAAGATTAAGAGAAAATGAAGACTGTATCCATCGTTGCAGGCGGCGCCGGGTTTGTTGGAGCGAATCTTATCCCCGCGCTTCTCGCCCGTGGACACGCCGTCGTCGTCGCCGACAACTACTGCCGCGGCAATCCGTCCAATCTACAATCCCTGCGAGATAGCCCGGACTTGCATTTGGTGGAGGTTGACCTGTCCGCGCGACAAGCAGTGCGCAAGCTCTTCGAAGATACAACCAAGCTTGGCAAGTTGGTGGACGTTTGGCATCTCGCGGCCAATTCGGACATTCCGGCGGGCGTCATGAACAGCGACGTCGACTTCAAAGACACTTTCCAGACCACCTTCGAATTACTGCGCGCGATGTGCGATTTTGAGGTTGGCACGTTGCACTTCGCGTCGAGCTCGGCCGTGTATGGCGACATGGGAGAGCAACGCCTGCACGAGGCGATTGGGCCGCTACTACCGATCTCGAACTATGGCGCAATGAAACTCGCGTCCGAGGCTCAGGCAAGCGCGGCCGCCGAGAGCTTCCTGACCCGAGTGAATCTTTTCCGATTTCCCAACGTGGTTGGCATCCCTGCGACGCATGGCGTCATCTTGGACTTCGTTAACAAGCTGGCGAAGGATCCATCAGTCCTGCGCGTCCTCGGGGACGGCACGCAGCAGAAGGCTTACCTGCATGTCTCGGACCTAGTCCAGGCCATGCTGCTGGTCGCCGATCGCCGTTCGGACAAAAAGGTGGAGTTGATCAACATTGGGCCGACCGACGCCGGTGCGACCGTTCGCTGGATTGCAGAGCGCGTGGTCGCCCGCGTCGCCCCGGGAGCCAGCATCGCCTACGGCCAGGGTAATCGCGGCTGGGTGGGTGACGTGCCTAAGTTCAACTACTCGACTGACCGCATCCAGTCCTACGGCTGGCAACCGACGCTTGACTCAGAGCAGGCCATTGCCCGCGCCGTCGACGAGATTGCCGCCCAGCAGGGCTTCTGAGGAGCACTTGTGTCCGATACCACCGTTTCGTCCGGCTTGAGCTCCAACTCTGTTGTGCCGCGTGTCACAATCGTCATGCCCTCGTTCAACGAGCCGCCAGACGTGCTTCGCGAGAGTTTGGACAGTGTGGCAGCGCAGACGATGAGCGACTTCGAGTGCATGGTAATCGACGAGAGCTCCATGCCCGAAGCTGCCGCGGCCTGCCGTGCGTTGTGCGAGCGCGATACACGCTTCCGTTATGTCCATCCCGAGACCCGTATAGGGTTGGCCGGCAGCCTGAATCTAGGTTTGTCAATGGCGAGTGCACCGCTCATCGCTCGCTTCGATGCCGATGATATCTGTCTGCCTCATCGGCTCGAGCGCCAAGTGGCCTTTCTTGATACACATCCCGATGTAGGCGTGCTCGGCGGCGGGCTGGAGATCTTCACCGCCGAGGCCGGCACGATCGCTATTCGGAACTACCCTGTTGATCCGGACGTTATCGAGCGCCACTTTCAGACCACCACACCGATCGCTCATCCGACGGTCATGATGCGCAAGTCTGTTCTGGACCGCTTCGGAGTCTACGACCCGAGCTTCCGCTTCGCAGAAGATCTCGACCTCTGGCTGCGGCTGCTGAACCATGGCGTGCGTTTCTCCAACCTGCCCGAGGTTCTAGTGCGCTACCGCCAGCAGTCGACTGCTCGCAATCCGCTGCACTGGACGTTCAACCTACGCGCCCGCATCCGCAACTTCAGCCATCGCCAGTTTCCATTGCGCGTGTGGGGGGTGCTGGCAATCGCCGCATGGCGCGTCATACCCAAGCCGATTCAGGAGCAGGTTTTCCATTGGCTGCTGTTGCGCAAGCGTTGAGCTGGCGCCCCGTACACCATGACCTCAATATGACCTCCCTTCGCAAAACCTGCAACGTCGCCATCCTCGCCGGTGGCATGGGCACGCGACTGCGCTCGCGCACCGGCAATCTGCCCAAGCCCATGGCGCCTATCCTCGGCCGCCCGGTGCTCGAGCACCTCATCGACTTGTGCGTCCGTCATGGCTTCCGTGACATCGCCTTATTGGTGCATTACGAGCACGAGACCATCCGCGCCCATTTTGGAGATGGTGAGCGATTCGGCGTGCGTCTGCGCTATTGCGTCGAAACAGACGCACGCGGCACCGCTGGCGCGTTGCTAGACGCGCTCATTCACATGGACGAGCGCTTTCTCGTGCTATACGGCGACACCTATGCCGATGTTAACCTGCGCCGTTTCTGGAACGCCCACATCGAAAACAACGCTGACACGACGCTGCTGTTACATCCGAACGATCACCCGCAGGACTCGGACTTGGTTGAGATCGACACGAATGGACGCATCGTGGCGGTCCATCCGTATCCACATCCTGAAGGCAAGGCCTTGGCTAACTTGGTCAACGCTGCGCTATATGCCATAAACAAGGCAGGTCTTGACACGGTGATCCCCAATAAGGGCCGTTTCGATCTGGCCAGCCACACGTTCCCAGCGATGCTGACCGCGGGCCGGCACCTGCACGCCTACGTCACACCTGAGTACATCAAGGATATGGGCACGCCGGATCGACTGGATAAGGTGGAGCGTGACGTGATTGTCGGCTTGCCCGAACGACTGTCCGATCGCCAGCTGCGACGGGCCGTGTTCCTCGACCGTGACGGTACAATCAACCATGAGGTCAACCATCTCGGCTCGCCAACTCAGCTTGTACTGCTGGACGGTGCCGGCGAAGCGGTCCGGCGACTGAACCGCTCCGGTACGCTGGTGGTCTGTGTCACCAACCAGCCAGTGTTGGCGCGCGGCGACGTGACAGAATTCGACATGCGCGCGATCCATGCCCGCCTGGATCATCTACTAGGGGAGCGTCACGCCTTCCTGAACGGGCTCTACCTGTGCCCGCATCACCCCGACCGCGGATTCCCCGGCGAGGTTGCCGCGCTCAAGATTTGCTGCGACTGTCGCAAGCCGGCTACCGGCCTGATTGATCGCGCGGTGCGCGACATGCGGATTTCACGTCGGGACTCGTGGATGGTCGGTGACACCACTTCCGATATCCGTGCGGGCCGCGATGCCGGGCTCCGGACGATCTTGGTACGCACGGGGCATGCGGGCCGCGATGCTAAATACGAGGACGCACCTGACTACGTCATGCCTGACCTCACGGCCGCGGTGGACTGGGTGCTGGAAGGTCATGCCCGCATGCTGAGCGCCCTGCTGCCTGTCATACCCGCAGCGCTCGGTGCGCGTGTCGTATTGATTGGCGGTCCGGCGCGAGCTGGCAAAACCTCGGCCGCGCAGGGTCTGCGTGAGCACCTGCAAGCGCTGGGTCACACTACACATATCATCTCGCTGGACGGCTGGCTTCGCCCGATTGAGCAGCGGCGGGAGGGCGGCGGCGTGCTGTTGCGTTACGACTTCGACACTGCATGCAAAACTATCAACGAACTGCGCCGGGCCGAGGGCCGCCTCGACCACCGACTGCCGGTCTACGACCGAGTTACTCGACGCGCCGCGCCCGGCCCGTCCGTGTCTATTGGCCCTACTGACATCCTGATCGTCGAAGGCGTGCCCGCTCTGATGGATAAACGTCTGCTTGTGCTGGCCGACTTACGCCTGTTTATCGACGTCGACGACGTGCGGCGTCATGAGCGGCTGTCGCAAGACTACACTTGGCGCAGCGGCGATTCTGCGGCGCTGCATGAACGACTCGCGGCGCGAGAGCGGGATGAAGTGCCGGTAGTACGCGCCAGCGCCGTACACGCCGATTTCAAAATCCAGGGACCAGAGAAACAACAGCCATGATCCTGAGCAAGACCCCACTGAGAATGAGCTATGTCGGTGGAGGCAGCGATCTGCCGGCCTACTACCGTGAGGAGCTTGGCGCGGTGCTATCGACATCGATTGACAAGTACATGTACATCGCCGTCAACCCGAAATTTGACGGTCGCATCCGACTAAGCTACAACCTGACCGAGGAAGTCGACACCCCCGAGCAAGTTAACCACCCGCTCGTACGCGAGGCTTTGAGAATGCTTGATATCCAAGGTGGCATCGAGATCGCCTCCATGGCGGATATTCCGTCCAAAGGCTCCGGACTGGGCTCGTCGAGCAGCTACACCGTCGGACTGCTCAATGCACTGTACGCTTACAAAAACCAGTTTGCCTCCAAGGCAACGCTTGCACGCCAGGCTTGTGAGATTGAGATCGACCGCTGCGGCGAGCCGATCGGCAAGCAGGATCAGTACGCGGCAGCTTTCGGCGGCATGAACCTGATCCGCTTTCACCCCGATGAATCAGTCTCGGTGGACCCTGTGATCTGCGCGCCGGCACTGCTGCGCACGCTGGAGGATTCGACGCTGGTCTTCTTCACTGGTCGCGTGCGCAGCGCCTCGGCGGTGTTGGCCCAGCAGCAGAAGGCGCTGCAGGCACCGGACCGCAAGCAGCTGATGCGACGCATGGTGCAGCTGGCCTTCGACCTGAAGTCGGAACTCGAGTCGGGCACGTTGGAAAACTTTGGCGCTCTCTTAGACGAGAACTGGCGCCTTAAGGCGCAGCTATCCGCCGGCATTTCCGATCCGCAGATCGATGCCTGGTACGAAACGGGCCTGCGTCACGGTGCGCTAGGCGGCAAGCTGCTGGGTGCTGGGAACGGCGGATTTATGATGTTCTATGCACTGCCACACACGCATGCGGGCATCCGCGCAGCGCTCTCTGATCTGCAACCGGTCAATTTCAAGTTCGATCGCAATGGTGCGCAAATCGTCTTCTACCAACCTGCTCAGTGAACCGTTCCATGACAACACCCTTTACCGTTGAGAACTACTTCTCCGCCCGCGCCAAAGTCGCACGCAGCCTTGACCCAGTGGCGTTCCAGGCTGGCATAGATCTGATCCGCGCAAAGTTCGACACCGGCAAGAAAATTATCACCTGCGGCAACGGTGGCAGCGCGTCGACGGCATCGCACTACATTACCGATTGGAACAAGATGGTCAACCTGGCGACGGGGCGGAAGTTCCGAGGTTTTTCCTTGTGTGACAACATCGGCGCGATCACCGCATTCGGTAATGACTTGTCCTATGATGAGATCTTTGCCGGGCAGCTGAAGTCCATCCTGGACGAAGGCGATCTTGTCATCGCAATCAGCGGCAGCGGCAACTCGCCCAACGTACTCAAGGCGGTCGAATATGCCAACGCGAATGGCGCCGATACGCTCGCCGTAGTCGGTTACGACGGCGGCAGGCTACTGCCGCTAGCCAAGCAACACATCCTGGTGCCATCCTTCGATATGCAGATGTGCGAGGACATTCACCTGATGTTCGGGCATATGGTCATGAAGACCCTGTGCAACAACAACATCAAGATTACAAGCCTAGAGTGATCGGTCTGCCCGGCTCATGGTGATCTACTTCGTCCCTTTTGTCGCATTCTTCCTTCTAGCGCTTTGCTCTCCGGTCGTGCCTCGGCTGCCGATGCGGCTGATGGTGTTGATCGTCGTGGTCGCGTGCATCGGCTTTGCTGGATTCCGCTACGAATCGGACTTTGACTTTAATAGCTATGTCCTAATCTTCGACAGCATTCCACCGCTCACGCAGGGCTGGGAGGCGTTCTCGAGAGCCACGGAAAATCTCTATTTGGAGCCATCGTTCGCAGTAATGGTGGCTCTTGTTAAGATCGCTTTTCCGGAATTATGGATCTTTCTGCTGATCGCAACTGCATCGTTGCTGCTGTACTACCGCTCCTTCAATCGGGTCGCGACTTACCCAGCAGTCGCCTTTCTGATCTACCTGGGGGACGGGTACTACCTAAGGGAGTTCACGCAAATTCGTTTCGGTCTGGCGGTATCACTCGGCTTTGCCGGCATGGTGGCACTGTACGAAGGGCGTGTTTGGGTACAGCGCAAGTTCATAGTCATTGCCTGTCTGTTTCACTTCACGGCCGTCATGCTACTAGCCACTCAACTATGGACGAAGTACATCCGCAACCGGAAGTCCGTGATCTTCGTATCCACACTATTGTTCGTAATGGCACTAAGTGGTGTATTCGATGGGCTCATCCAAGCCGTTGCGGGTGTGAACCTCGCACCGCAACGAATCTTGGACTATATGGACACAGAGAATGCAGAAAATGTTTCGACGATCACATTGATCGGGTCATACGTCATACTTTTATGGATGACCCACGTCTTCCGCTCGGAAGAGCGGGAGTTCTTTTGGGTAAGCATCTACGCTTTCTCCTTCGCCTTCCTCTGTTTGTTCTCAGGTTTCGACCTTATGCGCAGGGTATCCTTCTACTTTTCCGTCGCGCTCTATGTTGTAGCCTCGCAGGCGATGCGACGGCGACGGATCGATTTCGTAACTATGACCATAGTCTTCTCGGCGCTTCTTTTCTCGGCGCGACTTAAAATCCTGTATGACTATCAGAACTGGTTGCTCCTGTGATGGCTTGATCATCTTTACGCCTTCTTTCCTCTTGTGTTGGTAATGCCTTAGGCATGTATATAAATATTTTTAGATAAAATCATGTCCCTTCTTGTGACAGGCGGCGCCGGCTTCATTGGCGGAAACTTCGTACTTGACTGGCTCACCGGGTGCGATGAACCGGTCGTCAACCTCGATATGCTCACCTACGCGGGCAACCTGGAAACGCTAGCCAGCCTGCGGAGCAACCCTCGACACATCTTCGTGGAAGGTGACATCGGTGACCGTGCGCTGGTGGATAGACTGCTGGCCGAGCATCGACCGCGCGCTGTGATCAACTTTGCGGCCGAGAGTCATGTAGACCGCTCTATCCGCGGCCCGGGAGAGTTTATCCAGGCCAATATCGTCGGCACCTACAATCTGCTCGAATCGGTGCTCGTCTACTGGGGGGTACTCCCCGCAAGAGGGGGCGCCGGCCGCGATCCATCGCAATCGTGGCCAGAAGCCGCTCCCACTAAGGACAGCTTTCGCTTCCTGCATGTGTCGACCGACGAGGTCTACGGCTCGCTCTCGCCCACCGATTCGGCTTTTACCGAAACCAACCGCTACGAGCCCAACAGCCCGTATTCCGCCAGCAAGGCCGCCAGCGACCACCTGGTGCGCGCCTGGCACCACACGTACGGCCTGCCGGTGCTCACCACCAACTGCAGCAACAACTACGGTCCCTACCAATTCCCCGAAAAACTCATTCCGCTAATAATCGTCAACGCCCTGGCGGGCAAGCCCCTGCCGGTGTATGGCGACGGCCAGCAGATCCGTGACTGGCTATACGTCAAGGACCACTGTAGTGCCATCCGCCGTGTTCTCGAAGCCGGACGACTGGGCGAGACCTACAACGTCGGCGGCGGGAACGAGAAGCCCAACATCAAGATCGTGCACGCCGTCTGCGCCTTGCTGGACGAACTTCACCCCAGAGCCGACGGCAATAGCTACAACAATCAAATCACGTTTGTGCAGGACCGCCCCGGCCACGATCTGCGCTACGCCATCGATGCGCGCAAGATCGAGCGCGAACTGGGCTGGAAGCCGGCTGAGACCTTCGAGAGTGGCATCCGAAAGACCGTGCAGTGGTACCTGGATAACCCCGAGTGGACGGGCAATGTACAAAGTGGCGCGTACCGGGAATGGGTAGCCAAACAATATCGGGGAGCAACTGCATGACACGCAAAGGCATTATCTTGGCCGGAGGCTCTGGCACTCGTCTGTACCCTGTTACCCAAGCCGTCAGCAAGCAGTTGATGCCGGTGTACGACAAGCCCATGGTTTACTACCCGCTGAGTACATTGATGCTCAGCGGCATCAGCGATGTGCTGCTCATCAGCACTCCACAAGACACTCCTCGCTTCACTGAATTGCTCGGTGACGGCGAACGCTGGGGCATGAACATTCAATACGGAGTGCAACCCAGCCCCGATGGACTGGCGCAAGCCTTCATTATTGGAAAGGACTTTGTAGGCCACAACCCCAGCGCATTGGTACTGGGCGATAACATTTTCTATGGCCATGACCTGGTTAAGCAGTTGCACAATGCTCATGCGCGTGAAAGCGGCGCTAGTGTCTTTGCCTACCATGTGCAAGACCCCGAGCGTTATGGCGTCGTAGCATTTGATGCACAGCAGCGTGCTATTAGTATTGAAGAGAAACCTTCTCAGCCAAAGAGCAACTACGCGGTGACGGGCTTGTACTTTTACGATGAGCAGGTTTGTGACATCGCCGCCGACATCAAGCCATCTGCTCGTGGTGAGATGGAAATCACCGATGTGAACAAGCGCTATCTGGAGCAGGGACAACTGAACGTGGAAATTATGGGCCGAGGTTACGCTTGGCTGGACACAGGCACTCATGACAGTCTACTGGAAGCTGCCAGTTTCATCGCCACCCTTCAAAAACGTCAGGGTTTGCAAGTTGCCTGCCTAGAAGAGATTGCCTTCCGACAAGGTTGGATCAATGCCGAACAGTTGGCTGCCCTGGCGTACCCTTTGAAAAAGAACGGCTACGGGCAGTACCTGCTCGGCCTGCTGAAGTGAGCGAAGAGATGCCGTACAAAGTGACTTCAACTGCTCTGCCCGAAGTACTGATTCTGGAGCCCAAGGTCTTTGATGATGACCGTGGCTTCTTCTTCGAGAGCTTCAATCAACACGATTTCCAGCAGGCCACCGGACTTGAGGTGAACTTTGTTCAAGACAACCACAGCAAATCGTGCAAAGGGGTGCTTCGTGGCCTGCATTACCAAATCCAGCATCCGCAAGGCAAACTTGTTCGAGTGACCCAAGGGGCCGTGTTCGACGTGGCAGTTGACCTGCGCCGCTCGTCGCCCAACTTCAGCAAGTGGGTGGGCGTTGAGTTGTCTGCTGACAACAAGCGTCAACTTTGGGTACCGCCTGGTTTTGCTCACGGCTTCGTTGTCATCAGCGAATCCGCTGAGTTCTTGTACAAAACGACGGACTATTGGTATCCAGAACATGAGCGCTGCCTGCTTTGGTGCGATCCGACGCTTGGCATTAGATGGCCGGTAGAAGGAGAATCCAGGCTTGCGGCGAAAGATGCTGCGGGTAAAGGCTTCTCTGAGGCGGAAGTTTTCGCGTGATCGACATGAGAGCCGCATTTTTCAACATCGACGGCAATCCTTTTAATCCATGCCATCACCTCATCAAGCCTAAATCGAATCAGCTTGTCCTTAGAGGTCGAGGGAAATTCTGAAGTGCTGACGCTGGGGATATGCAACGGCAGATTCAGCATCTGTGAGATCTACTTGGCATCGAAGAAAGGCTCAGCTGATCTTATAGATGGGAGCCGGTTGGCGGCAAGTCCTGGCGCCATGCCTGGCGCACCTGGTTGGCTCAGGCGCGTGAGAGCGGGATCGAACCGCTACGACGATTCGCCGATCGCCTGGCGCCTTATTGGCGTGGAATCCTTGCACGCATGCGCTGGCCGATGCATACCGGCCAGCTTGAAGGCATCAATAACCGTATCAAGGTCATGAAACGCATGGCTTACGGATACCGTGATAGCAGCTACTTCTTCCTCAAAATCAAGGCAGCGTTCCCCGGAAATCCGTGAAGAACCATTTTTTTCCCCCATGCACTGCACGCACCGACGAGCTGTAGGCGATCACCCGGGAGAAATCGAGCCGGTCTGCGTTGCGCAGCTTCGCCAGCAGGATGCGATGCAACTTCTCCCACACGCCGGCCTTCTGCCAATCGCGTGCGCGGCGCCAGCAGGTCATCCCCGAGCCGCATCCCATTTCCTGGGGCAGCATGTCCCAAGGAAGGCCTGATTGCAGCACGAACAGAATACCGATCAGCGCGCGCCGCTCGTCGAGCCGCTTGCGGCCGGGATGGGCAGTACGCCGCCGCTGGATCGGCAGCCGGGGCTGGACTATTTCCCATAGCTCATCGTCAACCAGCTGGCGTGCCATCGCACTCTCCTCGACACGCGGAATGAAAGTGCGTTGGACACCTTTTCGATCATTTTGTTAAACGCTCTTAATTCCCATGTCTAGAAATTTGGGTTTCACTTGACATTACGATCAGCCGGCCTTGCGTAGACGCGACGTGTCGATCTTCATTGATACGCGCCTACTGAGGATATCGAGCAGAATCAGCGCGCGCCGTTCAGCGTCTGCAGTTTGATAGATCGCCTCGATGCCAGCAAATGGTCCGCTTGTGATGACTACCGAGTCACCGTTGTGGAACATGGTCTCGATAGGCATAATCTGCTCACGCTGGCGTAAAAGATCGACTAGTGTGTCATCTACTTTGCCTGGCCGCCCTCCGAAGTATACCAACTGGTTTACTCCCAAGGTTGATCGGATCGGAGACCAACTTTTTCCTTGATCGCTGCTGTCCAGTCGAATAAACAAATAGCGCGGGAACATGGGTTCCGTTACAAGTTCGGTCTTGCGACGGCGAACCCGTTCGATGCGTATCTGTGGCAGGTAGCACTCATATCCCTGACGCTCCAAATTGACAAGTGCGATATTTTCTCCCCGAGGCTTAGCATGGAGAAGGTACCAAGCCGTCGTCTTGCTTGCGATGCCGGTGAGGGCGGTTGAAGTAGCCAGGTGCAGAGGTACGGTCTCTTTTGCCTGAATGACCGCTTCGCGCACGGATTTGAACGCTCTAGCCGAATTCGGCGGTGGCGGAGCAAGGAGCTGTTCGGTGGGGACGAGAATCGGCGACATACTAACTCGGTACAGGATGGGCAAGCATTAAAATGACGTGCTTAATCATTGGCATCTGAAATCTTCAACCAACCTCAGGCCAGCACCAGTTCTCAAGTTCCTGGCAATGGCTGTCTTAATTAACTTAGATTGCAAAGCCACGCGTGTCGCTTCACGCTTAAATTTCTCAGAAATAGGCCTTCGTTTCCATATCAATATTTCCCTTGCAACTAACATCATCATGGCTGTCAAATTCATCCATTAATTCGGCGGAAGACTATTCCAATTCTTTCTTATTGCATTTAAGACTAATGTATAAGTGATCGCAATTACGAGGCCAATAAGCGTAAAAATCACAACTATCACTGCTCTTTTTGGCTTCGCTTTGCGCTCAGGTACGATAGCTTGATCGAGTACTTGAATAATGGAGGCATCATTAGCTTCGTCCAAGCGTGCGGCTTCGTATTGCTTGATGAGTATTTCATAAAGTGTTTGATAGTATTTCAAGTCACGCACCACCATGATATTGGCGAGACCGCCCTTTTCCGTACCTTGCTTGTCGCTGAAATTAGAAGGTGAATTTCCATTCTCTAGTTTCGTAAGCTGCGCTCGCATACTTCTCAACTCTTGTTCAGCGCGCCTGTACTCAGGGTTATTTGAAGTAACAAAGGCTTGCATCGTCGATATCTCAATCTGCTTTGCAGAAATTTCTGCGTGAAGACGTGCAGTTGTCTCAACAATTGTTCGTGTCTCGCTATCTACGCTAATCATCCCTTTGGAATCCAAAGTTCCCTTAAGTGTCGCCTCGGTTTCGGCCAACTTGGTCTTTGCAATCTGCAATTGCTGCTCGTAGAACAAGCGTCTTCTAGACGCTTCTGTTATTGATAGCCTATTGTTCAACTTTGCAAGCTCATCGACATATGCGTTGGACAATGTTGCAGCTAATTTTGCATCTTTGTCTTCAACATCAATTGCGATGATCCCGTCCTTACCAGAAACAATCGTCGAATTCGCTGCCAGTGTCTTGCGAGCGCCTTCGAGGTCTTTTTCTTCGTATACCGATTTAAGGTTAAATCGCTGAATCAAGTTGTCAGCAACAGAACGGCTCTTTAGCATGCCAACATAGAGATCATTCGGATTCTTGATACCGAGCGACGCCCCTGCCATATTTGCGAGACCTCCTAATTGGTTAAGAACCGCCGTCGCACCGGATTGACTCTGCTGCGGAGGCAAAATTCTGGCCGTGGCTTTGAATATGTTCGGCAAAAGCAGGCTTCCTAGAGCTGCACAAATCGCAAACAATAGCGGCAATCCGATAATTAATTTCTTTCGTTCCGCAAGGATAGTCAATAACTCCAAAAGACTGATTTCGTCCTCAGTACTATCACGATTAGGCTGCGTTGCGCCCAAGGACTGTTGGTCACTCATTTTTCTGATTCACTTAAATATGGAAATGATCACGCAACCGCTGATCCTGAATTAATTATTTCACTTGATCAAATAGACGTTCATGAAAGCGAAACCAAGATATCTCTATTTAATCAAGCGAGCTGACAAGACAATATCAGGCCTCTGTTATAACCCCCGCAGAGTCTTGATTGCGGCCGCTCCCAGACCAAAATTCGAGAATATCTGAGCCCAATCCTTCGCCCCCGCGGTGAATTTTGTCCACGCCGTCTCTTTATCGAATTTCTCAGGAAGAACGATACTATCTCCAGGCATGACCTCCACGCCACTGATGCTGTTGTAGAACCAGCCGCCCGTTTGCGCGGAAACGATCGAACCGTCGGCCCGCAGTACAAATATGTTTTCCATATCGGCGTCACGCGTCGGCCCGGCAGTATTTAAATATTGACCAACCGTCGTGCCCGGTCGCCACAGTACTGATGCCTCCTGATTCACTGCGCCATATATATGAATAAAATCCGGCTTGCTTGGAACAACAAGTCGATCACCGTTTTGCAGCTTTAGTGATGGCAGCTTGTTGAAAGAGCGATCAGTAGGATCGAGTCCAAAGGCGATGCGTCCGGTTGGGTGGATGCTGCGCAGACGAGCAAGTGTTTCTTGTGCGGCTTGGATTTGGCCCTGGCGATTGATTTCCGCCACCTGCACATTGTTTGCATTTCTCCCTATGTCATTTGCCAGGGACTTGGATTGCTCACTCGACACTTGCGCCTCCAATCGCCGCAGAACCCGGTCCAGATTGGCCTGCTGCTCATTGCGTGCCTGTTCACGATAAAACTCCGTACCAAAGAGATAGGCATTACCGGTGGGTCCTCCTGCGCGTGCAATCAGATCCTGCAGGCTCTCGCTCGGGTTCATTTGATAGACACCCGGTACATTTACCTCGCCCTCTACCCGAACAAATATCCTTTGCTTTTCGATCGGCACCTTTACATCAGCTTGCGAGAAGACCGTCACAATATCGCCAGGTTGCAGAGCGACA
>DATEZO010000328.1:0-13306 GCA_035255485.1 Burkholderiaceae bacterium
ACCTACTAAACCTCAACCGCACAATCTTCTCTGCTGGTGGAGGGGGCTGGATTCGAACCAGCGTACTCGTAAGAGGGCAGATTTACAGTCTGCTGCCATTAACCACTCGGCCACCCCTCCGCAGGGAACCCCAAACTATATGCAGGTTAGTCCTCTTTGTCAATCAATATGTGCATTTGGGAATGAAAAAATTGGCGAGCCGACCAAAATCACGATTTCTCGCGCCTGCGCCAATCCTGTTCCGATATCAATCCGGACCAGCTTTTTATTTCTTCGCAGAAAGTATTCCCATGCCTGCCATCAGCGAAAAAACTTGCACGCATGGGAAAAGTGCAGCTATGCAACAGAGCATCCGTTTCCGGCGGTTACCAGATCTGCACCCGATTTTCCGGTGCCAAGTACATTTTGTCATCCGGCTTCACGCCGAAGGCATCATAGAAACTCGGCTGATTGCGTAAAGTCCCGTTGCTGCGAAATTCCGGTGGCGAATGAGGGTCGGTCTTGATCCGCACGACCGTTTCCTGATCGCGTACTTTGCCGCGCCATACCTGGGCAAAGCCGGTGAAGAAGCGCTGATTGCCGCTAAAGCCGTCGATCAGCGGCGCTTTCTTGCCGGCCAAGGATAATTGATAAGCCTTGTACGCGATTGCCAGTCCGGAATTATCGGCAATATTCTCGCCCAGCGTCAGATTGCCGTTGACGTGGTAACCCGGTAATGGACTGTAAGCATCGTATTGCTTGATCAGTGCGGCGGTCTTGGCGTTGAATTTCTCGTGATCTTCCTTGCTCCACCAATCCCGTAGATTGCCCAAGCCATCGTACTGACTGCCCTGATCATCGAAGCCGTGGCTAATCTCATGTCCGATTACGGCACCGATGCCGCCGTAATTGACGGCGTCGTCGGCTTGCGCATTGAAGAACGGCGGCTGCAGAATCGCCGCCGGGAACACGATTTCATTCAGTTCCGGATTGTAGTAGGCATTCACGGTCTGCGGCGTCATGCCCCATTCTTCGCGGTCGATCGGCTTGCCGAGCTTGTTGATGTTGCGCTGATATTCAAAGGCATTGGCGCGACGCACATTGCCGACCAGGTCGTCCTTGTTGACGCTCAGCGCTGAATAATCGCGCCACTTGTTCGGATAACCGATCTTTGGCATGAAGGTGGCGAGTTTTGCCTGCGCTTCCTTTTTGGTCGCCGGACTCATCCAGTCCAGCGTATCGATGCTTTGGCGATAGGCCTCAAGCAGATTGGCGACCAGCTTTTCCATGCGCGCCTTGTGGGCTGGCGGAAAATGCCGCTCGACATACAGCTTGCCAAGTCCTTCGCCAATCGCGTGCTCGACCAGTCTGATGCCGCGTTTCCAGCGCGGCTCCTGTTGCGGGATGCCGCGCAGCGTGGTGCCGTAAAAAGCGAAGTGCTGCTGATCGTAAGTCTTGGAAAGATACGGTGCGTAGCTACTGAGCAAATGCCATTTAAAGTAGGTTTTCCAGACCTCGAGCGGCGTGGTCTGCAGCACCTTGGCAAATCCGGTGAAATAACTTGGCTGGCTCACGACAACGTAGCTTATCTTGCCGTCAATACCGGCGGCGCGCAAATAGGATTTCCAGTAGTAGCCCGGCGCCAGCGCATCCAGTTTGGCCAGCTCGACGCGGTTGTAGGTCTTGACCGGATCGCGGTTTTCCACCTTGGTCCATTGCACCCTTGCCAGCGCGGTCTCGAGTGCCAGGATATTGCGGGCGCTGGCCGCGGCATTCCGGTCGCCGGCCATGGCCAGCATTTTTTCGATATGCGCCTGATACTGGACGCGCGCTTCCTTCAGCCGGGCGTCATCATCCTTCAGGTAATAGTCGCGGTCCGGCAGGCCGAGGCCGCCTTGCCCCAGATCAACGATGTACCTGGTGGCATCTTTCGCATCCTGGTGAATGCCAATGTCATACGGTGCGGTCGCGCCGAAACGATTGAAGTTTGCAATCAGCGCCGGAATCTGCCGCTTGTTCCGGATCGATGCGATCGCGGCGAATTCTGCCGCCAGCGGCTTCAGGCCGTTCGCATCGAGCTTTTGCTCATCCATGAAACTGGCATACAGTCCGGAGATTTTTTGCGCTTCCGAATTCGCCGTGCCGGCACCCTTCAGGGTGTCCTCAATGATCGCGCGCAATTGCGGTAGCGTTTCTTCGCGCAGTTCATAAAATGCGCCCCAGCCGGATTTGTCGGCCGGGATTTCCGTCTTTTCCAGCCAGGCGCCGTTCACATGCCGGTAAAAATCATCCTGTGCGCGCACCGCGCTATCGAAATTCTTCATGTCGATACCGGAAGCCGTCGTCGCCACTGCGGACGCGGCAACAGGGGCGACGGACTGAGGTGCAGCGGTTTTTACGGTTTGGGCTTGCATGGAACAACCTGATGCAAGCGCGACCAGCGTCGCGCCAATCACATACTGGTTCATCGAGGGACACCTCCTGTTGGTTTTATTAATACAGCGCTACGATGCGCCGTCGGCGCTGGCATTGATCAATAAACCGGCAAAACAGCATCTGCCCGGGAATGTTGCGGCCGATTCTCCGTAGTCCGGCAGGCCGCCTAAGTGCGTGTGGGCGGCTTTGCCATTACCTGACCCGGAAGGATGCCATATTTTTTCAAAACCGTCTGGTACAGCTCTGTCAGGGGCAGCAGACGCGGATTGGTCGGGTCCAGCCGGCGCGAATTTTCGATGTACCAGCGCGCCTGTTCAGCCAGGCGGATATCCCAGCCGAGATGCTCCAGGCATTTGAGTGCCGCAATGGCGGCATTGAACACCACTTGCGGGTTTTCCGGCAATTTGCAGGCGGCTTCGGTCATCAACGTCACTGCGCCCTGAAAATCCCCTTGCCGTGCCTTGTCGGCGCCGGAAGAAACCATCTCGACCACCTGCCTGCGGCTTTGCCTGGCAACGCTTTCCGCCAAATCGGGCCGGCCGGCGTCCTTGAACATTTTGGTTGCCTTTCCCATCACGGCATCGCCCGCGGCATTATTCATCACATCGAGCATGATTTCCGACGCACCCTGCTCCAGATTGTTTTCCAGGCAGCTTTTCGCCAGGCCGATCTTTATCTCGCTGGATAAGCCGGTACTGCTGCGGCAGGCGGCGACCGCCGCCAGAAATTCTTCTGCTGCACGTTCGGCATCGCCTTCGGATTCGTGGATCAACGCGGATGCAATCGCGCGACATGCCGGCGTCTTTTCCTGGCCGCCCAAGGATTTTTCGAGATCGCGCACCACCATCGCGGCTTGCCGTGTGTCGCCTTTTTTCACCAACGTCTTTACCAGGCGCACATGGTCTTCCGGGTCGCGAAATTCGGAATATTTCGCTTTTGACACGACTTTCTGGAACGATTGCTCGGCGGTTTCGACGTCACCGGTTTCCAGTGCCACCTGGCCGAGCTTGCGCAAACGCCGCACCGCATGCGGCGAAATTGCGACTGCATTCTTCAACACATCTTTCGCCTGCGGCAACTGGTCGGCCGCCTCATGCGCTTTCGCCAGCCAGTCATAGGCGTCCAGGAATTTCGGATTATCGGCCACCAGGCTGGCCAGCAGCGCCTCGGCCTCGCCAAACCGGTCTTGCATGAACAAGGTCTTTCCCAGCCCAAGGCGCGCCCAGGCGACAGCCCTGTTCTCGAGCAGGCGGTTGTAGATCGTCTCGGCCTCGGCCGGCTGGCCCAGCATCACATGCAATTCGGCACGCAAGCGCAGGAACTCATTCGCATAGCGTGGATAAGTCGCCTCGCCTTCCACGCAGGCTGCCGCCGCGTCGTTCAGGCTGCCGTGATCCATCAGTTGATATACCGACATGAACGCTGCCCGCTTTTCAACTGCGCGCATGATCCGCTCCAGCAGCGCATCGGCGGTGAAGGGTTTCAGCAGATAATCGGTCGGCGCCAGCTCCGCCGCGCTCACCACGCGCTCGTAACTCCGTTCCGCGGTGACCATGATGAAAATGGTCCGCATCGGAATCAGCTTGTTGTGGCGCAGGTCTTCCAGCAGTTGCTGGCCGTCCTGCCCGTCCGCCAGGTCATATTCGCACAGGATCAGGTCGTAATTCTTGTTCTGCAAGGGCCGGATCGCAGTGCCAGCGCTGACCGCATGATCGACCTTCGTGATTTCGCACAGGTTGAGCATGTTATGCATGCTGGCGCGCATGCTGCTGTTGGGATCGATGACTAATGTAGTCAGATCGCGAAATTCTTTCATGATTGCTGATGCCGGTGAATATGAAATGACAATGCGCCGCCGGCGTACGTATGGCTCGCCCGGCTGATTGTCTGTCTATATTACGGCACAACCGCGCGTACTGTCGATGCGTATGGCAGTGCAGGCGCCTGGCGCCGCCATCGGATGCGCATCAGCAGCCCGGCGCCCGCATCGCGCTGTCGGATGCTTCGCGCATGCGCCATGCGGCCAGCACTGCGCTAGCGCAAATCGCGGCGACAAACCAGAAGGTGTCATTGAATGCATGCACCCGCGCCACTCCGCTTCCTGCCTGCGCCGTCAGGCCGGTATGGTGAACAGCCAGGCGCCATTCGAGCACGATGCCGACCAGGCTGACGCCGATTGCTCCGCCCAGCTGGCGCAGGAAGTTGATGGTGCTGGCGCCTTGCGCGACCATCGTCGCATCGATGCCGCGCAACGCACCCAGGCTCAGCGCGGGCAGCACGCAGCCAAGCCCGAGCCGGCCAATGATGGCCCACGCCATCAGCGTGACATAGCCGGTAGCGGCAGAGCCGGTCGCCATCAGCGCAAATGACAGCGCAAGCAGGCTCAACCCGATGGCAACCAGAATATTGGGAGGAAAGTGATCGGCCAGCTTGCCGGCCAAAGGAATGATGAATGCCAGCACGATCCCGGCCGGCAGCAGGATCACGCCGGCTTCGGACGGCGCATATTGCAGCGCCATCTGCATATACACTGGCAGCAGGTAGGTGGAGCCGAACAGGCCCATGCCGTAGATGAATGCCACCAGCGCGCCCATCGCGAACTGGCGGTAGCGAAACAGCCGCATGTCCATCAAGGGCTGTTCCGTACGCAGTTGATAGACGAGAAAACTGATGAAGCAGGCCAGCCCCGATACCAGCAGGCCGGCCGCCAGCCAGCGATCGTCATGCAGATGCACCAATCCGTTCAGCAGGCTGATCGTGCAGGCCCCCGCCAGCAACAGGCCTTTCCAGTCGAGCGCCTTGGCATTGCCCATCATCGGCGAATTGACCGCCAGTAGGCGCCGGATCAGCACCAGCACCACCAGGCAAAACGGCACCACCACAAAGAAGATCGAACGCCAGCCGAAATGTTCGACCAGAATGCCGCCGACACTCGGTCCCAGCGCTGGCGCCAGCACCACGCCGAAGCCGAAGATGCCCATCGCCTTGCCCTGCTCATCGGCGTCGAACGCACGCATGATGACGATCGCGGGAATCGGCTGCAACACACCGGCTGCCAGGCCTTCGGCCACGCGCATCGACAGCAGCATCGAATAATTCAGGCTGAAGCCGCCCAGGACGCCACCCGCCAGCAGCAGCAGGATCGCGCCGGTATAGGTGCGGCGCAGGCCATAGCGCAGCAGCAGCCATGGCGTGGTCAGCATCGACATCGTCACGGCCAGCATGAATGCCGTCGAGACCCATTGCGCGCGCTCCTGGCCAAGCACGAAATGCCGGCTCAGATCGGGCACCGCGACATTGACGATGGTGGAAGACAGGATCGAGGCCATCGTGCCGATCATCACGGTCAGCAGCACCAGCCACTTATAGCGATCGCCGTAACGGGCTTTCAGTTCTTCGTAGAGAGGTGGCATGGGGCGCGGTTGCGGATGACAGCAGGTTGATCGACCTTCAATGAAACGCGCGGGCCGGCGCTCTGCCCGATTCCTTCACTGCAGCACCTGCGCGATCAGGAAAGCCAGCGCCGATACCACGACCGTCGAACCGAACGGCAGGCACCACAGCATTCCCGCCACCTTGAAACGCACGTCTCCCGGCACATGCCAGATCCCCAGCCGGCGCATCCACGGCAACAATGCCGGAAATACGATCAATCCAATGAAAATGACGACAACCCAGCGGATCATGCGCATTTACCTCTCAAGTGGAACCTTTCTGCGCAGCATATACGCTTATCGCACCAGCCGCACCGCCAGGAATACCACGGTCGACAACAGCACGGTGGAGGCGAACGGCAGGAACACCCGCTTGCCGAACAGGGTAAAACGGATATCGCCCGGCAAACGCCCGACGCCAAGCTTCTCCAGCCAGGGCAACGCTGCCGAAAACACGATCAACGCAATGAAAATGGTCAGCAGCCAGCGGATCATGGATGTTTTCCCGATGCACTCCTTCGATCGTCGATCGTTGGGGCGCTGTGTTGGTTGGTTGATCAGTTAATTAGAAAGAACAGTGCCTTCTCCGCACCAGCGGGGATGATGGGAGCGTGCCATATGCATGATAAATACTCTATCCTGTATTTTTTGACGCCAGCGGTCTTATTGCGAGTATTGCCACTTTTTTCATGATACTCCCCAGATTATCAGAAATCGATCGCTTTCCGTAGCTTGGCAGCGCAATCCGGGAAGCATGCCGCCCAAAACGCCTGCGGCACGCACGTCCCGGCGGTATCGCTCACAGTCGGGCGCTGCGGTCATTCCGGCTGAAGTTGTCCGGCAGTTCCACCTTCTTGCCAACCATTAACACTTTGAACAATTCTCCCATTTCCGCCGGCGATACCAGCTTTTGCAGGGCATTCGCCTGCGGCAGATAGCGCAGTGCATCCTCGGGCGAGGTGCGCAGCAGCAGGTCGCCGATGCCGGCATCCAGCAGGAACGCCGCCTGGCTGGTGTAACCGAGCAGATCCAGGCCGCCGTCCAGCGCAGCGCGTGCCATCGCCGTAAAGTTGACATGGGCGGTGATGTCCTGCAAGCCGGGCAAATAGAGCGGATCGTCGTGCGCGTGATGCCGGTAATGGCACATCAGCGTGCCTTGCGCGCGTTGCGGCAGGTAATACTCGTGCGCCGGAAAGCCGTAATCGAACAGCAGCGCCGCGCCGCCCAAGCCGGAATCGGCATGTCCGGCGCACAACATGGCTCCCAACGTTTGCATGAACCCGGCGGCAGCCGGATGCACCTCAGTAACATAGCCGAGCGGCAACGCCGCCGCCTCCGGGATCAGATCGATCAGCCGCTGGTCGCACAGGCGCTCGCGGTACACGAACTTCCTGGCCGACGGGCCGGACAAGCCGATACCGCGCTCCTTCCAGCCCTGGTCCGTCTTGACCAGCAGGTGCACCGGCATCGCATCAAGCACTTCGTTGCCGATCACCACGCCGGAAAACGCATGCGGCAGCTTGTCCAGCCAGCGAACCTGCGGGAACTTGCGCAGCAGCCGCTCCTGCCGCGCCCGCAATTCGCCGGACAGTTCGACAATCAGATAGCGGTGCAGCGCCACGCCCATTTCTGCCAGTTCGGTCAGGATATCGAAGGCCAGCCGGCCGCTGCCGGCGCCGAATTCCATGATCTGCGGTGCGCTTTGCTGCATCAGCAGCGCCGCCGCATGCGCCAGCGCGCCGCCAAAAAGCGGCGTGATTTCGGGCGCGGTTGTAAAATCACCGTCTTTGCCGAGCTTGGCCGCGCCGCCGCTGTAATAGCCCACTTCGGGCGCATATAGCGCGAGCTCCATGTAGCGGGCGAAGGAAATCCAGCCAGAATTGTGCCGGATATCGTTGGCGATCAGGGTCTGGAGCGAGCGCGACGCCATCTGGGCGTCAAAGGAAGGTTCAGGCAGTTGCAGTTGCATATTATCGGTATTGTATTGAATCGGCACGGAGCTTGTGGAGAAATCGTCGCGCAGGACGGCAGGCCGGCGCAAACGCTCTGTTCGAGAATGGTACGGCGCGTATTGGCGGCGGGATATGAGACCGCGCAATGAATTTTCCTCCCGTTTCCGCAAAACATTATTTGTCTATGACCACAAATTGCCAAAAAGTTGCACTCGTCACCGGCGCGGCCAAACGCATCGGTCGCGCGATCGCGCTTGCGCTGGCGGAACGCGGCTGGCAGGTGGCCGTGCACTACGGTCGTTCCGCTGCCGAGGCGCAGGCCACGGTGCGCGAGATTGAAGCCCTCGGCCGGCGCGCCGCCGCCGTGCAATGCGACCTGGCCGATGAAGCCGCCGTCAGGACCTTGCTGGCACGCGCCACTGCCGCGCTCGATGCCGGGCCGGTATCGTGCGTGGTCAATAATGCATCGCTGTTCGAATACGACAATGCGGCGGAATTTTCGCTGGCCCGGCTGGATGCGCACATGCACGCCAACCTGGCTGCGCCGATCCTGCTGGCGCAGGCGCTGCATGACGCGACGCTGGCAGGCCGGCAGGCGGTCGTCGTCAACCTGCTGGACCAGAAGCTGTTCAACCTGAATCCCGATTTCCTGTCATACACGCTGTCGAAAGCCGCGCTGCATGCGGCGACCACCATGCTGGCACAGGCGCTGGCGCCGAAAGTGCGCGTAGTCGGCATTGCCCCCGGCATCACGCTGCTGTCCGGCCAGCAAACCGAAGCCAGCTTCAGCCAGGCGCATGCCGCCACGCCGCTGGGCCGCTCCAGCACGCCGGAAGACATCGCCGCCGCGGTCTGCTTTGCCGCGGAAGCGCGCGCGATCACCGGCGCCACGCTGCCGGTCGATGGCGGCCAGCATCTGATTTCCCTGCAACGCGATGTGATGTTTGTCGCGCCATAACCTGCCAGACCCGCTTACCCTACCCTCTGAAAAATATGCTTGCTTCCCTCACTTACCCTGTATTGCGCGAATGCCGCCGGCTGTTTTTGCGCAACTACGAAGTCCAGATCAATATCGGCGTGCATGAATTCGAAAAGAAAGGCGAACAGCGCGTGCTGATCAACGTCGATCTGTTCATTCCGCTCGCCATGTCCACGCCGAAAGGCGACCATCTGCATGAAGTGGTCGATTACGATTTCATGCGCGACACGATCGCCAGGCGCATGGCGCAAGGCCATATCCATCTGCAGGAAACCCTGTGCGACGACGTCGCGCGCGCCATGCTGCTGCATCCGAAAGTGCACGCGGTGCGGGTGTCGACCGCGAAGCCGGACGTGTATCCGGATTGCGAAAGCGTCGGCGTCGAAGTATTTCACATCAAGGACACGCTTTAAATGTCGGACATTGCCATCCACCCGCTGGAACGGGAAACGCCGGCCGACGCCGGCGGCAGCATCAGGAAAGCGGAAAAAACCGCCCACGAAAACAACAAGCTGCACAAGCGCTTGTGCCGCCAGGTCGGCCAGGCGATCGGCGACTTCAACATGATCGAGGACGGCGACAAGGTCATGGTCTGCCTGTCCGGCGGCAAGGATAGCTACGGCCTGCTGGATATCCTGCTGACCTTGCGCGAACGCGCCCCGATCGATTTCGAGATCATCGCGGTCAACCTCGACCAGAAGCAGCCAGGCTTTCCGGAACAGGTGCTGCCCGATTACCTGGGCAAGCTCGGCGTGCCGTTCCATATCGAAAACCAGGACACCTACAGCATCGTCAAGCGCGTGATCCCGGAAGGAAAAACCACCTGTTCGCTCTGTTCGCGGCTGCGACGCGGCATCCTGTACCGGGTCGCCGACGAGCTGGGCGCGACCAAGATCGCGCTCGGCCATCATCGCGACGACATCCTCGAAACCTTTTTCCTCAACCTGTTCTTCGGCGGCAAGCTGAAAGGCATGCCGGCCAAGCTGCAATCCGACGACGGCAAGCACGTCGTGATCCGGCCACTGGCGTATGTGAAGGAAGTGGACATGGAGCGCTTCGCCGCCGTGCGGCAATTTCCGATCATTCCGTGCAACCTGTGCGGCAGCCAGGAAAACATGCAGCGCAAGCAGATCAAGGCGATGCTGCGCGAGTGGGAAAAAAAGCACCCGGGTCGCGTCGAAAACATTTTCTCTTCGCTCTCTACCGTCGCCCCATCGCATTTGATGGACCGCAACCTGTTCGATTTCACCGGACTGCAGGCCACCGGCATCGCCGATCCGAATGGCGACATCGCCTTCGACGAAGATCCGTGTTCGACGGCGACGGTTTCCAGCGTGATTCCGTTGCAGCCGGAGGATTGATCGCCCTGTCGTAAGCGATAGCGCCTGTAAACAGGGTCAGAGTTTTTTTCCGCAGCCTTATCGCGGAAATTACTCTGACCCTGTTTACAGGCACCTCAAAAGCACTGCATCGATGTGCCAGTGGGCTGGCACAATCGCCCGTTCTTGTCGAGATAGGCGCCACCGCCGCTGTTGTAGCGCTCATTTCCGCTCCAGCAGCCGCCGGCATCGCAGGAAGTGATCGGTGCGGGCGGCACAGGGCCGACAGGTTGCGGCGCCCTGATGACGGGTGCGGGAACGCGTGGAATCGCAGCCGGCGCAACCGGAGGGCGCTCGACCAGGACCGGCGGCGCACGGCGTGGCGGATGCGGCATGTTCCGTGTTTCCAGCGGCGTCGGCGCTGGCGATGAGGCGGATGGCATGGCAGGCGCCGGCGCCGCAGGCTGTCCAGGCGGCACCACATGCCTTTGCATGATTTGCTGCCGCCGGCTGGCAAGATCGACCGAACTGCAACCGCCCAGCACCAGCAGGCAGCAGGACAGTGCAACAAACAGGACCGGTTTCATGGGGCGTATCGGGAAAGAGGCAACGCAGCGTCGGAATGCGCCATGGTTCGACCACATCCGGCCGGCGCGTATCCCGGCCGGCATCGCTCGCGCTGCCCTGATACGGGCGAGCTGCGTCGCCGGGATGGCGTGGGACGCCGTGCGCGTGTGCAGCCACATGGAAGGCCGGTTTTGCACAATTTAAATACTGGTGCGTGTATTTTTAAAAAGCCGCATACTTATTGCGAATTTTTCAGTGTTTTTGCCGATACTCCCGCTTTTTCTAATTGTCTTCACACAAAAATACAATGCTTGCCGGGACAACAAGACCTGCGGCTGACACCGCGCAATGGCTCAATCCCGCTGCATGGCGAGCGTGCTGAAATTATCGATCCATTGTTGCAGCCTTTTATGCGCATGCGCTTTTTGTGCCGGCGTCGCGGAATTGATGATGACGGCGGCCATCACCGCGGCCCCATCCCTGGATGCATTGAAAATGCGCTCATGCTCGCCACCGCCGGCATGCTCAAACATGGTAGCGGCATAGTCCCTCAGTATCCGGATCGTGGCATCGCGGCTCGGCTTTTCCGCCCGGATTCTTTTCAGCAAGGCAATCATCTGCTGTTGCCGGTATTGCCGCTCGCGCAACAGCAATTCGCTATCCAGCAACCGCTCGTCCGAGGCACGACGGATCAACGCCAGTTGGTCGCGATTGAAATCGCCAAACCAGTATTCCGCCTGCTCCATGACTTTCTTGAAACGGGACAACTGACGTTGCTCAAGATTGCCGCGCAGATAATCCCTACGATAGGCATCATTGTTCGACGCGAATTTTTTTTCGATATGGGTAATTTGCTGTTGATCCAGTGTCAGCGCAAAATCCGCCAGATCGGGAATCGCCTTGTCGATGACCAGCGCCGCGCGCTCTTTGATCCCATCGAAATCGGTCAGCACATCGGCTTTGGTGACCGTGGTGCGCAACTGCTTTTGCGCCGATGACAGAAATTGCACATAATCCCGAAGCTGCGTCTTGCGATGCCAGGCAAACAGGTCTGCAATGCTTTGCCTGACCCACGGGTTCTGTTCCCGGGTAATATCCGCATACGCATTCAGCCACCAGTACGACAGGGTTTCTCCATGGTTGTAACCCAGACGCACCAGACTGCAGCTCGTCAACAGGACAATGGCGGCCAGCCATATCGCCTTGGCTGAAAAAGCGCGCCAGTGCCGCATGATAAAATTTTCCCTCACTTCGTTTTTTCACTTATGAATATTGTCATTCTCGCAGCCGGCATGGGCAAACGCATGCAATCGGCGCTGCCAAAGGTGCTTCATCCGCTGGCCGGCAAACCGCTGCTGACCCATGTAATCGATACCGCACGGACATTGTCACCCACCAGGATCTGCGTCATCTACGGCCATGGCGGCGAAGCCGTGCCGCAATCCCTGCAGGCAACCGATATCCGGTTTGCCCGGCAGGAACCGCAACTAGGCACCGGCCACGCAGTGATGCAGGCAGTCCAGCACCTGGATGATGCTGCACCGACACTGGTGCTGTACGGCGATGTGCCCTTGACAAACGCCAGGTCGTTGCAGCGGCTGTTAGACATGGCAGGAGGGAATAAGTTGGCGATCCTGACGGTGCTCATGGATGACCCGACCGGCTACGGCCGCATCGTGCGCGAACAGGGCGAGATCGTCCGCATCGTCGAACAGAAGGATGCAACGGATAGCGAACGCGCGATCCGCGAAATCAATACCGGCATCCTGGTCGCGCCGACTGTGAAGCTGAAGCAATGGCTGACCACCCTGTCCAGCGACAATGCGCAAGGCGAGTATTACCTGACCGACATCGTCGCGCGCGCCGTGGCCGACGGCGTGCCGGTGGTCGCCGCGCAACCCGATGCCGCATGGGAAACCCTGGGCGTCAACAGCAAGGTGCAACTGGCGGAACTGGAACGCATTTACCAGCGCAATCATGCATACGCACTGCTGGAACAGGGCGTGACGCTGGCCGATCCGGCCCGCATCGACGTGCGCGGCACGCTGGCATGCGGGCGCGATGTCAGCATCGATGTCGGCTGCGTATTTGAAGGCAGGGTCGAACTGGAAGACGGCGTCGCGATTGCCGCGCATTGCGTGATCAGCAATGCGCGCATCGCGGCAGGCGCACAGATCAAGCCGTTTTGTCACATCGATGGCGCAACGGTCGGCGCCGCCTCGGTGATCGGTCCGTATGCGCGGCTGCGACCCGGCGCCGAACTGGCCGAAGACGTGCATATCGGCAATTTCGTCGAAATCAAAAACACCCGGATCGCCGCCCACAGCAAAGCGAACCATCTGGCGTATGTGGGCGATGCGACGATTGGCTCGCGCGTCAATATCGGCGCCGGCACCATCACCTGCAACTATGATGGCGCCAACAAGTTCCGCACCGTCATCGAAGACGACGCCTTCATCGGCAGCGATACGCAACTGGTGGCCCCGGTTACCGTCGGCAAAGGCGCAACGCTCGGCGCCGGCACCACGCTGACCAAGGATGCGCCGGCAGGCAAGCTGACGGTATCGCGTGCCAGGCAAGTCACCATTGAAAACTGGCAACGGCCGGTCAAGGCGAAGAAATAAATATTGCCAAGGCAGC